>JBMOJD010000119.1:0-7087 GCA_049317025.1 Fimbriimonas sp. | reverse complement strand
TACGATAATGGCCTAAGTTTTGAATCCTCGGGGAGGCCCTCAGCGTATATCATTGAGCCATGGGGTGGATCATTGGAGCCGCAATTCTAAACACGATTTGGACACTTTGGTGCGTTCTCCGCTTACCTCCGCGCGTCGCGACTCGTTTTGGCCTGGGCGGCCAGCCAGAAGGGTGGATGTCGCGCAAGGGCTTTGCCTTGTTCAGCATTCTCTTTCCGCTCGCAATGGCGGCTTTCCTGGTGGTCTACCTGGGCGGAGTCCTGCCACCCGAAGAAGGGCTCGCCGCTGCCATGGAAAAGATGGCCGCTGGCTTCATCCTGTTCTTCTCGTCCATCTCCTGGTGCCTCGTGCGGTCAAACCGAAACGCGCCACCCAGAATGGACTACCCAAGCCTGTTCATCGGAATGGTGGCCTTGATGGTCGTTGTTGTGGCCTCGCTAAGTGGCCTACCCCCGAAGAAAGAAAAGGGCAATCAAGCCTCAACCGTCCTGGAGTCCAAAGCTACTCCCCCGAGCCCTTCCAAAGAACTTTAAGTGGGCTCACGCAATGTCAACGCTTTGGCGCATCGCGACGAGCCCAGAAATCAGCGAACCGTACGGGCGGCGCGGACTCTTTGAATCGCGCGATCCAGTTCGAGAGTTGCCTCTTCGCTGGTCATCGTCGAAGATTCGCCCCGAAGGGCGCGGCGGGCCTCGTCCAGGTCCTTCTCTGCCCGGGCGAGATCAATCTCCTTGGCCAGCTCGGCGCTGTCGGCAAGAATCGTGACTCGGTCGCCTTGGACTTCGGCAAAGCCGCCGCCAATCACGACCACGTGACGCTGGCCGTTCGGGTCGGAATACTCCACCAAGCCAGGGCGGAGGGCCGCAACCAGGGGCAAGTGACCCCGCAAGACTCCGAAGTAGCCCTCGGAACCGGGCAGCATGGCCGAAGACACTGTGGTCTCCACCACCGACCGGTCCGGCGCTACGACGGAAAGCGCGAACTCACTGGCCACGAGGTTAGACCGCTCCTGCTAGCTTGCGGGCCTTCTCGTGGACGTCGTCCAGATTGCCGCAGTAGATGAATGCCTGCTCGGGATACTCGTCGAGGTTTCCATCGACGATTTCCTTGAACGCGGCCACGGTGTCTTCGATGGCAACGAACTTGCCCGGGTTGCCGGTGAACTGCTCCGCAACGAAGAACGGCTGCGACATGAACCGCTCGATCTTACGAGCACGTGAGACCAGCAGCTTGTCGTCGTCCGAAAGTTCGTCGATACCAAGGATTGCGATGATGTCTTGCAGTTCCTTATATCGTTGCAGCGTTCGCTGAACTCGCTGGGCCACGCTGTAGTGCTCTTCGCCGACGACGCGAGGATCGAGGTTCTTGGAGGTCGAGCTGAGCGGGTCCACGGCCGGGAACAGACCCTTCGAAGCAATCGAACGGTCAAGGTAGACGTAAGCGTCAAGGTGAGCAAACGTCGTGGCCGGAGCTGGGTCGGTGGGGTCGTCGGCAGGGACGTAAACGGCCTGAACCGAGGTAACCGAACCCTTGGTCGTGGACGTGATTCGCTCCTGGAGGAAGCCCATTTCCGTGGCCAGGGTCGGCTGGTAGCCGACGGCGCTGGGCATACGGCCAAGCAGAGCCGAAACCTCAGAACCAGCCTGAACGAAGCGGAAGATGTTGTCCACGAAGATCAAAACGTCGGTTCCGACTTCGTCGCGGAAGTACTCCGCCATCGTGAGGGCGGTCAGGGCGACGCGCAGACGAGCACCGGGCGGCTCGTTCATCTGGCCGAAGACCATGGCGGTCTTGTCGATAACGCGCTTCTCCGAACCGTCCACGTCCTTAAAGGTCGCGTGGCTCATTTCCAGCCAAAGGTCGTTTCCTTCGCGGGTTCGCTCGCCGACACCGGCGAACATCGAAACACCCGAAGCTTCAACCGCGATGTTTCGGATGAGCTCTTGGATCAAAACGGTTTTGCCGAGACCAGCACCACCGAAGAGGCCGATCTTACCACCCTTGTTGAAGGGGATCAGGAGGTCGACAACCTTGAGGCCGGTGGGAAGCAGCTCAACCTTGGTCGACTGCTCTTCGAACGTCGGCGGCTGGCGGTGGATCGGGAGGTACTTGGTCGCCTCAACCGGTCCGCCGTTGTCGATGGCCTTTCCGAGCAGGTTAAACACTCGGCCAAGGGTGGCATCGCCAACCGGAACTGTGATCGGTGCGCCCGTGTCTTGGACCTCCATGCCACGAACGAGACCGTCCGTGCTGGCCAGAGCGATGGTTCGGACGATGTCGTCGCCAAGGTGCTGGGCAACCTCGCAAACGATTTCCACGCCACGCGCGGTGTCCGTGATCGTCACTGCGTTGTAGATCGAAGGCAGTGAATCGGCCGTGAAACGGCAGTCGACGATGGGTCCCAGAACCTGAATGATTTTGCCAATACCGGGCATGACTTGCGAAAATCCTCCGTGGCAAGCCTATTGACCCGCACACGCTCCGACGATTATACCGCCCACCGCGTCAACTTTCCGACCACGGAAACACGAATCTTAAGCGACTTGCCCGATGCCGAGCCGCTCAGTTGGTTTTTTTGGCCCGCCAAGGGCAGGATTGCCTCGCCCGGAAAAGAGCTCACGAAAACATCTTCGATCAAAGGCCACCAATTCGAGTTTCGATGATGCTAGGCTGAGTGCTCGGTGCCACCAGGCAGTTTCTTCCACGGTTTGACCATGTTCCGACTTTCCTGTTTCCCTCTCTTCCTTTGTTTCGCGGCCCTGGCCGTTGCCCAACAGCCCGAGGTGAAGCAGGGCCACTCCCGTCACGGGTCGGCCTACGATAGCGGACTCCGTGGTCGCCCCCACCTGATGAAGGGCACCGGCTCGACGCCATTCAAAATCTCGGCCAAGACTCCCGAAGTACAGGCCTACTTCGACCAGGCCAACGCTCTCATGCACAGCTTCTGGTGGGAAGAGGCCGAGCGATCGCTGCGATGGTGCATCAAGCTGGACCCAGATTGCGCCATGGCCTATTTGGCTCTGGCCCGAGTCGGCAATGGACCAATCGACCAGACCGGGCGATACCGCGACTTTCTCAACGCGGCCATCAAGCGAAAGTACAACGTCACCGAACGGGAGCGGATGTATATCGAGGCGTTCGAGGAGGCCTATGCCAAGGACGTGAAGGACTCGGAGCTAATCCTTCGCCAGAAGCTCCAAGCGATCGTCCTCAAGTACCCAGATGACGTCGAAGCGAAGGCAATGGTCGCTTGGATCAAGCCTCGGCCCGGTGAAGAATACTTGCGAAACCTGCTGGTCGCCGAGATCCAAAAGGTGAATCCCGCTCACCCCGGAGCCGTGCACCTCACAATCCACAACTGGGACTACAAAGAGCCCATCCAGGCGATCAAGAGCGCAACAAGCTACTCGAAGTACGCCCCCGGAATCGGCCATGCCCTCCACATGCCCGGCCACATCTTCAGCAAGATCGGCATGTGGCACGAGGCCGCCCGGGCCATGGATAGCGCCACCAGAACCGAGTTGAAGTACATGAACGACCGGCTCGCTCTGCCGTTCGAGACCTGGAACTTCCAACACAACCGGAACTACCTCAGCTTCATCCAAGAGCAACTCGGAATGGCCGAACTCAGCCTCCAAGGCGCGAGGGACCTGCTTTCGGCACCGACCGATCCTGCCGGGAGCAACAAGGCGGGCGGTGGCCTCGTCTACGAGGGCCGAGCCGCCCTCATTCGGGGTTGCCTCAAGTTCGAGCGCTACGATGACCTTCTGAAACCGGGCGCGTTGCCTTACGACGACGACGAGATGGATCAGATGTACCGGCACTGGACCGAAACTCAGGCGTGGGCAGGCAAGGGGAACGGTCCCGAGGCTCGAAAGAGCTACGAAGCGTTCGCCGGCATCCTGCGCAAACGGGCCACGGCCGACAACAAGAAGGTCTCAATGGATCGCCCGAGCCAGACCGATGACACTTGGGACGATGAGCTACCTGAACTCGAAGCCCAGGTCCTTCTTGCCGAAGGCAAAATTGACGAAGGCGGCAAGGTCCTTCTTGAGGCAGCCGAGATTGAGCGTAAGCAGCGTATCACAGAACCAATCGCCGGAGATCCGCCCGACGTGGCGTGGTCCGTGGCCCGCATCCTCGGCGACTTCCAGATGAAGCAGGGCGAACCTCTGAAAGCCATCGAGTCCTACGAGCGAGCCCTCCAGTACGAACCGAACTGTGGCTTTGCCCTCTCCGGCCTTGCGCTCGCGCACCATGCGGCTGGGCATCTGGACAAAGCCAAGGAGTACGCAGGGCGGCTGGAATACGTCTGGTCGGGCGCCGATCCTGGCCTGCGATGGCTGACCGCAGTCCGTGCCCTCAAGCTCGATGCAAAGCCAATCGCAGTCACGCCGCAACCCGAGCGCCCCTACCGCCCCGCCGAACTAAAGCACTACGGCCCGAGCAATTGGACGCCCTTCCCCGCCCCCGCCCTTACCACGCTCAATGTAAACGGAAAGCAGATAAACTTGGCGGACTATCGCGGCAAAAACATCCTCTTGGTGTTCTATCTCGGCGAGTCATGCGTCCACTGCGTCGAACAGTTGGCGAAAATCAATGGCCGCATGAGTGACTTCGAGAAGGAGAACACGGTGGTCCTTGGCGTCAGTAGCACCGCTCCCGAAGCCAACAAAGAGTCACTGAAGCTCGGCGCGATGAAGATCAAGCTCCTATCGGACAAGAACCACGAGAACGCCCGTCGGTTCGCGTCCTACGATGACTTCGAAGAAATGGAGCTCCACTCAACAATCCTCATTGACGCACAGGGCCGCATTCGATGGAAGCGCACCGGCGGCGACCCGTTCATGGACATGGACTACCTGCTGCGCGAGCTTCGCCACATCCGCACCACGCGCTAGAAGGAATCAAACGGAGATCGTCAGATTCGTTTGACCACAAGGCGAACACTGACGCTCTCCACCAGAATCGGGGCGGGAGGCAACGGCTTCGCGATCTGCACCGTGACTTCGTTCACGCGGGCGAAGCGGGCCAAGATTCCCTCACCGACTACTTTGGCGAGGCGTTCGATGGTCCGGAATTGCGTGGTGCGAATCTCGTCCCCGACGAAGGCCGCGACGGCGGCATAGTCCACTGTCCCGTCAATCTGGTCAGTGGCGGAGGCATCCTCATCCACTTCCAAAGTGAGGTCCACCCGATAGCGGTGGCCAACTTCCCGCTCCGCATCGGGGTTGGTGGCGTACTTCAGTCTGGTCAAGCGTCCCGGAAGATTTGTCCAATGATGGAAACATGCGTGCAGTACGTCCTAAACTAGATGCATGGCTCAGATCGCAGATATGGCTGGTTGGATTCTTTGGTTACTGACTTTGGGAATGGGATTCTTGGGCTTCTATGATATTGGGCGCAAGGACGAGTATCTCCGGTCTCAGGATAAGAAGCAGGGATTGATCCTGCTATTGGGGTGTGTTGCGACTGCAACGTTTCCAATCTCAAAGTTTTGGCTACTTGGGGTCATGCCGGTGTCTGTCATCCTCTCACAGATCTCATTTCTAGAGAGATTCAAGCTCTGGAGATCGAAGAGGGAGTCCCGAGATCGATTCGGGCATTCACCCGAACGGTTCACGCAACTTATGGAAGAGTCAAAGCGGTTTGAGCAGGAGCAAGCTGCCCGCCTTGCCCAGCTTCGAGCCGATCGAGCCGAAGCCTTGAAGAAGTCAGAAGCAGAAGAGGAGAATTAACAGCGGATAATACCCCCCTCTTTCGGAGGGGGTAGAAGAGGTCTCAGTGTAAATGGCTGCGCTTCGCAACATGAAGCAAGCGAAAAGGAATCAAAAGAATCGCCCCAATAAACTCGAGAATGATTGAAGCAAAGCAAGCCACCAAAAAGACCAGGCCATAGACAGACACGGCTCACCATAGATCAGCAAGAGCTATAGGAATCAGGAAGCCGTACTTCAGAAATCGAAAGATGACCATCCACTGTGGTGGCTGTTCATCCCCATCAGGAAGCTCCCCACGGCTAGCCACCTGCCAAATTCTCTTGTTGTGCGTATCGATCCCAGAGAAGCCAATGAATCCAATGATCAGCCATGTTCCTATGGACAATTCAGCAATAATATTACTGATGTTCATTTTTAACACCCAAGGATAGCATTAGACCAAGCAAATTCGCATCCCCTTCTGAGCAGGCGGACATGTTGGACAATCGGTAACCATATTCAAATCATAGAAACCTGGAACAGAAACGGTACAGATTCATCTTCGAGTTGGACGGACTTTTGAAGTAAACATTGATTGTACTCTGGCTTCATGGCGGTATTGACGTTGGGTTAGTGGTCGGACTATTCGTAGGTCTCGTGAACGGCTTCGTCTGGGCAGGCCGGCGAAAGCTCGATGATCGGATGGTGATCCGTTCGAGCAATTGCCTTTTTGGCCGGCTGGCTGATCTCTTGGAAGTAGCAAGCTCGAGTAAGAGGCAAAACGCTTCATTATCGCTCTATTTTGAATCTGAAACGGATATATCACCACCAGGCAGCCGGGTTAAATACAGATGTTCCATAGCTTGAGTACTTGCCCGTAAGTCGGTTCTTTTGGTAGCCGCTAGCGATTGCGGAACCGGGTCCAGTCAGCAAAACCAGTCCTTGAGCCTGGGTCAGAACAATCAGCACAACAACAACCGCGATAGCAATCTTTTCTTTGCGGCTAAAAGAGATGTTCAGCGCGATTACCTTGTCATTGATCCGCATGGTTCTCGCATCTTACCTGTCTGAGCGTCGCCACATCCGCACCACGCGCTAGAACGAATCGAACGGGGAGCGTCAGGTTCGTTTGACCACGAGTCGGACGCTGACGCTCTCCACCAGAATCGGGGCGGGAGGCAACGGCTTCGCGATCTGCACCGTGACCTCCTTCACGCGGGCGAAGCGGGCCAAGATTCCCTCGCCGACAACCTTGGCGAGGCGTTCGATGGTCCGGAATTGCGTGGTGCGAATCTCGTCCGCGACGAAGGCCGCGACGGCGGCATAGTCCACAGTCCCGTCAATCTGGTCAGTGGCGGAGGCATCCTCGTCCACTTCCAGGGTGAGGT
>JBMOJD010000118.1:0-7165 GCA_049317025.1 Fimbriimonas sp. | reverse complement strand
GGCTTCCTCGCCGATCGAGGTGTACTTGAGCAACGATTGGCCGATCATCTGTCCATCCGAAAAAGTCGTGGCCGGCGCGGTGGTGAGGGGCATCTTGCCCTTGTTGATGAATCGAATGGTGCTCCACACGTCTTCGTTCGGAGTTTGAGGAGTCGGGGAGTATTCCGGCCGGGTCATCGGGCTCGATTCGGAGACGTCCCACACAAACACGCGCTCAAAAGGCACCTCGGTGCGCAACACCGAGTAGTAGCCGCGCTCGCCCCGGCGCAGGTCAACGCCGGGCTGACTGTAGAAGAAGAGGTCTTCCGTGGCCTCGCCCGACCCTTGCGTTCCGACGGGAGAACCGGGAGGGCCCCCTGGTCCACGTGCCCCCCCGCCGCCAAATCCAGCGGCTTGGTTCATCATCATGCTCGCCTGGGGCACGAAGCTGTCGTTCATCAGAGTCGAAAGGAACTGGTCCACGTTCATCGGCGTGGTGAACGGGTCGAGCTTGGCGAGGAACTCCACATTCGGGAAGCCTGTGACGAACCGAACGGCCGCACCCTTCAAGTCCACCAGATCATTGAGGACGAGAGCCTTGGAATCGAGCACCAGGGTTCCGTCGCGTTGGAGGGTCAGCGAGTACGAGGGGGCCCAAGTGAGGCCCCGCTCCAGGGCCACGAACGTCACGCGCCCACCTTTGGCGGCGGCGATATCCAGCTCAATAGCGCGGCGAAGACCGGGCTTCTTATCGACCACCTTGCGCTCAAAGTTCAAGCCCGTCGGGGCCGAGACTCGCCGGATCGACGCGATGGGGATAAGTATCGACTTCGCCCCGACCTTGAGGGCCACGTTGTCCGGGATCACTTGCTGGATCGTGCCGGTCACCGGGGCCTCTTCTTTGCCAAAACTGAGGGTCACGAGCTTGCCCGTGTTGATGCGGAGCACGTCGGTGGTGGATCGCGCCGACTCGGTGACGTCGGTCGAAATCGTGACCTTGCGGTCGATCGCTTTGGCCGCATTGATGCTCACCCCGGCGGTGCCCCCGATCCAGACCGTGCCGAGAACGCCTTGGCCAAAGTCGTCGATGAAGTACTTGCCGTCGCGGTTCACGGTTGCCTCGCGGGTGACGAGTGCGTAGCCGTTCTTGAACATTGAGGCGGAAACCACCTTGGTGCCAAGAACGCTTGGCTCACCGGTTGAGCCAAGCAACAATAAAAGGGGGAGTGCGCTCATGTAAGGGCAAGACGGTTCGCCCGGGCGAAAGTTTTATGCGCCGGGAATCAGAACCGCCTTGAGATCGCCTGAGCCCGGTGTCAGCATTTGGTGGAAGGCCTCGACGCCTTGCTCCAAAGTGAACTCGCTCGTCCAGGACGACACGTCGATCTTGCCTTGGCGCACGAGTTCCAGTCCGCCGGCGAGCTCTTCCTGGGTGGTCGCGTAGCTGCCGAGCACGCGCTTTTCGGTGAGAACGAGGTCATAGGCCGGGAACGGATCTTCGTTCGCATGAAGTCCGATCCAGATCGCCGCTCCGCCGTTGCGGACGGCATGGACGGCACCAAGTTTGGTCGCCTGCGCGCCGACCGCGTCCACGGCGACATCGGCCCCATCGCCATCGGTCCATGCCTTGATTTCGTCCAGCTGATCCGGCTTCAGTGTCTTGACTGCCCCAAGGCGCTCGGCGACCACCAAGCGATCCGGGTTGGTGTCCACCATCACCACCTCACTACCATGCACGGCCCGCAGCGCCATCATGCACATGAGGCCAATGGGTCCGGCCCCGAAAACGACCGCCTTCTCCGGTCCGGTCGGCCCGGCCAGGCCAGCGACGTGCATTCCGTTGCCCAATGGTTCGGCCATGGCGGCTTGGGCGGCGGAGAGTTCCGGGTGCCAGGGGATTGTCACTCGCTCGGGCACGGCAACATACTCAGCCATCGCTCCCGGCAATTGCATGCCAAAAAGCCGACGGTTCGGGCAGGCATGCCCGAGTCCGCGCCGACAGATTCCGCAGTCGCCGCAGGGGATCACGGAGTTCGAAACCACACGGTCGCCGACTTTGAGCTTCGAAACCGAGGGACCAACCGCGACAACCTCGCCACAAAACTCGTGGCCAAGTACGAGCGGGGGCACGCGACGCGGGCTGCGCTTTCGGAAGGCTTCCAGCTCGCTACCGCAGATGCCGACGGCGGCGACTTTCAGCAGCACCTCACCTTCGCCCGCGGTCGGCTGGTCGAGGTCGGTCATCGTCAGGTGTTCCCAAGCGTCATAAAGGAGGGCGCGCATAGTCTCTATCGTAGCCCAAGCTTTCGGGTCCCGCCTTGGCCATAATTTAGATGTATGAAGAAGCTCCTACTGCGATGGGTCCTGCTCGCGATTTCCGTCTTCGGCGCTTCTTTGGTCACCGAAGCATTGAAGCTCGGTTTTCGGGTCGACATTGTCGACTTCCGGTCGGTCGTTGAGCTCTTCGTCGGAGTCGCGGTGCTTTCGTTGCTGAACGCGACCCTGGGCAAGCTGATCAAGCTCATGACTTTGCCCCTTAGTTGCATCACTCTTGGCCTTTTCAGCCTCGTGATCAACGCCTTGGTTCTGTGGCTGGCGGCTTCTCTGAAACTCGGCTTCGCCATCACCGGATCGGGCCCCGGGGCCTTCATCGCTGCCTTCGTGGCGAGCATTCTCATTTCCATCATCAACGGCGTTCTTGGAATCTTCCTACCAGACGACGACAAGGATGATTAAGAGCACCCGCGTTCGCAAGTTAGTTGCCTCCACCTCTGGTCTCCAGAAGGGCCTTTGGGTCGCTCTGCTTGGCGTGGTGCTGTTCGTGATCGGAGCGGGGCTCAGCTTCAAACTCCTGATCGTCCCATTGCTTTCGCGGCTTTCGCTGGGCACCCAGTGGCTGGTCGGCTTCTTTTTGCCCGCCGAACAGGTCGAGACCGCCACTCACTTTCTTGGTGGCGGGCTTCTGTTTTTCGGCTTCTACTTTGCGTTCGTGGGAGCACGCCTCACGGTCAATCACATTGTCGACACCCTCAATCCTGGTCTCAAATCAGGGAAAGTCGACATCTACCTGCGCAAGCGCCAACTCAGCAAAGGCCCGCGCATCGTGGCGATCGGCGGGGGCACCGGCCTCAGCACGCTGTTGCGTGGCCTCAAACAGCACTCCAGCAATATCACCGCCATTGTCACCGTCACCGATGACGGCGGCAGTTCGGGCAAGCTCGTGGCCGAGAAAGGCATCATCCCCCCGGGGGATATCCGCAACTGCTTGGTCGCCCTCGCCGATGCGGAAAAGGCGATGACCGACCTCTTCCAGCACCGGTTTGGTCGCAACAGCGGCTCCCTCAGCGGCCACTCGATGGGGAATCTGCTGATCGCCGCTCTCGTCGATCAGGCCCACGGCGACTTTGAGAAAGCGATTGAGATCGCTTCCGACGTCTTGGCCATTCGCGGCCGGGTCGTCCCCTCCACGCTCACGAGCGCCAAACTCCGGGCGGTCGTCGAGGGCGGAGCGGAAATTGTCGGCGAGACGGCGATTGTCGAGTCCGGCCATCGCATCGAGCGAATCTATCTAGAGCCGGAGGGCGTCGAAGCCTATGCCGCCGCCATTGAGGCCATCGAAAGCGCCGACCTGATCTGCATCGGCCCCGGCTCGGTCTACACCAGCATCATTCCGAACCTTTTGGTCCCGGGAATCGCCCAGGCCCTCCGCGAGGCCAAAGTCCCCAAGGCCTACATCTGCAACGTGATGACCCAGCCCGGCGAGAGCGATTCGTTCTCCGCTTCTGAGCACGTCACCGCCATCCTGAACAACGTGCAAAAGCGCGTTTTCGACTACGTGCTCGTCAACACTGGCGCGCCAAGCTCGCTAGCGCTCGACAAGTATCGCGAGAGTGGACAGTCCTTCGTGGAGCCGGATTCTGACCGAATCCGGGCGATGGGCTTCCGCGTGCTCCACGGCAACTACATGAGCGAGTCGGACTTCGTTCGCCACGACCCCATGAAGGTCGCCGCTCGCCTCATGGGCTTGCTCGACTAGTTCACTTCGGAAGGGCGGCAAGTTCCTTCTTCGCCCGCTCCTCATACGCCGTGCCGGGGCACAGGTCCACAACTCGTTGGAACGCTGCCCTCGCCTTCTCGATCTCCCCTAGCCGCAGGTAAGCGATTCCAAGCTCGCCGTGGACTTCGCCGCGGACATGGATCGAGAGTTTGGGGATGCGATCTGGCCCGGCGTACGCGATGAAGCTCAGGCAGTCGTCGCGGAGCCGCTCCCAAACCACCTTGGGCAGCTTGTCCTTCGGGAAATACTGGCCCTGGATATACAGAGTTGCCGCCCGCATCATGTAGATATTCGGGTCTTTGGGGCTGAGGGCCACCGCCTTGTCGAGGGTCTTCCGCGAAACCTCAAGCAGGGCCAAGGCTTCTTCGTTCTTTCGCCGCACAAGGAGCATCCCCGCCTTCACCGTCTGGCCATTGCCGAGCCAAACCAGGGCGCGCGCGTCCTTAGGGTCCTTCTTCACCATCGCCTCGATCTCGGCGTAACCGGTCTCGAACGACTTCACATCGCCGCGAAACACGCCAAAAAACTTCTGGCGATATTCCACGATGAATGGGTCCTCGGTGTACGTTCCGGGCACGGGTTTGTTGTATTCGGGCTTAGGCCACACGAATTGAGCCGGGGCCACCACAGCAAGCCCAAACAGAACCAAGGCGATTTGCAGGCGCATTTCTTTGATCTACGAACAACAGCCCCCGAAGGTGACGCCAACTTCGCGCCAGACGTGCCAAAATAGACAAGCTCAAAAATGGGCAATTTGGCGCGAGCCGAGTTTCAGGAGATCACGGATTGGCAGTTGACACAAGCGATTTTCGTAATGGCATGCACTTCTACCTCGATGGTGACGTTTACACCATCGTCGAATTCCAGCATGTAAAGCCCGGCAAGGGCGGTGCCTTCGTCCGCACTCGCCTGCGCAAGATCAAGAACGGCGCCACGCTCGAAAAGACCTTCCGTTCCGGCGAGCGCGTCGAGCCTGCCTACGTCGAGAAGGTCGAGATGCAGTTCCTGATGCGTCAGAACAACGATGTCATCCTGATGGACCTCGATTCCTACGAGCAGATCCCGATCCCGGCCGAGAACCTCGGCGACCAGGCGAAGTATCTGGCCGAAGAAATGGTCATCGTGGCCCTCGTGGCCAAGGGCGAGACCCTGGGTTACGAACTCCCGAACTTTGTGGAACTTAAGGTCGCGGAAACCGACCCCGGCTACAAGGGTGACACCGTCAGCGGAAGCTCGACCAAGCCCGCCAAGCTCGAATCTGGAGCCGTCATCAACGTTCCCTATCACATCAACGAAGGCGACACGGTCAAGGTGGATACACGAACCGATACCTACCTTGAGCGCGTCAAAAAGTAGCACGCCAAGCGCATGACGGGGGTTCTATCCCGCGTAATATAGCGGGTACGTATGAAAAACAGTGGCCGAGATATGCAGGATCTCTTCCAAGATTTCTTGGGAGGTTGTGCGAAGTTCCTCCTGATCGTGGGAGGCATCGCTTTTGTCGGAAGTCTTGCGCTACTGATTTTCAGCGTTTTCCAGGTTAGCGGGAATCCTTCCCTAGTCGCCGATGCCATGCGCAATGTCGGCGTCCTCAAGCAGGTGCTGACCGTCGGTGTGGTCGCGGTTGCGGTTGGCTCCACGTTCCTTTTCTGGGGTGAGGAGATTCTTGGGGCCGTCCACCTCATCGTCGCGGCCGCCATGTTCTTCGCTCCGCTCTACCTGGACGGGATGCTCGGCGAATCGAGCGACGTCAAGGCCTCGGTTCTCGGGGCGATCCAAAACAGCGGCGGCATCCTCGGTGTCATCGGCATCGTAGTGCTGGTGGTGGACCTTGCGGGCCGGGCTCGCAATCGTATGCAGCAGGGCACCAAAGCCGACCAACTCAAGTACGGCAAGAACATCCAGCAAGAGAAGGAACGACAGAACGTCTTCCTTGGCAAGTGCTGGCAGTTGCCTTTCTGCCGCAAGTTCGTGCGCGAGCGCTGCCCGATCTACCACGCGAAGGTCACCTGCTGGCGCGAGCGCGTGGGCTGCATGTGCGAAGAAGAAGTCATCCGCAACGCGATGGACAACAAGCCCATCCCCAAAGATGAACTCCTCGCCCGCAAGTACATCCCGCAAAACAACAAGTTTACGCTGGAGCAAAAGAAAGAGCGTTGCCGCCAGTGCGTGATCTATAACGAGCACCAGCGACACAAGTACCGCGCCCTCCTGCCTGCCGTGGTCGCTGGCTTCGTGGTGCTCTATGTGCTTTTCCGTACGCCGCTTCTGACCTCGACGAATAGCCTAATCGAAGGTCTGAATAAGCTCGTTTCGGTCGGAACTCTTGGTGCCGCCTCGAAGGTCGTGACCCCGCCATTCTTCATCGAGTTCTTGCTCATCTGTCTCCTCATTGTCTGCCTCAGCTATGCGTTGAAAGTATTGGAGTTCTGCATCTTCAAGCTGAAGATCTAAGGCATGTCGGTCCTCCACATTGATGGTGCCCAAGGCGAAGGTTCGGGGGGCTTGTTGCGAACGGCCCTCGCCATGGCCGCCATCACCCAACAGCCTGTCCACATCGAGAATGTGCGCGGAGGGTCCAAATACCCCGGCGTGGACCCCGAGGACCTCGCCATCCTCCAGATCCTGGCGAAGAGCACTCAGGCCGATCTGAAAGGCGCGGAGCTTGGTTCGGACGAACTGCTCTACGCTCCCAAGGTCCGTCCAAATCCGGTGAACCTGCGCATCGACGATATTCGCAACAGCGACATGCGCGGCCCCAATGCCCTGATTGTCCTGAACACTGTCCTCCCCGTTTTGGCCCGGGCGGGCGGTTACAGCTATCTAGAAGTCGCGGGCGAGACCTACGGCCACCACGCCCTCAGCTACGACATGTTCGCCAATGCGACCCTCGCGTTGCACCGAAAATTCGGGATCTATGCGGAAAGCACCCTCAAGCGGGCCGGTTTTGGCCGCGAGGCGAATGGCCGAGTCACCCTCGAAATCGAGCCCAGCGCTGTCCAAGCCGTCCGGTGGGACGACCGGGGGTCGTTCCTGGGCCTGCAAGCCGTGGTGACGACGGGTGAAATGAGCCCGAGCGTGGCGGGCCGGGCCGTGTCCCATCTGAAAAAGCTCGGCGAGACCTCTTCA
>JBMOJD010000117.1:0-7402 GCA_049317025.1 Fimbriimonas sp. | reverse complement strand
CCGCGAAAATGGGAGTGGAATCTGTGATCATGGTGCAAGTGTGGCGCGGGCACAGGCGGGGCCGCCCCGCTTATCTTGACCCGAAACCCGAACCGAATAGCGATCCTGCGGCCCCGGGAACCCCGGCACCTGGTCCAAGCCCACCTTCAATCGCCGGAACATCGCGGGGAAGCCACCTTGGGTCCCGATCCAGGAGAGGTAGATGAATCGAACCCCATCGCCTTGTCGGTTCACCGCCGGTCCCCAGCCTTGCAGTACGCCGCTCTTGTCCGCTCGTATCTCCACCGAAACCTCGAAGATCAATTCTCGTTCCGTCTTAGATACCGGCGGAAAATTGCCATCTTTCGTCGAGAGGACTAATTCGATGGAGTCGTAGCCAGCGAAGTGTGTGGGAGGATCAACCACCACAATCTCAACCGTCACCGTCCTGCCTTGCATCAGTCCATTCTAGCCTAGACTTCCGCTTTTCGACCATTCACCGAATATTCAGAGTGGATAGGTAAAGTGCACTACTGACGCAGCCTCTCCGCCATTTTTGTGATAGAAGTCAATGGCATGCGTATCCTCCAAATCTGCCTGCACGAACATTTCGTCGGCTCCAACTTCTCTTCCGTACTCAAGCAGTGCGGCAAGCAACCCCGAACCGACTCCCTGCCGCTGATGCGGTTCCGCTACGGCAATATCCATCAGATATAGAAATGGCTTCTTCGAGTAGTAAGAAGGCATAAGGTAGGCAGTCAATGCACCGATGACTCGATTCTCCTGTAGCGAAACGAAGACGGAAAGGGTTCTACCCTGTAAGAGGCTATGCAAATAGTCTTCGGGCAAGTCTGCACCGCTTGGCCCGTCAAAGGCATCCTCAAACAGCCTAAGCACTGACCGAAACAGACTTGTATCCTCAGCAGAGAGACGTCGAATCGTCGTGCCGGTTTTCATAAAGCCCCTACTTTCGAGAAGATTGCCAAGCACGGCCTTCTTGCCCGATGCATGACGAAGTCATTCCTCTTCCCATAAGTCGTCATCGACCACCCATTCCATCAGCATTTTTGCCCGTGGTCGCAAGAGAGGCATGAGGGTCGGGTGGTCACTTGGGCTCCCAACGATGGTGTCACCAGGCTCTTGCTCTCTCTCCCAAGCATCCACCAGCCTTTGCCATCGCAAGGAAAACAGTCGCATGGCCTCGCGGGGGTCGTCGGCCTCATGTCCCGGGAGATAGTCCGAGGGCAAGTCGCCCGCAATCACCCACCAACCCAGCGCATCCGGGATCTCACCACTCTCAACCGCCCAGATCGAGACATATGGCGCGATGTGCCACGCAGGCCACTCTGCGATCTCTCCGAAGCGCACTCCTTCACCTTCCAGATACCGACGGACGCCCGCGAGCGTCTCCTCACACCACTGGATCTCAACCTCCGGGTCATCGTAGTCAAGCTCTGACATGGCTCCGAATACGCCAGGGTATGGATCGAGCTTCCGTGCTATTGGTTAGTCAACCAGCCCTCTTTGTGTATCCTAGGTCGATGCAGAGCAAAGCGACTGACGTGCCAGCGTACATCCTTGAGGCGCCCGAAACCCGCCGAGCAGCCTTGGAGCGGCTGGCCGAAATCTGCCGCGAAGTCCTGGTGGGCTACGACGAAGGAATGACCTACGGAATGCCAACCTTCAGCCGGAATGGACAAGTCGAAGTCGCGTTTGCGAGCCAGAAAAACTACATCTCGCTGTATTGCCTCAAAGAGAGCATCGTCCGCGACCATGCCGACCTGCTCCAAGGTCTCAACGTGGGCAAAGGGTGCATCCGGTTCACCAAACCCGAGAGAATGGACTTCAATGTCATTCGGCAGCTCATCGAGCTGACCTTCGCCTCCAACGAAGCCCCCTGTTGAGACCCTAAATGTGCTGATCGACCAGAATCGGGTTGCCGTCAGGATCAACCACGATGAAGCTCGCAGGCCCCGTCGTCGTCTCGTCCGCTTCCGATTCAAAAGTGACAACCTGAGCCCTCAGTTGTCGTTGCAACTCACGCACGTCGGTATAGCCAGGTACTTCTTGGGCGTTGGCGTCCCATCCGGGGTTGAACGTGAGGATGTTCTTCTCGAACATGCCCTGGAAGAGCCCAATGAGTTGGTCCCCATTCTTCAAGATCGCCCAGCCATGGGCCGGGTCGCCGCCAAAGTGCTGGAATCCTAGCTTGCCGTAAAACTCGATCGAGGCCTGGATATCCTTCACGGTCAAACTGATCGAAAACACTCCCATATTCATCTCGACTTCCTCCAAACTCGCTTACTCTATCACCAATACCAAGTTTCTACCAGGGCCAGACCTTCCCTTCCCAATCACGCAACGCCAAGCCATCTCCTACCGAGTCTTCCAGGAAGTACTTCAGCGCAAAGACCGCGCCTTCCTCGGGCTCCATGTGGGCTTCGGTGTTCTTCGCACCGCTCATGTAGGTGCGAAGCCAACCTGGGTGGTACAGCCGGAACGAAAAGCCTTGGCCCGCGAGGTCGTTGTGAAGGTTCTTCACCGCCATGTTCAGTGCAGCCTTCGACATGCAGTAACCGAACCAGCCGGTCCGCTGGCTCGCCTCCACACTGCCCGCCTCCGAAGAAACGAAGCAGAGGCGCTTCGTTTGGCCCGCTTCGAGCAGGGGCAAGAACGCTTTCACCATCCGCAAAGCGCCGAGGGCATTGACGTTGTACTCGCGCAGCATGTCGTCGAAGTTCAGCTCCGCCCGCACGCTGCCCAGGTGGGCCGACCGATTGATCGCGGCATTGGCAATGAGGAGGTCCAGATGCCCGACCGCACTCTCGACAGCAAGTGTCGCCTCGGCCACTGCCGAATCCGAACCAACATCAAGTGGCAAGACCGTCAACCGATCCGGAAACTGGACTGCCAACTCGCCCAGTTCCGGCCAATCCAAGTTCTTGCCCGCAAAAACCCGCCAGCCGCTCTCCAGCAACTGACCCACCATCGCCCGGCCGAGCCCTCGATCCGCACCCGTGACAACCGCGACTTTCTCCACCAGAACAGCTTAGTCCACAGATTGGAGAGCTGTCGATTGGCCAGCTCGGTGACAGAACCACAAAGTGCGATTCGCCGTACTAAGGGTAGGGCCAGATCGCCTGGAAGTGTTGCATGGCAGAGCGAGAGTACGTTACGTGTTATCGGGTCATGTGGGACCGTTGTATGGTGCCGGTGGATGGCGAGCCGGTGCGGCGGGAGCTGTACGCGACGTGGACTGACCCGCGTCGGGACAGTCTCGAGGTCCGGCGCTCGGTGCTGGATGCCGTGGTGCGCCAGGCCTCACTCCTCAAGCCGCCGCCAGTTAGCAGTGTCGAGGTACACGCGGTTGTTCCGGCGAACCTAGCCCCCGAGAACAAGGTCACTTTGGAAGCTCCGCTACCGGCTGCTCGGGCAAAGGTTGTGATCCGTCGGCTCTACAGTTCGGAAGAAGACTTCGCGGCTTGTCAGCGATTCGAAGAAGCGCTGGAGGCGAAGTTTGAAGGGTCTCCGATTGGGTACGTGGACGGCAATGAGGTGGGTGACGGCGAGTACGACATTTACTTGTACGGCCCGCGCAAAGCTCCGTTGGTCGAAGCGGTCGAAGATGCGATCCGGGGGGCCGTCGGTTGGAGCATCTGGAAGGGGCGACGGTCTCGCTGAATCGAAGCAGTTTCCACGGGAATCCGGGGAAACTGCTTGACCATTGATGCCAGGTCAGATCTCTTGGCCGGCCCAATCCTGGGCGCGGAACAAGGTTCCGGATGTGCCGTCGTCAATCAAGGCGGGGACCAGGGCGCCGGGCAAGACCGACTCCACCGCGCCGGGTGCATTGGGGCCGCCGAGGTCGGTGCGCAACCAGCCCGGATCGAGGAGGTTCATGAGGACGCCCTTCTCTTTCAGGTGACCAGCCGTATCGAGCACGAACTTGTCGACGGCAGCCTTCGAGACTGCGTACGCGATGAGCTCGGGCTGATCGGCGATGCCCGAAGTCACATTGATGACGCGGCCCCAGCCGCGCTCGACCATGCCTGGGATCAGCGCGTGGCAGATGCGGATCAGTGCGGTCACATTCACCTCGAAGCTGCGGCGGAAGTCATCCGCGGGCACGTTGGTCCATTCGCTTCGGTAGGGCGTCATGATGGCGGCATTGCTGTAGACAATGCCAATCTCTACCCCGGCGAGTTCGGCAAGCATTGCATCGACCTGGGCGGCATCCGAAAGCTCGGCCGACACCTGCCGGACCTCAACTCCCTTTGCCGAAAGCTCCTCGGCCAGCGCCGCAGTGTGCGCCGAATCCCGGCTGTGCAGGATGACGTTGCATCCGTAATCGGCCAAACCAAGACTGACCTGGCGTCCGATGCCACGGCTAGCGCCGGTGACCAGCGCCCACTTTCCACGAATATCTACTTTGTTCATTTGATTCCTATGCTGTGTTCTTAACCGGAAGGGTCAAAAACAAACTTACTTGCTGGTCGGGTTCTTCCTACCGCGCGCCACTGCCGCCTTCGCCAAAGCTTCCTTAACGTAGCTTCCCCAATAGGCCGTTGGTTTGTAATCCCAACCCGTGATGATACAGGGGTTAGCCGTTGGGTGGAAGCTCCATGCGGTCCAACTGAGTTGGTACTTCTCCATGTATGCCATCACGTCGGGCGCCCACTCTTTGGTGTAAACATTTTCGTGAGCCGGGTGCCCGGGCTCCCAAGGCTTCGTGCCCACTTCCCCAACGAGGACAGGGTGCTTCGCAATCACCGGAGTCACGCAAGCGTCCCACTCTTTCTTCCAGGGGTAAATGTGGGTGCCGTAGACGATGCCATTTCCGCTCTTATCCTCAAGGGCAAATCCGTCCAGAACACCTCTTAGGTCATAGCCCCAATCGAGTCCACCGGCGATCACGATGTTCTTTGCTCCCGTCGAACGAATTGCATTGAGCACTCCCTGCATTCCCGGAGACTTGTATTTCAGCTCAAGCCCACGAGCTGGGTCTGTGTTTCGCTCGTCAATCAGCCCACCGTTCTTCCAGACATCCCAGCTAACCCCGTACGGCTCGTTGTACAGATCAAAAAGAACAGCCGGGTTGTTTGCATACCTTTTGGCGAAATCCTTCCAAAACACAACGCTGTTTTCATCTGGCATTTGGTGCTGACCCACGTTCTTTCCCCAAACGCCACCATTCGACCAGTGAAGGTCAAGGAGCACGTAGGCTTTCTTGTCGGAAATCTTCTTGACGATTGCATCGACCAGTTTCCGGTACGAATCTCCGCCATCGGCAGCGCGATTTCCCCGATAGTATCCATACCAAAGATCCTGAGTAAGGGGAATGCGGATGATGTTTGCCTTCCAATCGTCGATCGCAACATCTATCGACTGCATCACATTCTCACCAGTCGGGCTCCAGTCGAGGCTGGGGACATTGACACCTTGGAGCCGGACAACGTTCCCTTTCTGATCGCGAATCTTGTTGCCAACAACCCGGAGGGAGCTGGGCTGCGCAGCCGCAATCATAGTCAAACCGAAGCCGACGAGACAAACAACAGACCTAAGCATTGATTTCATTTTCCACCCTTTGTAACTCGCAGAGATGTATCGGCGAACCAATACGTTGTTCCCTTCACCGTTCCCAGATTGGTAAACGTCATCCGCGCATTTGTGTCATCCCATGGTCCAACGAAGGGAAAAGTGTACTGCTTCCATGAGGTTCCGATTCGCATCTCGGTTGCCGCCCCGTGGTGCTCCCAAGGTGCATGGTTTTGCATGCAATTCACAGTGATCAGGGTCTCCTGGCTTGCCTTCGCCCAGAATGTAAACACGTAGGACGTGCCCTTCGTGACCTTCAGACCGCCCTGATGAACTTGTAACCTCCAAGGCTGATCGCCAACGGAGAGAACTTCTAGCTTAAGGCTTGGGTTGCGGCGAGGGCCTTCTTTGCTAACCACCACCTTACCCGTGGCGCCATTCTCCTCCACTTTCCAACCAGAAAGGTCCTGCAGAAAACGTGGGTTTTTGAGCAGTTCTACTGCTGTCTTTCCCTTGGCGGCATCGCTCTTGGATTGCTCCTGCGCAACTCCTTGGGCACAAAGCGACATTGCGAGGAAGCTCGAAAGCATTGCACGACTTGAGAGGTTAATGCTGATCATTTAGTTATCTCCGATTGATGAATCTAGTTGCCGAGGTGGTGCGCATGAACCTCGGACAATGAGCCGAGGGGTGATCACGACATGCTGAGGAGAATCTTCGGGCAATTCACCCCGAATTCGAGCAACGAGCAAGCGCACGAACGCAGAGGCTAGCGGCTGTATATGAGTACCTACGGTTGTAAGCCTTGGCGAGAGGTAGCTGGCGAGATCGATATCATCAAAGCCCACCACGGTCATGTCATTCGGGACTGAGATTCCGACTTCAGCTAGAGCTTTGTAAACGAGTACCGCAATAGAATCTTGGTAGGCGAAAATCGCGGTGGGAGGAGTAGGCGCTTGAAGCAGGCGTCGCACCCCTTCTTCGACATCTCTCTCTTCCCGAACGAAGAAGTTCTCGTCTCCCAAAATCTCGATTCCAGCCTTCGAGAGTGCCCACTTGAAGCCGACAATGCGATCATATCCACCCCGGTGGGGCGGTTTGCCAAGGATGGATATGCGACGATGGCCCAAGGCAAGCAGATGCTGCGCTATGTCAAAGCCGCCCTTCGCGTCGTCTCCGGTTACGTAGTCAAGGTGGTCCGCATCGGGAACCCATCCCATCAGTACCACCGGTGTGCCAGCCCCTGCCAGAGCGTTTACATGAGTTCGGGCAACCAGGCCATGCTCAGCCGTGACAATCAGGATGCCATCGGCCCGGTGAGATCGCAAGGAAGCGACGCACTCGATCTCGGCTTCTTGTGCCCTGCCACTCAAGTGAAGCTGCAAACTAAAGCCAGCTTCCTTGGCTTCATCGGCCACTTGCTGTATCAGTTTTGGATAGTAGGGGTTCGACACCTCAGGAACAACCAGTCCAATCGTCTGAGTCGATCGAGACTTCAGGTTGCGTGCGACCTGGTTCACTTGGTAGCCGGCCTCTGCCGCGAGCAACCGAATGCGCTCTTTTGTCTGCGGATTGACTAGCTGGCTGTCGGCAAGTGCCCGAGAAACCGTCGAGTGTGAAACTCCGGCTTGGCGGGCGATGTCTTCGAGGGTCTTCATGTCACTGGCCGGTCGCGCGCCTTTTATTGCACACGATTGCAATCAATCTTACCCTTGCTCTGCAATCGTGTGCATTGCCCTTGCGAGAGTCAGCACGGTTAGCAGGGCACCACTTTGAAGGCTGGCCCGTACTAACCATGAATGTTCCTTCTCGCTGCCATCGTCGCCCTCAACCCCGTTGTCCCTGTTGTAGATGGCTACCAGCGGATGGTCGGATCGTACAGCGGGCT
>JBMOJD010000116.1:0-7412 GCA_049317025.1 Fimbriimonas sp. | reverse complement strand
GTCGGTGACGAAAATGAGTAAGTCTGCATTTTGGAGTCTTGGAATCTGCTTATTGATGGGGTGTGGCCCGCGCGTGGCGGAGGTTGCTCAAAGCCCGGGAACAGGCACGGCCCAGGGGGCTAACGGCTTGGCTTCCCTTTCGGACGAGTTTGCGAACGCCGGTTCGCTCGCGAACTGGAAGCAGATTCATAAGACCGAGGGCTGGAACGCCGACCAACTGGCCGAGTGCTCGATTGCTAGCGACGTGCTGACTCTGACTCCCCATTCCAGCAGCTGGTACCAGGATTACCGAGGCGTCCTTCTCTACAAGGAAGTCTCCGGAGATTTCGTGGTGACCACCAAGGTCCGAACGACTGGTCGGGATGGCCGGTCTGCACCCAATGTGCTCTTCAGTCTCGGCGGAATCATGGTCCGCACGCCGCGATCTGATAATGCCCGCACCTGGCAGCCCGGGCGCGAGAACTACGTCTTTCTATCACTTGGCTGCGCCGACCGGCCCGGTACCTACCAGTTCGAGGTCAAGACGACCGAGCGGAGCGTCAGCACCCTAGAGAAGATCCCCGCTGGTGGCGGCGAGGCACTCCTCCGGGTCGTACGCTCGGGCTCCAACCTCATCCTCCTGCGCAACCAGGGTGGCCAGTGGACAGTCCACAAGCGATACTCGCGACCGGACATGCCCGCCCAACTTCAGGTCGGCCTCACGGTCTATACCGACTGGGACACGGTCAGCAAGCTCAGCCCCATCGACCACAACTCGCGCGTGCTCCGCAATGGAAGCCCGGACCTGATCGCAAAGTTCGACTACGTCCGATACTCCCGGCCACCGGTCGTGCCCGGGGCGGGCATCGGCAACTTGTCTGATGGCGAGTTGATCCGTGCCCTTGGTGCCGTCCAATGACGAGCGGGCTGATCCTGATCGGAGGCCCTTCGGGGGTTGGAAAGTCCACCCTGGCCTCGGCGCTGGCCCGCAGGTTGGGGGCGGTGGTGAGCCAATCGGATGACGTGCAGACCGCCCTCCAGGTGCTCACGACTCCCGAGCAATTCGCGGAGATTCACTGGTGGGAACTCACGGGTAAGCACAGCGCTTCGCTGGAACAGACCGCCACGGCGAACACGCGCTTAGCCAAGAGGATCGAGCCGGGGCTCGTCGCGATCGCCGCCGACCGGCTGGCCGCCGATGGACTCTTCATTCTGGAAGGCGACCATGTGGTCCCTTCGATCCTCTCGCAACTCCCGCGCGAGCGGGTGCGCGCCATTTACCTATTCGACTCCGAGGACCAGCTCGCGGAGAACTTCCGCCAGCGCGAAGGCGAGGAGCAACGGTTTCGGGCTCAAGTGAGCGTGCGGTACGGCGAGTGGCTCCGCCAGCAGATCGAAATCCATGGCGGAATCGCTCTCGATGCCTCACCCAAAGCCACGCTCTTGGGGCGCGCGCTCCTTCATTTGGAAGGCTAGTTGGTGCTCTTTCGGAACGCCGTCGCCCCGTAAGCCACTGCCGGGCTTCCCGGCTTGAGGGAGAAGTCGCCTTGGTCCAGTCAGTGAGTTGCGGGTCGCGGCCGATGATCGGGCGGGCTTCGACGGTCGGCAGCGAGGGGTTGCTGCGCTCCACGCGGTCGACGCAGAACCAGAAGTTGTCTTCGAACTTGAACGTGGACGGGGCCGTGTTGGGGCCGATGTTCACGCCGCCTTCGAACCAGCGGTCGGAGCGGAACACCACAATATTGCGCGAAAACGTTCCGTTGCGCGAGGGGTGGAAATCGGGGCGGGGGGTCTCTTGGAGGATGCGGATGGCCCAGCGCGACGGGTTGACGATGGTGTTGTAGCGGACGACCGCGCCATCGCTGTTGATGTAGGCCACGGGCGCGGTGCCGCCTTCGAAGGTGCAACCTTCGACGCGGATATCCTTCGATTCGTAGCGCTTGCCCGCCGCGATGGTCTCGAACGGGGGGCGGAAGAAGGGGTCACCCGTGCTGCCGCCCATGTTGACGCCGCGCTCGCCGAAGTCCTTGAACTTGCATTGGCGGACGGTGACGCGGGCACTCGCGCCCTTGGCCTGCACGCCCACCCCGCCGCCCTTTTCCAGGCGGCAATTCTCGATGAGGCCGTCGTGGCAACCCACCAAGTCGATGCCCTCGTCGTAGTTGCGGACATCGCAATCGAGGATGGCAAAGTCGTTGACTCCGGCCATCTTGATGCCGCACGAAATGGGGGTGCCGAAGTCGGTCGAGGTGATCCTTCGCAAAGTGATATGGTGCGAGGGCTTTTCCCTTACCCCGCCATCGTCGACATTGATGCCGTTGCCATTTCGCTCGGTTCCCACCACGTAAAGGTCCCGAATCTCGACGTAAGACGAGGCCACAAGGTGGATGCCGCCATTCAAGATCTTGGGCGGATTCTTCGGGTCCTGCCCGGCAATGACGATCGGCTTGCCCGGTGCGCCCTGGAGATTCTCGACTTGGAACCCGCCCGAGTATTCGCCGGGCTTCAGGTACACGGTGGTCCCCGGCTTGGCACTCGCCAGAGCCTGGCGAAGTTCCCAGTAGGCACCGACGGTGACGCTGCTTTGGGTCAGGGCGAGGAGTGCGGTCAGGACGAGCATGTTGCCTCTAGTATGCGCCTTTAACCTACAGCCGAGAAGTGGGTGCCGGAAGGGCTTATCTGCCCTTCCGGCTCGACCTTATGCCAGATCGAAGCGGTCGAGGTTCATGACCTTGACCCAGGCGGCGATGAAGTCGGTTACGAACTTCTCCGACGCGTCGCTGGAACCGTAGACCTCGGCCAGGGCTCGCAGTTGCGAGTTTGAGCCGAACACTAGGTCGACCACCGTGCCGGTCCACTTCAGGGCTCCGGTGGTGCGGTCGTGGCCTTCGAGAACGCCATTGCCGACCGACTTCCATTGCGTGCTCATGTCGAGCAGGTTCAGGAAGAAGTCGTTCGTCAGCGAGCCGACGCGCGACGTGAAGACGCCGTGGGCGGAACCGGACGCGCCGAGGACGCGGAGGCCGCCGATGAGGACGGTCATCTCGGGCGCGGTCAGGGTCAGCAGGTTCGCCTTGTCGAGCAGGAGCTCGGCGGAGTGGTCTTCGCCACCGGGTCGCACGTAGTTGCGGAAGCCATCGGCGTACGGCTCCAGTACGGCGAACGAGTGGGCGTCGGTCTGGTCCTGGGTTGCGTCGGTGCGGCCGGGCGTGAAGGGGACGGTGGCCGTGTGGCCGGTCGCCTTCTCGATGGCGGCGCCGCCGGCGAGGACGATGAGGTCGGCGAGCGAGATCTTGGCCCCTGAGCTGGCAGCGTTGAACTCGGCCCGGATGCCTTCGAGCACGCCGAGCACGTGGGCTAGCTCCTCCGGCTTGTTCACTTCCCAGTTCTTCTGGGGCTCGAGGCGGATGCGTGCGCCGTTCGCACCGCCGCGCTTGTCGGTGCCGCGGAAGGTGGAGGCCGAAGCCCAGGCGGTGGTCACCAATTGGGCGACCGAGAGGCCAGAGGCGAGGACCTTGGCCTTCAGCTCGGCAATCGCGGCGTCATCCACCAAGGGGTGGTCGACGGCGGGAACCGGGTCTTGCCAGATCAGCTCTTCGGCGGGCACGAGCGAGCCGAGATAGCGGGTGATCGGGCCCATGTCGCGGTGGGTCAGCTTGTACCAGGCGCGGGCGAAGGCATCGGCGAGCTCTTCGGGGTGCTCGTGGTAGCGTCGCGAGATCGGCTCGTAGATGGGGTCGAATCTCAGTGCGAGGTCGGTGGTGGCCATCATCGGGGCATGGCTGCGGTTCGGGTCGTGGGCATCGGGCACGGTTCCGGCGCCCGCGCCGTCCTTTGGCTTCCACTGGTTGGCCCCGGCTGGGCTCTTGGTGAGCTCCCATTCGAACCCGAAGAGGGTGTCGAAGTAGCTGTTATCCCAGGTGGTGGGGGTGGGGGTCCAGGCGCCTTCGAGGCCGCTGGTGATGGCGTCGACGCCTTTGCCGGTGCCGAATGAGTTCTTCCAGCCAAGGCCTTGCTCTTCGATGCTGGCCCCTTCGGGTTCGCGACCCACATATTGGCCGGGGTCGGCGGCGCCGTGGGTCTTGCCGAAGGTGTGACCACCGGCGATGAGGGCGACGGTCTCTTCGTCGTTCATGGCCATGCGGGCGAAGGTCTCGCGGATGTCGTGGGCGGCGGCGAGGGGGTCGGGCACGCCGTTCGGGCCTTCGGGGTTCACATAGATAAGGCCCATCTGGACGGCACCGAGGGGGTTATCCAGCTCGCGATTGCCCTTGTAGCGCTCGTCGCCCAGCCAGGTGGACTCGGGACCCCAGTAGATATCTTCCGGTTCCCAAACGTCAGCGCGACCGCCGCCGAAGCCGAACGTCTTGAAGCCCATCGATTCCATGGCGACGTTGCCGGTGAGGACGAAGAGGTCGGCCCAGGAGAGCTTGCGACCGTACTTTTGCTTGATCGGCCAGAGCAGGCGGCGGGCCTTGTCTAGGTTGCCGTTGTCGGGCCAGCTGTTGAGCGGGGCGAACCTTTGGGTTCCGGCGCCCGCGCCACCGCGACCATCGGCGATGCGGTAGGTGCCAGCGCTGTGCCAGGTCATGCGGACGAAGAACGGCCCGTAGTGGCCATAGTCGGCGGGCCACCAATCCTGCGAGTCCGTCATCAGGGCGTGGAGGTCGGCGACGACAGCATCGAGGTCGAGGGCCTTGAACTCCTCGGCGTAGTTGAACTCGGCCCCCATTGGGTTGGCCTTCGGGCAGTTCTGGCTAAGGGCTTTAAGGTCGAGCTGGTTCGGCCACCACTGGGCGTTCGAATGTGCGCCAGTCGATCGCGGTCGGAGTGCTTCGCCCGAGTAGGGGCATTTGGGTTCGTTTGGCAAGTCGTTTCTCCTTTGATTCCTTCGCGGGCGAAGGTTCGGCGTCTGGGTTGAAGCCAAATCGTTCTACGACGACGGGGCCGCCCTTTCATCTCATTTTGCCCTACGGAGGGGTGCCTTTGGTCGCTTGGGGCCGGTTTCCGGGACTTGCCTTGTTTCGGACGGGGTTCGTGCGGCTTTGCGCGAAATGTGGGCTTTCGCCCTATCCGAGAGGTGCCGTGCGGGAGCAGGTCCTGGGTCTGACCTGACTTAATTTTTCACTTGATTTTGGTGCGCTCCAGGGGGTCGAAAGTTTGTTAAGTATCCATTTGGTCAAACGTTATGCCTTGACACCCATTCCGGACGGGAAGGCGGTGGGTGTCAACCAGATCGCAATGCAACGGTGCGGGCGGACGCCACGTGTCGGCCAGCATAATGGTGGAACTCAGCGAACCAAGATTCCAGCTGTTAGGTCAACAAATATCTGGTGCCTCGCGGAGCTCGTGCGGTAGGGTGGAACCATGTTAGTTGCCGCCCAACGAGCATTCATCGAGAGAATTGGGGTCGCCTCCGTAGAGGCATCGGCTCAGAACATGCTTAAGCCAGCCCTCCAGCACAACCCAACCTATGTGCCTTCTGCCGATCCTACGGATAAGGCCCTGTTTCGGCGCGATTTCGCTCAAAGGGTGTTCAGCCTTACCGAAGCCTATCGTATCGGGATGAGCGAGAATGATCATGTCGCCCAGATCGTCCAGATGGCCGATGAGCTGAGTGCCGACCATGCGCGCATCCTCAAGAACGGACGTCTCCGGATCGGGACTGTTCAGAAGGCGCTGAATATACATCTGAAGACCGTTTGGTGCCTCGGCCCAACCTTCCCTGAGCCACCTCACTGCCCAGTGGATCGGATCGTTCTCCAAGCGGCGGGCCTATCGGGGTCTTGGACGCAACTCGACTCAATCCAGACCTATCAAGAGTGGATCGAGCTACTCCGAGAATTTGCCGTGGCTCAAGGCTACGCGTCGCTGGGACAGTGGGAGTTGAGTGCCTGGACAGCCCTTGCTTGAGTTCACATCATTAGGGCCTCAACTACGATGGCTACATTGACCAAGGCGGAGGATGTCAACCAGGTCGTATTCACTGCACGGAAGCAGAAAGGCCCCGACCGAACAATTAGACGTCGGATGGATCGTGCCGACGCACAGAGGGCCGCGAGAGTACGCGGGGAAACGCCATCCCGCGCCTACCACTGCAAGGGCTAAACACGAAGTTCTGCGGCCTGTTCACCAACCACGACCAGCCTAGAGCCGCGCTTGGCATATCCGTAGAGCCACGACGGGGGCAGCTCTTCCGGTTCACTCGGTGATCCGTCCATTGCGAAGCGAACGAGCCAGGTCTTACCGTCACTGTTGTACCGATAGACCACGGCCGAGAAGAGACCGCGTTCTTCGTGATAGCCCACGCGTAGCGCGTGACTGTCGGCCAATGCGTATCTCCAAGCCTCCGCACCGGTGTCGAGGTTGAAGCATCTTAGTTCGCCGGCCGCCTCTGAGGTCAAGAGCATGGTCTCGCTGAAGGTTGCATCCAGGACGGCAAAGTTCTCTCGTGGAAACGAGAGCAGCTTCTCGCCGTTCGTGGTCCGCACCTCAAGGCGCCTCGCCGCCCTTAGTTGGATGTTTGCGAATGGACTTTCACGGATCTCCTTCACACCTCGAAGCGTGTTCTTTGTCTCCCCGGTGGCGGCGTCCAGCTCGGTAAGGGCCCGACCGTCGAGTTCGGCATAGAGGCGAGAACCATCGGGTGAAAGCTGCAACACTTGGACCTTCTTCAAGTCTCTTCGCTGCCAGATGAGTTGGCCGGTTGCGACCTCATAGGCGGCCAGTCCGTATTGGTAGTACGTTCCTGCGAAGCAGGCCGCGCCATCGGGTGAGAGGGCGAGCCGCCTTCCCCCTAAGTCGATCGGAGCCTCGAATGAGCGCATGGGCCGCATGTCGGCCAGGTCCCACACTGTCACTTCGTTCGGTTCTCTTGCGGTGACAAAGACGTCGGCGTCACGCGAGGTCGCGAGGTCGAAGATATGGCCCACGATTGAAGAGTACGTCAGTTACCTAAGTGAATTCTCTCTATCCTTTCGCCTTCATAGATCTCTCGGCATCGGGAAAGCGCGTTTTCGACGAAGTAGGGGTTTCGGGCGAGGGCCAAGTTGACCACGTCTACTTTGCGATGAAAGAGATCTTCAAGGGCCATCTGGAGCCCGACCAACCGCTCGAAAGGCGGAAGCTCTTGGTAGCCGGGCCCGTACTCGACTAGGAAGTCGAGGTCGCTGGACTCGGGGTCCCATCGGTCGGTGAGCGCGCTGCCGAAGAGGCACAGGCGGGTAACGGCGAAACGCCGGCAGAGCATCTCTACCTCGGCCCGATGATCCTGGATCAGGGCTACGCCATTCATTGGACGACAGATTACCGGCTTGGGCAGTTCGGACGGGCGGCCTATGGCACGTCGGCAAGAACCATCCGATGGCCACGTTGTTCAACCATAAGCGTTTGCGCGTCGGCACGAGCCATCCGACGGCTACGGGATTCGACCA
>JBMOJD010000115.1:0-7413 GCA_049317025.1 Fimbriimonas sp. | reverse complement strand
TTCGAACCCGCCGACGGCTTCTTCAGCCGTTCCCTAGCGGAGTTTGCTGCCCAAATAGGCGTTCGGCTGGT
Organism: Fimbriimonas sp.; assembly: GCA_049317025.1. GTDB lineage: Bacteria > Armatimonadota > Fimbriimonadia > Fimbriimonadales > Fimbriimonadaceae > Fimbriimonas. Next base: position 7,342 of record JBMOJD010000115.1, on the reverse strand, counting down.
GTTGCATCCGAACCCGATGTTCCTCACGTCCGCATCGGATTGGGAGACCTACAGTCGCAGCCACAAGCGCAGGCTGATGGCCGATTTCTACACCTGGCAACGGCGACGACTGCGGATCCTTGTCGATGAATCCGGGCAACCCAAGGGAGGGCAATGGAGTTTTGATGCCGAAAACCGCCATCGACTCCCGCCAAAACTGGAGATCCCCTATGCCCATACCTCTCCACCCGATGCAATCACCAAGGAAGTGATGGCAATGGTCCAAACCGAGTTCACCGACCATGCCGGTAGCGCCGACAATTTTGACTACCCCGTTGACCATAAAGGCGCCCTACTTTGGCTAGATGACTTTCTCGAGAATCGTCTAACTCTGTTTGGCACTTACGAAGATGCCATCTCGAAAGACGAACGAATAGTCTTCCACAGTGTGCTAAGTCCTCTAATCAATATCGGTCTCCTAACTCCCTCCCAAGTGATTGAGGCCGTGTTGGCTCGGCATCGGCGGGAACCAGTTCCGCTTAACTCACTCGAAGGATTCATTCGCCAAGTCATCGGCTGGCGCGAGTTTGTGCGTGGCATCGACCGCGACTACGAGCACATGTCCCTGCCCGCGGGTCCGTTTAACCACCACCGCAAGCTCAAAGAATGCTGGTACGAAGGTACCACCGGCTTACCACCGCTCGATAACGCGATCAACCGGGCAAAGAATCACGGCTACTGCCACCACATCGAACGCCTCATGATTCTGGGTGCCGCGATGCTCATGTGCGAAGTGGAACCTTTCGAGGCCAACCAGTGGTTCATGGAGATGTTCGTCGATGCCACCGCCTGGGTGATGCGCCCCAATGTCGTCGGCATGTCCCAATTCGCCGACGGCGGCTACTTCGCCACCAAACCCTACATCAGCGGCTCAAACTACATCCTAAAAATGTCGGACTACGAAAAGATACCCTGGTGCGAGGTCTGGGACGGCCTCTACTGGCGCTTCATCCACCAAAACCGCGCCTTCTTCGCCGCTAACCCGCGTCTCTCAGTAATGGTCAAAGGTGTAGATCGACTGGAGCCCGCCCGCAAAGAACGGATCTTTGCCGCCGCAGATGGGTTCATCGATGATTCGACAACCAAGCCTGCAGAGTAATGACCGGACACATGCCTTTGGATAGCACTCCCACACTATTGTCTATGCGACAAAGCTCACCCAAGATATGCGTCATACGTGGCAATAGTGGATGTCATCCTGGAAGCGGACTACGAAGTCGCCTGAGACGTGCCGACTTCCCCTGCGGAACCACCCTCTGGGCGAAGGCGACACGCTCTACGTCACTACGGCTGCGCGGACACGTACATCTGACTTGTCACACTCAGACTCAGTCACACTAGGCTGCGTACCGGAATTCTTTAAGAGCCGCTGCGGAGTCCAAAATCCCAACGGCCCTTCGTTCCCAGCCTCGGAAGGCTGAAGTCTACCACCACATGTTCCCCACAGTTTAGAGCTTTAGGTCGGGCCAGCGTCCGGTGCGCAGCATTTTGGACTCCGGGAACTCAGATTGGAGCAAAAGCAAGCTGGCTTAAATGCCCGTTCAATGCAACGCTACCTCATTCTCTTTGAATCGTCGTATCTCAGACGTTACATCCTCTTCTTCAAATCCGAGGCTTACATACCTTTCACTCATTTCCGCGAACTTGATTTCATCTCCCAGAAGTCCAGCCACAACCGCTCGATAGAACACAAGGGAATACTCCGGCCCGTAATGCACTGCCGGATCAAACAGCTCAATTGCTCGATCTAGAGCTTTGGCTGATTCGGCAAGTCGCCCATTATAATATCCAATTACTCCTATCGTTTCCCTAATTCTGTAGTGCTCCGGCAGATTCTTAGATGCGATCACCAAGACATGCAAAGCGGTGAGTGACTTACCAATATTGTAAAGAGACGATGCTAAGGCAGCAACTACATCGGGGTCGGTCGGACACAGCCGAACGGCTTGTATCATCGCTCGAACGGCCTGGCGCTCCCCTAGGCACGCCGCATACCTTGTAAATGCCTTGGACGTAGGAGCATGCTCTATTGCTTCCACTGCGTCCTCTTTCTGCCCGCGAATCAAATCTTCTAGACTCCGCCCGTCCAGGCTTCTGCCTTCTCCTAACACCTGATAGCCTCTGTCCAGCAGTCCTTTGTCAGGATCGTCAACTGCATACCTTTCAGATTCGGCCAGGTTCGAGGTAGACGCAATTAGGTAAGGAAGGGCTTTGTTCCATAAATAGCGGAAAACTGGATCCTCACTTATCTCGGGCCAGAGATCCCGCCGAAAGGGCCCTATGACTCTCTGGCTAGTATGTTGGAAGCTAAATGCTTCGCAGTATGGTTCTGTATGGACGTCGACCAGTCCAATAAGTCTCCTCTTTACTGCGGCTGATGGCACGGCTAACGCCAGCCTATGCGTATTGATCGAGCCCAATCTAAATGATGGAATTTCGTCGCGAACTAGAGGGCGCTCCATACCGCTTTGCCATAGCTGAAATTCCGAGGGGACTTCGGCCAACCATCGAAATGCTGGCCTGATCAAGCCGCCCTTTTGCCCGAAGAGACGCGATCTTCGCCAGTCGAAACGGCGATTATCCCTGGGGGTAATGCGCTCGTGCCGGCCAATCTCATTCACATACTCGCTACTCAAACGGTGTACATCCGTCCATGTCACGATCGTGGGGATCGTCGACACAAAGCGCTCTTCTGGTGGCACGTTACCAAACCACTTATCACGGTCGAAAACAGTTTCCAGTTTATCTGGACTCACAAACCAATCAAACAGAACATTTTCCATGCGACCCATCTCGAAAAGAGAGTCCAGGCCAAGGTTTTTGTCTACTATACTTGAACTTTCAAACTCGCTCTTTCGGAATCGGTAGATGACCCCGCACTTGTCCCCCGTGAAGTGCTGATATGATGGGTAAGCACGAGTGGCGAAAAAGGCCGCAACAACAGGATCTAAAGTAATGTCAATGCATTCCGAAGAGAGGCCGTACTGTTGTGCAAGCAAGTTGCCTAGCGCAATTCCGAATTTATTGATTAACCCATTCATTATTTTGCGCTTCGCCACGATTCGCGTACTAGTGGCATACCTGAAGTATCTGTCTGAATCAACGAGAACCAGCCCGTCGTCCGAAAGGAAGTCTTCTACGAAGGGGCGATACAATGAGGGAACCATGTTTCGGTACATTTCGGTCTGCCCTCTGTAACAGTCACCTTCTTGGTGTTCTGACTGTAAGTGAGCAATTAATGAACTGATGTCTGGCCAAATACTTATTGGTTCTTTCATGGGTCTATGATTCGGTTGGTCGCATTCCTTCGCATATCGGGAGCATTGGACATCCCAGATCGATCAAGGTTCAAAATTGTGTTCAGGCGGGGCCATACCGCCTTCGGCCGTCCAGTCCCGATGTTTCATCTGAACCAGGATTCGGTCGCCTAAGTCAACGAGATTTGGTCCGTATGGTTTGATGACCTGTTACTACTCCAAGATCACCTAAGGCAGCGCCAGGACAGACCAGCCCTTGAGCTGCAAATCGAATAATACGACAAGCGTATCGGCTCCGGCAAGAACTAGGCCATGAGAGTAGGTTACCCGCCGGAGCAGTGTTTGGTTTGGGCCACGACGTTGAAGAAGACTCCTGCTTGGGACCTGGATTTGGGTGTTTTCCGTAACGGGGCTGGATTGCTACGTCGAATTTGGCATAGGCAAGATCAGTTCGACCGGACACCTTATGGGCTTTTGCGCAGGCAATACAGATGGGCTGCTCGACCTCACGCTTTGAGTCTATCCGTCCTCGTGCATCTCGATCAGAGGCGACTTGCGTCGGCGCTTGCATGGCGAATCTCTCGCCGAACTGCGATCCCTCGTGAGCAGCCGTCGCTAAGTGACATTGGACAGCCTAAGACCAGCATTGGTTTGGATCCACCGCTCGGACCAGGGCTCGATCTGCACGTCCCAAAGGTACACAGATGTCATTCGCGACCGTGTAGGAAGAGCTAGCCTCTCAGATCAAGGGTGTTCCCGAGACAACGCGTTGGTAGAGTGCTTCTACCGGCCCGTCTTGCCCAAAGAAGTGGACCGCAACCACTATAGTCCTTCCTCGATGCAGATTCCTTACTGTCTTCATTCCTATAAGGAGCCTACAACCAACGCGCATACGCTCAAGCCTTGGGCAAGTGAGCCCCGTGTATCGCTGGCGTGAGGGCTAGGCGTCAGGCGTTGCGCAGGTCGCTGAGGAGCTTGGAGCATCCGGCAATTTGCTCATGTAGACTCGCCAGATGCGCTCATTTACCGAGAATCTTCGACATTATCCCAGCTGATCGTGCGAGAGGGCTTGTCTTTGGCCAGGGGCCTGGAACAGCAGGTCTTTGCCGAGATTGACCAAGCGCCTCTGGTGCACCTCCTGGCTCAGGAGGCCTATCGAGCCGGATCTCGCCCGAAATCGGGGCGCTCTACTACGAGCATTTGTCCCCGCCATCGGGCCGATTCAGCCACCACTGAATGCACAAAGCGTGCTGGTGCGATTGTCTGTCGTCCCAGACGGCCGCGATGACAACTGGAAGCAGAAGGCGGATTATCGCGGTTGAGGTTGGCGTTCGGTCCTCGGCGAGCCCAAAGTCTGTTGTGCCACTTCTGACGACCCAGGATGAGGAGTAAGTGCGAAGTGCAACTTCAATCGGGTCATCCTGACCTGCGAAGAAGTCTTAAAGTTCCGTTTACTGCAGACATCGGTGCTATTCGACTAGAATTGAACCACCAGGCACCGCTGGAAGCTCCGATCATGCTAAGCCGCAGACGTCTATTAATCTCGACGGGGTCAGCTCTGTCTGGCACTGTCCTCGGTTCGTCGATGCGGCCGAGCGCAGGACCCAATTTGAAGTCACCAACAATGAAAACATTCAGCTCTATTGGCAAAGGAACTTCGTCCCTCGACGGTCACCAAGAAGCGACCCTCCTTGAACACACAGGGACCGGCTGCCTGACTCACATGTGGTTCGGCGGGGATTGGGAAGGCTACGGCAAGACGCGAATTCGCGTCTATGTCGATGGCGAGGCGACGGCCTCGATTGATATGGAATTGGCCTTGGGTCACGGCGATGGATTTGGTACGCCGGGGCCTTGGGGCGGTCCACGGATGGGTAAGACCGGCGTTTCGGGCGGAATCTACAATACATTTCGAATCCCTTACGGGAAGCACATTCGCGTCACCGGCCAACGTTCTGCCGAAGGTCCAGCTGCTTCGCCGTTCTGGTGGATATTGCGTGGGACCGATGGTCTCCAGGCTTCTTTGGGAGGGGTCGATCTTCCCAAAAATGCTCGCCTTAAGCTCTACGGAGTCCACAACCACGATGCCGAGCCGCTGGAAGAAGTCGTCCTTTGTGAGGCAAAGAGGAATGGCGCCCTTTACCAAGTCACCATTGCCGCCCAAGGTCTCAATCGAAAGGAAGACTGGCATGCCTTGAGCTACATGGAAGCCTGCATCCGAGCCTATGTCGGCGAAAGCGCGACGCCTATGCTTCTTTCATCTGGCCTCGAAGACTATTTCCTGGGAACGTACTACTTCCAGCGCGGAGCCTACTCGCACGATCTAGCCGGGCTCACTCATATGGACGCCAACACCCAATCCTTCTCCGCCTATCGATTTCATGACGAGGACCCGATCTTCTTCACCGACGGTCTGCGACTGACTTGCCGATGTGGCGAAACAGAACACGGCACCCTGGAAGGCCCTGCCTATGGCGATCCGCCCCGCACTCGCTACCGGACCTATGCTTGGGTTTACGAATGGTAAGTCGAACAGTTTCGGTCGGGCCCGACCGCGGAAATCCGGGTCTACTACCTCGAGGGCAATTTCGGGCGCAGGTTACCGCAATGCGGATCGGCATGTGCCCGACCGAGCCCCACCTCGCCCGAATCCAGGCGCCCCCAAGCCAGAAGCATCGCGCAGTCTAGAATAGGGAACCATGACGGAACCCGTGTGCTACCCCGACCCTCGCGTCATCTCACTCGATCCGAGGTTCGATAAGTACCGGATCGGTAGCGCTGCAATCGAACGGCTCTGGACCGGCTCTCGCTGGGCCGAAGGCCCGGTCTACTTTGGCGACGCCCGCTGCCTTCTCTTCAGCGACATCCCCAACAATCGAATCCTTCGCTGGGATGAGGAAACCGGGCAAGTAACCAATTACCGGGCCGATTCCAACTTTGCCAACGGCAACACTCGCGACCAACAAGGACGGCTGATCACCTGCGAGCACGGAAGCCGCCGCGTGACGCGCACCGAATACGACGGCACGGTAACCGTCCTGATGGATAGCTTCGACGGCAAACCCCTGAATGCCCCCAACGACGTGGTGGTCCGGTCCGACGGTTCCATCTGGTTCACCGATCCCGGCTACGGACTTTTGTCCAACTACGAAGGAAACAAGCTGGAGCCAGAACTGCCCATGGTCGTCTACCGAATCGATCCCAACACCGGCGAAGGCGAGGTCGTGGTGGAAGACCTCGAACGCCCGAACGGCCTCTGCTTCTCGCCCGACGAGCGACTCCTCTACATCGCCGATTCTGGCCAAGGCAAGATTTGGGTCTACGACGTGGTCGCGAACAAGCTTCAGAACGGTCGCGTATTCGCCGACCTTGCCCCCTCCATCCCCGACGGCATTCGGTGCGACGTAGACGGAAACATCTGGTCCAGCGCCGGCTGGTCCGGCGCCCCCGACGATGGAGTCCGCATCTACGCCTCCGACGGCGACCTTATCGGCAAAATCGCCCTGCCCGAAGTCTGCGCCAACCTAACCTTCGGCGGCCGCAAACGCAACCGCCTCTTCTTCACCGCCAGCCAGTCGCTCTACTCGCTCTTCGTCGAAGCTCAGGGCATCGGGTGAGCGGGCTAGCGACCCGCCCGAGACTAGGTAGCCTTTCGTTGACATGAGAACGACCGCAGAACTGGCCAGAATCCACGTCCAGAACATTGGCAAGCCAACCGAACAACAGGATCTGTCCATCTACTCGCCGAATCTCTTGGTGTCGTTTCCGTTCGCTCCCGAAGGCCACACTCAGTCGTTGCGAGGAGTCGAGGCCATGTCGAATTTCTTAGCCGCGATCGGCGAGTTTACGACGGGACATACGGTAGAAGGCCTGACCATCCTGACGGATCAAGATCGCTTCACCGTCACCTACGCCGAGCGCTCCGTCTTCCGTTCAACCGGACGGAACTATGGCTCAGAAATCGTCTGGATCGGAACGTTGGAGGACGACCAAATCTCGTCCCTCGCGGAGTACTACAACCCACTCGCCGTCTTAGCCGCCCTGGG
>JBMOJD010000114.1:0-7613 GCA_049317025.1 Fimbriimonas sp. | reverse complement strand
CGTGGACGGCTCGACCTTGATGGGGGCGAGCGGCGCGGTCGAATCGAGGTGGGCGATGGTGTCGGAGATGAGGACCTTGTCGAGACCGGCCAGCATGGCGATTTCGCCTGCAGGAACCGAGTCCACTTCCTTCATCTGGACGCCTTCGTAGGTCCAAAGCTTGGTGACGTTGAAGCCTTGCTTCTTTTCGAGGCCTTCGCGGAGCATCTCGACGCGGTCGCCGACTTTGACTTCGCCGCGCAGGACCTTGCCGCCGAACATTCGGCCGAGATAGTCGCTGTAGTCCAGGTTATTGACCTGGAGCAGGAAAGGACCTTCCTTCTCGACGCGGGGCGGGGGCACGGAGTTGACGATCATCTCGAACAGCTCGCGCATGTCGGTCTCGGCGCCATCGGGCGCGACGCGAGCGTATCCGCCGATGCCGCTGCCGTAGAGCTTGGGGAAGAAGAGGTCATCTTCGTCGGCGCCAAGGTCGATGAAGAGGTCGATGGTTTTGTCGTAGACGTGGAGCGGGCGGGCGTTTTCGCGGTCGATTTTGTTGATGAAAACGATGGGCTTGAGCCCGTTGGCGAAGGCCTTCTTCAGCACAAACCGCGTCTGCGGCATGGGGCCTTCGTTGGCGTCCACGACGAGAAGAACACCATCGACCATGCTGAGCACGCGCTCGACTTCGCCACCGAAGTCGGCGTGACCCGGGGTGTCGACGATGTTGATCTTGAAATCCTTGTAGCGAACGCTGGCGACCTTGGAGAGAATGGTGATTCCCTTTTCGCGCTCCAAATCATTGCTGTCCATGATTCGGATGCCCATGTGCTGGTTCGCCCGGAAGGTTCCGGCTTGCTTGAAGATGGCGTCCACAAGGGTGGTCTTCCCGTGGTCAACGTGCGCGATGATGCCTATGTTGCGGATCTGGGACGTCATTCTTCCTAACAGTGTACCGGTTCGGGCCTGTGTGGCGGCGGAAGGGCGGCGAATCCGCATCGTCAATTGGCTGCTTGGCCTTGGGCGGCTAAGCAACCTACATGCGCTCATAGCAAGGGGTGCAAGCGCTCGGCTAGGGAAATCAGCAGGGGTAGGTGCTGGGTGCGGATCCGCTCTACGAGTTCGAGCGCCCACTCGGGGCGGTAGACGTGCGAGACTAGATTGCGGTCTTCGAGCATGGATGACCAGCCTTCGGCTTCTTCGGGGCGGATGAGCCCGGTTTCGACGCCTGCTTGCAGCGACGGTCTTGGCCCTCGTTGGAGGTAGCCGAGCGCGGAGATGTGATCTTGGGTGGCTTTCCAGGCTAGTTCGAAGGTGAAGGCGAAGCCTTGGAGGACGCCGGCGACATCGCGCTTGGTCTCGACGGGTTCGTCGAGGAACTCGACCAGGGTCGCGAGGGCGTTGCGGAATTTATCGGCGCTGGTTATCTTCATACACACTCTTCCCTTCGGCGTCGACGGAGGCTTGGATCTCGGGAGGCAGGGCCTCGTAGCGCATGACGTCGATGCCGAAGAGGCTGGGGGACTCGAACGCGATCTCGGCGGCGAAGTCGTGCCAGCCGGCCATTTCGCGTACTCCGAAGAAGACGAGGTCGTAGTCGCTAGTTGGGGACGCATCGCCGCGCGCCCGGGAGCCGAACAGCACCACGCGTTCGGGGGCCGACTTGCGGACCCCGAGGTCGATCACTTTCTGAATCGACGCTGGCAATGTCATTTCTTCATTGTGGAGCAGAGGCTCGGTTTGCATCAGAACTTCACGTTCCTTGCTTCTTCGGAGGCCCGGGCGCCGAGAAGATGAAGCGGGAGTTCGCCGCGTGGACGAACGTGCCAAGAAACTACTATGACGCCTTCGTGATCACGAAGGCTGGCCCGAAGTGGGTCCTTGAACATCATGCGGTCGGCTTACGCCGGTAGATTCGTCCAAGGACTGACCTGGGCTAGGCCCTCTCTTCGCTGAACTTGATTGAGACTCCGCGCTTCTGGATCTCGTCGAGGAAGAGTTTGGACGGCATCGCCGTTTCGTAGCGGATGCCGCCTTTGGCCACGTTTCCCGCCGCAACCTGAGCCGCGACGATGGCGAGCGAGAAGCCGGTCAGCCGCTCCATACTCGTGAAGCCGGTGACCTCGCACTGTTTGTCGAAGATATCGACCTGCAACCGCATGCGCTCGCCCTTCCGAGTACCTATGCCTACGCCTCGAATGGCGCAGAGGTCTAGGTCCTTGTAAGCGGCAAGCTTCTCGCCGAAGACCTTGAAGAACAGGTCGCGCGGCCTGATGGACACGCCTGCAGCTTCCACTGGGTCCTTTCCCCAGAAGCCAAAGTCCTTGAAGATTCGCATCTTTTCGCAGTGGCCCGGGTGCCGGATTGTCTTGTATTCGTAGTTCGGGATTTTGCCTTGGAGTGTGTATGGGGCAGTGCTCGTGCCGCCAGAGGTCGTGAAGGCTTCCATGGGTCCGAGTTGCTCGATGTGCAAATCCTCCAGTTCGGCAAGAGTCTCGATCAAGATCACTTCTCCATTTCGGAGGGCTACCGCTTCGTCTTCGTACTCGGCAACCAATCCTTCCACATTGAACGTAAGTTTGTAGTTGAACGGAGGCTTTGGGTTCTGAGGCAGAACGCCACAGTACATCTTTACGGTCTCGGGCTGCTCGAATTCCCCGACCAGATACATGCCGATGTTGTTGACCAAGCCAGGGGCAAGGCCGCAGTCGGGGACGAGGCTGATTCCCGCAGCAATGGCGTCGTCATGCAACGCCAGGGTCTTCATAGTCTCTTCGGTGTCGCCACCAAGGTCAAGCATGTTGGTCTTCGTCGCGATCGCCGTCTTGGCTATCAGCGGATGCATCCAGTACGGTACGCAACTGAGCATCACGTCGACACTCTCGAGCATCCGCCCAAGGCTGGCGGGGTCAAGCGCATTGACCGAGGTCGCATGGCATGTCTTGCGGCCGAGCAACATGTTGACTCGGTCGGCAGCCTTCTGGGCTTGAGACAAATGCATATCGGCCAAGAGCACGCTCTCGGCGTGGGCGAATCTCGCCAGGTCATAGGCTGCGGCAGTGCCTTGCATGCCCGCACCTAGGACCGCAAATTGGGTCTTCATCGAATCCACTTCCTCCGTTGACGCCGTTGTCAGAGAAATTCAGCGTCGTCAACCAAGGGTACCTTCGGAACACATTATCAGAGAACAATTGAGCTCCCTGGGTTTCTTTCGACCGATAACCAAACTTCTAGTTTCAGATCGTGCTACTGAACGGATGTGCACGCATGGGCGTGCGCGTTTGGAGGAATGTTGCTTAGAACTTCTGCGTCTCTTGCTCTCGTTGTTGTCGCCTGTGCCTCACAGGCCGGTGTTTATAGTGTTTCTGCCACCATCAATGGCGCGCAGGAAGTACCCCCGAAAGACGTGACCGGAACGGGCACGGCAACCGGCTGGTACAACGACGTCACGAACGAGCTGAAACTCGACATTTCGGTGACGGGCCTGACTGGGGGCATGGTGGGCCGCCACATCCACAGAGGAGCTGCCGGCGCGACTGGATCGGTTATTTTCCACCTCATGGGCACGCCCGTTGGCGTTGCGAAAACCTTCTACGAAAGCATGGGAATGGACACGTTCACGTTCTCGGACAGTGACGAAACTCTGCTTCTTGCCAATAATACGTACTTGAACTTCCACACTCCGACCTATACAGGCGGCGAAGTCCGTGGTCAGTTGCTTCTGACTCCGGTTCCGGAGCCCGCATCAATGACCGCCCTTCTGGGTGGCGTCGCGATGGTTCTGCGACGACGCCGCAAGGCCTAAGCCTTGCGATTTGGAAGGGGCGTGAAGTTGCTTCACGCCCCTTCGTTGTTTTCGCTTCAGGGTCCCCGGCTTAACTGCTTGAAGAGGGCTAAGATAGAGCGTGGATTCTCTCCTCTTAACGACGGGCTTGCTCGCTTTGGCCCTGGCTACCTTTGCGCAGCTGCCGGATTCGCCGGTGGTCTTTCCCAAGGGGGGTGCGCTCCCGGCCATGTACCCATCTAACTTGGCGGTGAAGAGCTACCCCGTCGAGCCGGAATACTATATGTTCTCGACGCCGGAGCGGTCGCTTAGCCAGATTCGCAAGATCCAAGCCGATATGCCAGCGGGGACTTTTGCGAAGGTGAAGCACGATCGGAAGCCGTTGGGCAAGACGTTCCGTCGGTTACGCTCGGGAGGCGATCTGAGGTTGGTGGCCATGGGGGATAGCATCGTGAACGACACGATGCGCTCGGGATGGGTAGGATTGCTCGGCGCGGCTTATCCGAAGGCGAAGATCGAGGCAACTGTCTATGTTCGGGGCGGCGGCGGTTGCCAGCATTACCGCGAGAATGACCGGATCCGTCAGTACGTCGTTCCCTTGAAGCCGGATGTGGTGTTGATCGGCGGGATCAGCCAGCGGAGCGTTGAGGACATCCGGGTGGTGATTGGGCAGCTCCGGGCTGAACTGCCCAAGGTTGAGATTCTGCTTTTCACGGGTGCTTTCGGTCCGGCTGATCCGCGCGATCCGACGGCTTTGGCGGCAGCGGCGTATTCGGGTTCGGGGTCGTATGGGGTTGCGCTTCGGGCAATGGCCAAGGAGCAGAACTGCGCCTACTTTGATCTTACGACGTCTTGGGCTCAGTACGTGGTTAGTTCTAAGGAGCATCCTTATCGGTTCTACCGGGATGTGATCCATGCTAATGAGTTTGGTGAGCAAGTCCTTGCGAAGGCGATGATGTCCTTTTGGGGGCGGTAGGTGGTCATTCGGGTTGCTACGGCTGCTGATGCGGTGGATGTAGCGGCTCTACATGTGGCGAGTTGGCGCGCGACTTATCGTGACATCTTTCCGGAGGAGTTCCTTGCGAATGAGGTGGAAGATGACCGATTGTCGTTCTGGCAGTCTCGGCTTTCTTCGTGTGGCCAGAAACAGGGTGATTGGGTAGCAGTTGAGGATGGTCTTGCGGTTGGCTTTGCGTCGGCGAACCTGGATGCTCATACGGAATATGGCACACTGCTTGCCAATCTTCATGTGCTTCCGGGGCAGCAAGGTAAGGGCATCGGGCGACTGTTGATGGGCGAGGTTGCGCGATGGAGTCTGGTCCATCGGCCTGCGGCCATGTTGCATCTTAGTGTGGTGGTTACGAACTTGGGTGCTCGGGGCTTTTATGCGCGGCTTGGTGGTGAGGAAGTTGCGAGTGAGCGCTGGCATTCACCTAGTGGGGATGAAGTTCCGTGCCAGGTCGTGCTGTGGCGTGATCCGCAGGTCTTGACTTGCTAGCCTCAGATTCGGTCTTTGCAGTATTCCAATACTGCACCAGGGGTTTCGTCTGAGGCGAAGAGGCCTTCTTGGATGATGGAAAGTAGGCTTGGCTCAAGGTCAACTTCGCGCCGCAGTGCGTTGCCTTGGAGGGCGAGCCGTAGATTTGGAGCGCTTACCACTTGGGCTTGGCTGTAGATAACGGCGCAGGTTTGCGTTATTGCGGGATGAACACCGGGTTGAAGTATGATCGTTTCATCGCCTAGTTGAGTGCTTGTGAAGACCCAAACTACCGTTGCGAAGCCCTCGTCTTCATCGGTTAGAATAAAGAACCTGCGGTCCTTGCCCGATCCTGGAGGATACTTACCGAGATACACTTCTCCAGCCTTGAACATGACGGACTAGGCGGGTACTCCAAGAGCCCGAATCTGATCCTGGAATTGCTGGATTTCGCGGAGCTCGGCGTTGTATTCCACAACTTCCTTCGCTTCGCCATCTGAGAAACCCACCGCCTTGGCCATGTCCCAAAGGGAGATTCGGAGGCGGCCCTTGTTGACTGGTTTCCACTCGGGAAACTCGTGGGTTAGTTCCACAAGATCTTGCCAAGGAAGGTGGCCGTGGGAGTCGGCGACTTCCTTCAGAACGGCGTGATCAACTCGGGAAAGTGCCCCTAAGGACTCACGGCCAGCTGCCGAGATGACCTTGGCGTCGAGATCAGTTCGAAAATGCTGACTCCAGTCGGCGTCAGTTCCCTTGATCAGTTCCAGAGTTTTTCCTAGGACAGGGCCATACTTCATCGCCCAATGGTCATCACCGGTCAGGGTATGCCGTTTCCTTCGGAGCATTTCTCGGTCGGCGATGTACAGAAGCTTGATCAGCTTAATGTAGGGAATTCCCGTTCCCTCGGGATCGAGAATCCCGATTAGGAAGGAAGCCGCCTCGATGGTTTTTTGCTTTCTGAACATGGTCTCCCCCGCCGAGGACATATCCTTATGACGACTGAATGGCCCCTCAGGTTTTGAGCCCAAGGATTCTTTCCAGCATCTGCTTCGAGGCCCGGCGTTACCGGTCGATTTCGCCGAGGACGATGTCGATGGAGCCGATGATGGCGATTACGTCGGCGATTAGGCGTCCTATGGCGAGGATTTCGAGGGACTTCAGGTTCATGAAGCTGGACGGGCGCTCGTGCCAGCGATAGGGGCGGTTGCCGCCGTCGCTGACCACGTAGAAGCCGAGCTCGCCCTTGGAGCCTTCGACGGCGGCGTAGGCTTCGCCGACGGGCGGGCGGAAGCCTTCGGTGAATAGCTTGAAGTGGTGGATGAGCGACTCCATTGAGTTGTCGAGCTCAGCACGGGGGGGCGGGGCGACTTTGCGGTCGGAGGTTCGGTAGGCACCCTCGGGCAGGCCATCGATGGCTTGGCGAATGATCTTGGCCGATTCCTTCATCTCGGCGATGCGGACGAGGAAGCGGTCGTAGACGTCGCCGCGCGAGCCGACGGGGATCTGGAAATCGAAATCTTCGTAGCTGCTGTACGGGTTGCTCTTGCGCAGGTCCCAAGCGACGCCAGAACCGCGTGCGATGGGGCCGCTACATCCCAGGGAGAGGGCTTGCTCGGCGGAGAGGACACCGACGTCGTAGGTTCGCTCCTTCCAGATCGGGTTGCCGACGAGGAGGTCTTCAACGACCTTGAGCTCAGCGTTGAAGCCGTCGAGGAAGGCATGAAGGCGCTTATCGAAGCCATCGGGCATGTCGCCGCGGAGGCCGCCGGGGACGATCCAGCTGGGCATCATGCGCACGCCGCTGAACATCTCGAAGAGGTCCAGGACCTTTTCGCGCTGGGACATGATGTAGAAGAAGGGCGTCATCGCGCCAAGGTCGAGGCCGTGGGTGCCGAGCCATACGCAGTGCGATGCGATTCGGCTGAGTTCGGCCAGGATCACGCGCAGGTACTGGGCTCGCTTGGGGATCTCGCAGCCGAGGAGCTTTTCAATCGCGAGGGCATGGGCCAAGTTGTTGCCGTTCGCGTTGAGGTAGTCCATGCGGTCGGTCATGACCGTGCACTTGTGATACTGCTGGTATTCGGCTTCTTTCTCCATGCCCGTGTGGAGGTAGCCGATGACGGATTTGCACTGGACGATGATTTCGCCTTCCAGTTCGCAAATCACGCGGAGGACGCCATGCGTGGAGGGGTGCTGTGGCCCCATGTTCACGATCATGGTGTTCTCGCCGGTCTTTTGGAAGACCGTCTCGGTTGAGGGCATGAAGATGCTGCTCATTGGTAGAGAATGTTACCTTGACCCGGCCCCGCAAATGGGGCCGGCCCGAACCTAGCCAGCCGTGAAGCCGGAGGTTCCGCTTGGCTTTCGAAC
>JBMOJD010000113.1:0-8211 GCA_049317025.1 Fimbriimonas sp. | reverse complement strand
AAAGAACTGACGGATACGCTTCTTCTACTCCTATAATGTCGGTTAAGATTGCGTTCTAAGCCGACAACGGAACATGGTCGTAAGCGAGTCGACATTGCGTCTCTTTGCGGATTGTAGACGCCAGTCGTCCAGCGTACTGATGGCAGTTGTGAGGCGATTCAGCGAGACGGTCTATGCGATTACTCGGTCGATGTAGACGGCGTCGTAGTAGCGGCTGGCGCGGCAGGGGTAGGGGTTGTCGCCTCAGCCGAAGCTGCTGCCGGAGCAGCCGGAGCTGCCGGAGCCGCAGCGGCTGGTTCGGCGGCGGGCTTCGCCGCGTAGTCGTTGATATGAAAACCTTCGCCCTTGAACATCACGGCGATGGGTTGGATGACTCGCTTCACCCGGCCCTCTTTTCCGCACAGGCAAGTGGTGAGCGCGTCTTCGGTGATCCGTTGGTCGTGTTCGAAAGTCTTGTCGCAGGTGCTGCAGGCGTAAACGTACGTTGGCATAGGGCCCTCTCTCCCCCGACGGGCAATGAACCTAGGGGAAATGAACCTAAATTGTGGCAGAATCTAGGAAGATCATCCACGATGTACAGCTTGCCCTTTGGACAATCCTTCCAATACAGCGACCTCGGTACGGTTGCGTTCCTGATCCTCCTTGAAGGGCTGCTCAGCGCGGACAACGCGCTCGTGCTCGCCATCATGGTGAAGCACCTGCCCAAGATGGAGCAGCAACGAGCCCTGCTCTATGGCCTCGGGGGCGCTTTTGTTTTTCGCTTCCTCGCAATCTTGTTCGCGGCCCAGATCATCAGTTTCTGGTGGCTCCAGGCCATCGGCGCGCTCTACTTGCTTTGGCTGCCCATCAAGCATTTCGTCAAGCATGCGGCGCCTGCGAACGCGAAGGCGGTCGGGGGCGGGTTCTGGGCCACCGTCATCGCGGTCGAACTTACGGATATCTCGTTTGCCATCGATAGCGTGCTCGCGGGAGTCTCGGTCATCGGCGGCGACAAGAGCCGAATTTGGGTGGTTTTCTTCGGCGCGATCATCGGCATCATCCTGCTCCGGTTCGCCGCTGGTTTCTTCGTCAAGCTGCTCGAAAAGTTTCCGGCCCTCGACCATGTGGCGTACGGCCTCGTCGGTTGGGTCGGCGTCAAGCTTGCCCTCATGGCCGGTCACAACTTCAGTTCTTGGTATGAGGAAGCCAACGCGCCCGCTAAGGCGCCGTTCCACCTACCCGAGATGTCCACGCCGGTGTTTTGGGGTGTGCTCCTCTCGATTGCGGTTTTTGGCACGCTCTGGGCCGTGCGGCACCCGGCTTCTGCGCACGACCTCGACCCGCAGGCCGAGGCCTTGGAGGACGTCCAAGATTTGAACATCGATGACACTGGGAATCAAGCGCCGAAGGTTTGAGACACGCGACCACTTCGTGTTTGAGTACACCATGCCCTTCTATGGGTTTGCCGATGTTCGCGCCCATCTGTTGATCCGCCGCGACAATGGCCACGCCCTCATGGTCGATTGTGGCCCCCCCGGCCGGGGCAAGAAGCTTGGCGACGCGATTGCGAGTGACCTGGAAGGGAACGACCTGAAGGGGATTCTGCTCACCCATGCTCACCTCGACCATGTGGGCGATGTCGCCGAGCTCAAAAAGCGCTTCGACGCCCCTCTCATTGCCCACAGCGAGGACGCTAAGGCCCTGCGCACCGGGGTTCTCGATATCCCGCGCTATGTCTTCCGCTCGCGCCTCCTCGGCGTCGGGCTTGCCGTCATCCATCCGTTCTGCCCGGTCGTCCAGATCGACGTCGCCCACTCCGGCGAGCACGAAATCGAGGGGTTCGGTAGGTTGCTTCCCACTCCGGGCCACCACCGCAACCAGGTGGCCTTGATCCTCGATTCGGGTGATGCGATGGTCGGCGATAGCGTGGCCGTGGCGGGGGGCCGACTCTCGGTGAACCTATTCTATGACCAGTGGGAAGACTCGATCCGGAGCATCGACGTGCTCGCCAAGAACGTCACCGGAACGATGTACACCGGCCACTGGGACCCCAGGCCCGCAAGCGAACTCAAGAACGTCCGCCACTAGCGGCGACGAAACGGCACGCCGAGAGCGCCGGGAGCGTGGGTGCCTTTGCCGACAACGACCAACACGATCAGAGCGACGAGATAGGGCATGGCGATGAAGAGCTGGAACGGCAACCCGACGCCCTGGCTCTGGAACCGAAACTGCAGGCTCTCGGCGTAGCCGATGAGCAGGGAAGCGGCGAGTATCCAAAACGGTCGCCATCGCCCAAATGTGACCACGGCAATCGCGACAAATCCCCGCCCCGCCGTCATGCCTTCGGCGAATGAACCGGCGATTCCGAGCGAAAGGTACGTGCCCGCCAGGCCCGCATAGAACCCACCGACCAGCATCGCGGTCAGGCGCAGCTTCAGCACCGAGAAGCCCGAGGCTTCGGCCGAATCGGGGTATTCACCCGCCGCGCGGACGGCCAATCCCCACTTGCTTCGCGAAACGAGCCAGGTCAGTCCACCGACCGAGAGCAAGAGAAAAATCTGAACGGGATCGACCCCGGTCGAGCCCAGCGCGGGGATGCGTGGCACGCTCAGGAGCTGGCCGCTCTGGCCAAACTGGGCGCGAAAGAGGGTCCCGGTGAGGCCGAGGGCGAATAGGTTTGCAGCGGTGCCCACGACCACTTGGTCCGCCGCGAGCCGCAAGATAAACCAAGCCAGGCACAAAGTGAGCGTGCAAGCGGCCCCCACACCTGCCAACACTCCCAGCCACGGCGATTGCGAATGCACGGTCACGACCAGACCCACAAAGGCGGAGAGCAGCATCGTGCCCTCGATGCCGATGTTGATGACGCCAGACTTTTGGCTCACCGATTCGCCGACGCCGGCGAGGGCGACGGGCAGGGCGTACTTCAGGAGCAGGAAGGCTTCGGCGATCATTCCGCCTCCTGGCTTGGGCGTCGATTCAGGAAGGTCCGCATGCCGACCAAGCCAAGAACGGCCGCCGCCTGGATCACATAGATAAGGGTCGTGCCCGCCGTGCTGAATCGGGCGAGATTCTCGGAGCCTGCGAAGAGAGCGCCGAAGTAGGTGGCGCTGAGGATCACGCCAAACGGATGTAGCCCGCCGAGTAGCGCCACCGGGATGCCCAAGAAGCCCCACTGTTGGGCAAAACCCGACCCTAATCGCTCGGCGATTCCGGCATACTCGACGCCCCCGGCCAAGCCACAGAACGCGCCGGAGAGCAGCATCGCGCGAATCTGGATGCTTGCCGAGCCGATGCGGTTCGCTCGCGCCGCCGTGGGGCTATCGCCCACCACGCGAAGCTCGAAGCCCGCCGCCGTCCGAAAGAGGAACACGGCCAAGCCAACCGCACAGATCAGGGCAATCACGATCCCCAGATGGACGTCCATCTGGCGGTCGAACCGGGGCAGCATCGCCGCCGCCGGCAATGGGTCGGTGAGGGGCAACTGGCCAGATGCCTCCTTGAGCGGTCCGCTGACCATGTAGCTGAGGAATTGGAGCGCGATGAAGTTCAGCAGGATGGTGCCGATGACCACATCCACGCCGCGCCGAACCGAAAGCCACCCGGCGAGCCCGGCGAAGAGTGCCCCCCCTAGCGTGCAAGCTAAAAGCACTACCATTGAACCTACGAATGGTGTGGCGACCAAGCCGGGCATCAGTTTCGCGAGTGTCGCGCCGGTCAGGGCACCGACCACATACTGGCCCTCGCCACCGATGTTGTACATCCGCGCCCGCCAAGCGACGGCCATCCCGAGGCCGACCAGCAGCAGCGGCGTGGTCTTGACCAGGGTCCGGCTGATGGCGAATTTGTCGCCAAACGCCCCCTGGGCCAAGAGTTGAAGGCTGGGCAGGAGCGGAAGCTGGAACACGACAAGGGTCGCAGCCAAGATCACGAGCAGCCCGAGCACGGAGATAAGAGTCGAGGCCCATTTGTTCAAGCGGCACCGCCCAGGAGCGCGGTGCGAGCGTCACCCTCCTTCAGTTCGCCGCGGCTGAGGAACGCATGGCGGTCGGCAAGGCCGAGGACCTCATCGAGGTCGGTCGAAATCAGGAGGACTGCCGCCCCACCGTCGCGTGCGATCTGGATGCTGCGGTGGACAAACTCGGTCGCCTTGATGTCGAGTCCGCGTGTCGGGTTGACGGCAATCAGGAAGTCCGGCTGGACATCGAGGTTTCGGCTTACCACGACCTTTTGTTGGTTGCCGCCACTGAGGGAGGCCACAAGTTCGTTGGCGTCTTGCGCTTTGATGCTGAATCGCTCGATCAAGGTTGCCGCCCAGGCCCTTATGGAGCCCATCCGAAGGAACGGCCCTTGGCGAAATCCGGGGCGTCGGTAGCCCGCCAGCATCAGATTTTCTTGGATGGTGAAGCCCATCGCGAGGCCATCTTCCTGCCGGTCTTGGGGGATGTAGGCGACTTTGACCTCGTCGTAGTCTAGCGCGGCCCCTCGCCAATGAACTGAACCGCTCGCGATGGACCGGACTCCGGCGAGGGCCTCGGCCAATTCCACCTGGCCATTGCCATCGACTCCGCCGAGGCCGAAGATCTCGCCTCTTTGCACCTGGAGGTTGAGTTTGCGCACGGCGGCTTCGCCTCGATCCCCGACCACATGCAGGTCCTGGACCTCCAGCCCAGGCTCTAGGTGCGTTGGTGGAGTTTTCTCCAAGACGGGCGGTAGTTCACCCACCATCCAACGGGCGAGCTGGTCCGAGGAAGCCTCTCCAATTGGCGCGGTCGCGATGAATTTGCCCCGTCGCAAGACAGTGATGCGGTCGCAAACGGCCCGGACTTCGCTGAGCTTGTGGGCGATCAGGATCACGATTTTGCCTTGGTCGCGAAGGGTCCGCAGAACCCGGAATAGGTCGTCGGCTTCGTCGGGCGAGAGCACCGCCGTGGGTTCGTCGAAGATCAGAACGTCGCTGTTTCCTCCCAGGGCTTTGAGGATTTCGAGTCGCTGTTGCACCCCAACCGGCAGGTCTGAGGTCTTCGCTTTGGCAGGCATCTCCCAGTTCAGTTCTTTGGCTTTTGCTAGCGCGGGAGCGGCCAAAACGGCCTCGTCCAGGCCACCGGCCAGGCCGTCCAATCGGGCGAGGGCAAGGTTTTCGGCGACAGTGAACTCGGGCACGAGCATGAAATGCTGGTGGATCATCTCGACGCCCATGCGTCGGCATTCCGCCGGACGTCCGAGCGGAAGTGGCTTGCCGTGAAGCAGAACCGATCCGGAATCCGGCGCAACGAAGCCGGACATGACGTTCATCAGGGTCGATTTGCCCGCCCCGTTCTCGCCCAAAACGCCGTGGATTTCGCCGGGGGCGAAGTGGGCGGAGATCTGATCAAGCGCGACCAGGCGCCCGAAGCGCTTGGTCACTCCTTTCACCTCAAGACCGGAAAGTGGGGCGTCCATCAAACATAACGGTCCCGGCAGACGGTGTCTGCCGGGACCAGGGGAGGTTCTTAGAAGTTATCCTTGGGGACGACGAGCTTGCCGGAAAGAATGTCGGCCTTTGCTTTCTCGATTTTGGCGAGGACTTCGGCGGGGACCTTGTCCTTCAGGGCCGGGTTGATCACGAAATCGATCGTGCCTTCCTTCATGCCCATCAAGACCACCGAACCCTTGAAGGTCTTGGCTTTGACTTGCTTGGCGAGCTCAAGGAACGCCGGTCGGGCCACGATGGTCGCGCTGGCGATGACGGCTCCGCTCGGGTTCGAATTTTGATCCGCGTTCGAGCCGAAGGCATAGATCTTCTTTTCCTTCGCGGCGTCAAAGACGCCCTGGGCGGCCGAATTGGCCTGGTGGATCACGAAATCCGCGCCTTGGGCAATGATGGTTTCGGTCGCGCGCTTGGCGGCGGCGACGTCGCCCTCGGTGCCGAAGTAGACTGGATTCAGAACCTTGATGCCGGGCTTGGCTGCTTTCGCGCCGGCCTCAAATGCCTTCAGAGTGCTGACGATGGAAGGATAGTTCTGCACCGAGACGGTGCCGACGGTGCCGGTCTTGCTCATCTCGGCGGCGAGGATGCCCGCCAGGTAGAAGCTTTGCTCCAGGTAGAAGCGGAACGCGCCTGCGTTCTCGGCGGTCTTGCCACCGGAACTGCTGACGAAAACGGTGTTCGGGAAGTCCTTGGCGACCTCGACCCCGGCTTCGTTGTACTCGAAGCCATGGCCGAAGACCAGGTTGTAGCCCTTCTGGGCGTAGGCTCGCATCGAGTCCTTGATCTGAGTGTCTTTGGCTTCCTGGTTGTCGACCTCGGCGCTCATCTCGGTCTTGATCGCCTGGAGGCCGTCGTAGGCCATCGCGCTCCAGCCCGCATCGCTCACGGGTCCCGGGGTCAGAAGAGCGACTTTGAACGTGGTCCCGTCCGATTTGGCGTCTTCCGGTTTCTTGGTGTCAGAGGTTGGGCTGGTGTCGTTGCCGGAGGAGCAACCGACGAGCAGCGCCGCTAGCAAGGCTAAGAGTGCGCATCTCATGATAGGTATCTACGCGATTGGGGCTGATTGTTCCTGCAAATCAACCAAGTGAAGAGACGACAATTTCACCGCTTGCAATCCGTCCATCTCTCGTGCCCGATTCAATACGTTTGAGCATTGAAGAGCGCGAACGCCACTGGCTGTCGCCTTTTGCCGCCCTGTCTTGCGAATCGGCGGGCCGAGTTGTGCCCGAGGAGCCCGACCCGATCCGAACTGCGTACCAGCGCGACCGCGACCGGGTGCTGCATTCCAAGTCGTTCCGTCGGCTCAAGCACAAGACTCAGGTGTTCATCGATCCGTTTGGCGACCACTACCGCACTCGCTTGACTCATTCGTTGGAGGTTGCTCAGATTGCGCGCACCATCGGTCGGGCGCTCCGCCTCAATGAGGACCTCATCGAAGCCATTGCCCTTGGTCACGATGTCGGCCACACGCCCTTTGGGCATGCCGGGGAGTCGGCTCTTGATGAGGCATTGCAACGGCATGGTGACCCGGCCCTGCCCACGTTTCGACACTACGAACACTCGCTCCGGGTTCTTGATGTGCTCGAAAACCTGAACCTGACCCACGAGACCCGCGCCGGTATCGGCGGCCACAGCAAAGGCCGCAAAGACCTCACCGCCCACGATGGTGAACCCAGCTCGACACTGGAGGCAGCCGTGGTCCGCATCAGCGACCGCATCGCTTACCTAAACCACGATCTCGACGATGCTCTCCGGTCGGGAATCCTCGATGACGTCCCGGCAAGGTTCTTCATCGCCCCGACCCATGGCAAGCGCATCTCCGCTATCGTCTCCGACGTCATCGAGCAAAGCTCCGGCCAGCCCGCCATTCGCCTTTCGCCCGTGATGCTGGAAACCATGAACGAGATGAAGGAGTGGCTCTTTGACAAGGTGTATATCGAATACTCGCGCCGGTATCCCGACATCGAAAAAGCCCGCCAGATCGTGATGCGGTTGTTTGAGTACTACGTGGTGCCTGGCAACCTACCCGCAGGTTTCGAAGGCGTCATCGGGGCGGTGGACTACGTCGCGGGCATGACCGACCGCTTCGCCATGGACGATTTCGCTCGCCTCACCATGCCCGAAAGCTGGCGGCTACCGAGGTAGGGGAGGCGGAGACCCGTGAAGTCTTCGCTATGCGCCGGATGTGCCGGCACGATCATCTGGTTTTGCGGGGGCAGCATCAGCAGGTGCCTTTTCATCTGGTGGAGCAAAGGGGTAGCAGAGTTGATCGATGAGCTTGGTCGGGAAGCTCTCTTCGATGCCGTAGGCCTCGGGCCATTCTTTGGGTAGGTGGTGGGTGCCGAAGATCCGGTCGAGCCACGGAAGCGTGGACGAGTAGTTTCGGTTGATGGGGCCGGTTTTGGTATGGTGCCAGTGGTGGAACTTGGGGGTGGCGACCAGCCATTCCAGGGGGCCGAAGCTCCAACGTAGATTGGCATGGACGAAGAAGCTCCACATGGTCCCGACGAGTGTCACGACGATCGGAACGGAGGCGTCTTTCACGTTTCCGCTTGCGCTGGCCAGGCCGAGGGCGTAGATGGGAACGAGTGCGCAGAAACGGCTGAACACCATGTCTAGCGGGTGAGCGCGGGTGTTCACCAGGAAGTCCATCTCTTCGGCGCTGTGGTGCACTGCGTGGAATCGCCACAGAAATGGGATTTGGTGGCTCCAGCGATGGCCCCAGTAGTAGCCGGTTTCGCCAGCAATCAAGCCGAGGACAG
>JBMOJD010000112.1:0-8482 GCA_049317025.1 Fimbriimonas sp. | reverse complement strand
GCCAAGAAGGTTGCGGGCTTGCCCGCATCGTTGAAGGCGTAAACCGAAACAAGTTGGTCGGTCGCGAGATCAGCCTTGCCAGCTTCGATTTCTTGTTTTTCGATAGAGATTCCGAAGGAGCGCGAAGCGGGGCCGACGGGCATGGCCGAGCTGACGGCAGACGGGGCCGCGATCAGGCTGTCTTTGCCGTCCACCCGCAAAGTTGCGGGCTTATCGGTGAAATTGACCACGCGAGCGTAGCCCGGTTTCTTGCGGTTCAGCGCCCGGCTGACCGCTTGCTCCTCTTTCGAGGGGCCGCAGCCCGTGAAAACAAGGGCAAGAGGGAGGAGGGCAAGGACGCTCGCGATCGGTCGTTTCATCATGTTCTTTTCTGGATTACTTCTCAGCTTCGACGGAGCCAGCGTTGGGAACATCTCGGCCATCGGGAGTCTTTCCGCCAGCCTGGGCACCCTTAGGTGGTTCCTTGGAAGCAGCGCCTTCGCCGCAACCGATGATGCCGAAGCCAACGACGAGGAGAAGAAGGAGGGTGGAAATCTTCATAGTTTTGGGTTCTTGTACGGTAAATGAAGGAGGCTCCGAGTGGAACCTCCTTCTTGGTTGAGACTTGTGTCTCGGGCGATCAGACTAGCCGCTGAAGTCGTAATCCGGGCGGAACAGCCAAGGATAGAAGCCGTCGGTCCAGACGAATCCAGGATTTCCGTTGGCGTCGTATCCGGTGTACGGATCGGTCTTGTAGTCGGTGTTGCCGGGGTTCAAAGTGGCGCCGAATCGTCGGAACTTGGCCGAAGTGTCGGTGAACGACATGTTGCCACCCTTGCTCCACATCCACATGGAGTCGTAGATGGTGAACATGGCACCGCCAACGCCGCCGCCGGGAGTGTAGGAGCATGCAGCCGACCCAGCCGCACACATAAGTGCGGGGTTGGTCAAGGAGTTGCCGAGACCGTTGCCCTTACCGCGACCGTTCCAGACGAGCGGAAGCTGCGAGGGGGCAGCAACAGCGGTTGCGCTCCAAGCGTGGAGAAGACCGTTGAAGGTCAGGTTCGAGAGGGCAGGAGCCTTGACTCGACCGGCGGGGTTGTCGCCGATGCCATAAACGTCCTTGGCAGGAAGACCGGAACCTTCGAGAAGGCCGTAGTTCTTCGAGTAAGGATAGAGACCGTTGGTCCAGTGACTGGCATCTTCTGCCATTCGACCGGCTTGGCCCTGGGCGTAGTTCGGTCCCATCCAGCCGAGAGGAGTGCTCACGCTGAAGTTCCAGCGCCAGCCAGTTCCCGGAGTGAATCGGTAGCCGAGCGGGTAGGTGTCATCGCTGTCGGCGATGTAGATGGCGAAAGCCGTGGCGGTCTGCTTGACGTTGCTAAGAGCAGTCGTCTTCTTGGCAGATTCCTTGGCTTGGGCAAAGACAGGGAAGAGGATGGCGGCCAGGATTGCGATGATGGCAATCACGACCAGAAGCTCGATGAGAGTAAATGCTCGTTTCATATTGAGGACCACACGGATCGAGGCAGAGGACTTTCGTCCCGCCAACCGCGATGGTTCATTATACGAAACCTTGCGAAAAGTGCAGGGCTAAATTGCATCTATTTTGAACTACAGTAAACGCAACAGGTAATCGCAAACGCTACAGCCCCACTCGATGCGCTGTCTAGTTTTGCACTTTTAGGGTGCCTCTGTTTCAATATTTGCCCTTTTGCGGACACTCCGTGGCAAACAGGGTTCATCGCCACTGTTTGCCACCAATTTTTTGCCTTACTTATCGACGTCGACTCGCGGAGAGTCTTTGGGGCCAGGTTTCGCTGCGGCCGATGCCGGAGCTTGCCTCACCTCGCCGCCGTAGTCCTTCTCGGTCAGTGGCGGTTCTCCGCCACTGCACCCGGCCAAAGCGACCGCGAGGAGGATCAACGCGCCTGCACTTCGAAGCGACATCCTAGCCACCACCATGGTCACACTCGGTGATCGGGTTGTAGCTGAACTCGGAGTCGGGTCGGAAGTAGCCAGGGTAGTAGGTCGTTCCTTTCGTTCCACCAGGAGCAACGCAGTCGGTCATCCAGTAGGGCGAACCGGCGGGGCCAGCGGGGTCGAACGAACTCCATGGGCTCGAGTTGATGTTGAGGGCATAGTTCGGCCAGTTCGGAGCGGCGAAGTTCAGGAACTTGGCGCTCGTATCGGTTGCGACGAACGGCATTCCGCGACCATACAGCCAGAGGCTAAAGTTCGAGATGCTGTTGCCAACCAAGAACCAGGAATAGCCGTAAGCGGGGTTTCCGCCTTGGGGTCCGCCAGCCGGGTTGAATCGGCACTGCTCGCCGGGGTTGAAGCAGTCGAGCATGGGCTGGCTAAGGGCCAATCCGCGAATATTCTGCTTCATCATTCCAGGCCAGAACAGCGGGAGCCTCGAGACCTGGGCAACAGCAGTGGCACTGTAGCCGTGCAACAGGCCGTTGTACGAGATGTTGATCAGAGCTGGTTCGGGGGCACCGTCAGCCTTGACAACACCCAGATCGGTCAGAGGAGCACCGTTGGCGGCATAGATTCCATAATTCTTAATGTATGGCTGCAGAGAGTTGTAGAAACTTGCGGCTTCTTGACTCTTTCGAGGCTCCAGATGTCGAGAACCTGAAGTCGTCCAACCATTAGGAACAGCGGCGTACGAGCCCCATCGCCAAGTGTTGGTGGCGGAGTTGAACGCGAAGGCGAGTGGGAAGGTGTCGTCGGAGTCAGCGAGGTAGATCGCGGCTGAGGTTCCGACCTGTTTGTACTGCGAGAGAGTGGTCGTCTTCTTTGCGGCTTCCTTCGCCTGCGCGAAGACCGGGAAGAGAATTGCGGCAAGGATGGCAATGATGGCGATAACCACCAATAGCTCAATCAACGTAAATGCTCGTTTCATTTTCTAGTCACCAAGAGCCGTGCCACAGGATGCAACAGTGAATCTCCAAGGCACTTTTTATTGTATGGGAGCTTTCTAAGATTTGTAGCGAGAATTTGCGAATTTTCTTCGATTCGAAGTTTCGCGGGCGGAGGGGGCCTCGGACGAGTCTAGTACCATAGGAAAATCATGCTCAACACTCTCGTGGCTGGTCTTTTATTCGGTGTCGGCGGTCCTTCCGTGGAGGAGATCGAGCTCGTCCCGACCGATGACGTTTGGGTTTATCCCCACGCTTCGGACCCCATGAAGGATCCGTTCCTGCGCATCTGGGGGGCGGAGGGCCAGGCGGTCGCGGCATCGCCGGATGCGGCCGAAGACTACAGCTACGCTTACCTGCGTTGGGACCTCTCCAAGCTCCCGGCGGGGGCGTTGAAGTCGGCGAAGATTCGCCTGGTGCACATTGCCGACCCGCAGTGGACGGATGAGATGCTTAAGCCTGCTCCCCTTGAGGTCCGGGCTTTGAATGCTGACTTCGTGGAGAAGGAGTGGTCGTACGACAAGTCGGCGAAAGTCTCGCCGACCAAGGGCAAGGAAGCGATCCTTGGGGCTGGCGCCCCTGCCTTTTCGACGGGCAAGGTGCTTTCGTTTGATATTGAGCTGAAGGACACGCCTGCGTTCAAGGCGGCTTGGGAGAGCGCGCTCAAGAAGGGATCGCTTTCGGTGGCGCTGACCTCGGCGATTGACCCGGCGGCCGTGGGTCGGGCGGGCATGTTCAAGCTGTATTCGAAGGATGACGAGAAGGCCGAACGCAGGCCGAAGCTCATCGTCCAATGGACGAAGTGACGGCTCTCTCTTTTTGAGCCTTCCACATTTGGGGCCAAACCTGTAGAATGCCTCCGTCGGTGTTTGCCGTTGCACCGAGGAGTCGTGATTCATGTTTGGTTCTAATGTCTTGGATGTCGCGATTGGCGTCGTGCTTGTCTTCTTGCTGGTGAGCATCATCTGCATCGCCTTGAAGGAGGGGTTAGAGTCGATCCTGAGGACTCGGTCGGCCAACTTGGAGCAGGGCATCAAGGAATTGCTTCAGGACCAAGCTTTAGTTGAGGAAGTCTATAAGCATCCGTTTGTCTATAGCCTCTTCAGCGGCGAGTACAAGTCGGGTGGAAAGAACTTGCCGTCTTATATCCCGGCGCAGAACTTTGCCGTGGCCCTGATGGATATTGCGGCCCGAGGGGTGCCCCAGGCGGGTGAACCGGCGGTGGCGGTTCCTTTGACTCTGGATGGCCTCCGGGCGGGCATTGGCGCGGTTAGGAGTCCGGCGTTGCAGCGGGCTTTGAGTATCGCGGTGGACTCGGCACAGGGGAGCCTTACCAATGCTCAGGCGAACTTGGAGTCTTGGTTCAACAGTTCGATGGACCGCGTTTCGGGGCGGTATAAGCGCGATAGCCAGTGGTGGTTGTTTGCCCTTGGCCTATTTGTGGCGGTCTCGATGAATATCAATCCGATTCGGATTGCGAACTATTTGGGTTCGAGCGCGACGCTCCGGCAGGCGGTTGTTGCTCAGGCTGGGCTCACGACGGCCGATTCATTGAAGACGGATTACGCGACGGTGAAGAAGCAGGTGGAGGAGCTTCACTTGCCGATTGGGTGGGACGAAGGGCCAGACGCCATGAAGATTCGGCCCAATGGATCGGGACCTTGGAACGACGTGATTGCGGCGGTGGTTGGCTGGCTTCTGACGGCTTTGGCTACCACGATGGGGGCTCCTTTTTGGTTTGATGTCCTTGGTAAGTTGATGACGATTCGTTCGACCGTAAAGCCAAAGCAGGAAGCGCCGGTGACTGCTCCTTCCGCCAAGGAGAAGCCTGCGGGAGGCTGAGAGTTCCGTTTTCTTCCGAGGGGTGGGTTTGAACTCTCGGTGGTTCTTGGTTCAGATCGTTGAGATATGCAACCCCGTCCGGGGTTGGGGCTCATGGTTGGGGGTTGTCCCGGGGTGGTTACCCCGGGCTTTTGGGTGTGGAACGGCTCCGCCGTTCGGGGCGGTATGTGCCTGGTGCCGTTGTGGGGCTTCGGTCGTACCTTCAGTGCATGGATTTGTGGTCTTCTTGACATCAGGGCTTGCGCGCCTCGGTGATTTGGTCGGCATTTCGGGCCTGGGGCTCGTACCAGTTTTGCGGGCGTGTGATGGGCGATGGTTCCCGGAACCCTCATCCGCCCTTCGGGCACCTTCTCCCTACTTGCGTAAGGAGAAGGATTTTGAGCCCTATTGCATCGGGATTCCGTGGGGTGGGTTTGAGTTTCGGTTGTTCGGGTTCAGATCGTTGAGATATGCAACCCCGTCCGGGGTTGGGGTTGTCCCGGGGTGGTTACCCCGGGCTTTTGGGCGTGGAACGGCTCCGCGGTTCGGGCGGTATGTGCCTGGGTGCAGCCGTGGGTTGTACTTCGGTAGCACCTTCAGTGCTTGGATTGTGGTCTTCTTGACATCAGGGCTTGCGCCCTTCGCTGATTTGGTCGGCCTTTCGGGCCTGGGGCTCTTTCCAGTTTTGCGGGCGTGTGATGGGCGATGGTTCCCGGAACCCTCATCCGGCCTAACGGCCACCTTCTCCCTACTTGCGTAAGGAGAAGGACCGAGCCCAATCGCATCGGCATTCCTCCTCCTTGCTGTTTCAGCGGAGACTTTGGTGGATGTAAAGTGATTGGTTTCACAGTTCTCCCTTGGCGGCAACCAGGCGAGGGAATCTCGGATAGAATCAGCTTTGTTACCTTGGAGGTTTCAAAGATGAAACGGTTTCTTTGCCTTGCTTGCTTGCTTGTCAGTTCGGCCTCGTTCGCGGTGATTCCGGTGAAGCTCACTTACACGGTGTCGCCGGAGAGCGGTCACTTTCTCTACAACTTCACGCTCACGCCGACGGTGGCTCCGAATGGGACCACGGGGTTCGGGTGGATCATTTTTGGCGATGTGCCTTCGGGGGCCTCGCCGATCCAAGACTTTGCCCTTACGACCCCGATTGCGGCGAGCGGGGGGACTTTTCGCGATTACAACACGGGCGATCCGGCGGGTCCGATCAACTATCTGACGAGTTCGGGCGGAGGTAACAATGGGCCAACCCTTGGGCCAGTGGCTTCTTGCTGGGTGCCTAGTACGATTACGGACACGCTGACCTGGTCGGGGACTTCGTCCAACCTGGCGACGACGCTGAAATGGTCAGCGATTACCTCGCAGGATTTCGCGATGGATCCACCGTTCTCGGGTTTCATCAACATCCGCTTCGTTGATGCCAACCCGGTTCCGGAGCCAGCGTCTTTGGCGGCGGTAGCGACGGGATTGGGCCTGATGGCTCGACGCCGTCGCCGCTGATTCTCTATCCGGCTGGCTTGGACCGCTCCCATTCGTGGGCGACCATGCCAGCCTTGGTCGGCAGTCGGCCACTTGCCCAAGCGAGGGAGTTCTCGGGGATTTTCCGCGATTTTACGCTGCCGTCGGGGTTGAAGCGGAGCCCGAGGGCATTCTCGACGAGCCAAACGGCGACGTAGGAGGCGAACCCATGGTTGCAACTGGCGGCGGTGGAGTCGTTCTCCCATAGGGTGCCAGTGAGGTTCGCCATTCCATCGAAATAGCCGACGATTTCGTCGCAAACCTGGGCCGTTCGTCCGGCGCGGGAGAGGATTTCTAGGCGCAGATACATGCCGATGAAGGCATTGGCGAAGGCGACCTGGGGATGCAGGTTCTTGGCTCTTCGTCCCGGGCCGAACTCGGTGAGGAGCTTGCGCCAGAGATCGGGATGGGTCTGTTCGTCGGCCGTTCTGAAGAAGAAGGCGTAGTACTGGGCGACTTCGGAGCAGTTGGCTTGGACCTCCAGGCGGCCATCTTTGCGCAGGGCGTGGTCGCGGTAGAAGGTGCCATCGAAGGATTGCTCGTGGATCACCCGGTGGACGCGGGCGGCTTCGGTGGCGAGCGCGGGCTCTTCCAAGAGCTCGGCGAAGGCCTCTAAGGCTCCGGCGAAGAGCATGTTGGTCGGATAGTTCACGTCTTGGACCCAGTTGTTGGCTTGGGACCACTCGATGAAGTTCCAGCTCGGCAGCTTTTCTAGGAGACCATCGAAATTTCGATAGCCTTGGAGGAACTTGAGGAGGCCGCGCAGGCGGGGGCGGAACTGCTCGACCAGGCTGTGCTCGCCGCGGTGCTTGTATTCCCGGAGCTGGATCACGAGCCACATCGCCCACTGGGGGATGAAGGTTTTGTCGTAGTGATCGGACGGGTAGCACATGGGGAACATGCCCTTGGGAATGTCGGGGAAATCGGTGGCCCGGGCGAAGTTCTCGAGGAAATCGTGTTCGATGTTCGTGTGTCCGGTGAGGACCTGGGCGGTGCGGGCGGTGAAGAAGCTGTCGCACAGCCAGCCGGCGCGCTCGCGGGAGGGGCAATCCATGAAGATATCGACCGCGTTCTGGCGGAAGGTTTGGACGGCGGCGCGGAAGATGCGGTTGAGTCGGGGGTCGGAGCAGGCGAACTGGGCGCGGTCAGTGTCGGGGCACGCGATCTCGCGCAGGGTCAGGTGGGAGATTTCGCACTCGCCTTCGGTGACGATGACCTCTTCGTAGCGGAAAGTGTAGGGCTCGGCGGATTCGAATTCGTGGGTTCCTGGCTCAAGGTCGAGACGAATGACGTAGCCGCAGCCGAGGCGGAAGAAATCGACTTGGTCCCCGCTCAGAATCTCGTCGAACGCGAGATAGACGCGGGTCTTCTTTTCGCAGCGGATGCGGATGCCGACGAAGCCGGAGAGGTTGGTGCCGAGGCTGAAGACACGCGATTGGTTGGTGCCAATCGAGTAGCTCTCGGCGCAGGCGGATGGCTCGGGGCGGTGGGCGATTTGGAAGTGCTGGAGTTCGAGGACGGGCGCGGCCTCGAGTTCCTTCTCGGGGCAGCCGAGCATTTGGGGGCCGATATCGGTGAGGGAGCGGTCTTTGCGCTCCACGACGTTGGCTTTGGCCGAGACGGTTCCGACCGAGACATGGGAGACGGGAGACACGACGCAGAAGTGGGGGAGCGACGCCCGAGCGGGGGCGAAGTCCTTGATATCCACCTTTTGGACGGGGATTTTGGCCTCGCTTAGGTACCAAGGTGTTTTGGAGTCTTTCAGATGGTAGGCCTCGCTGAAGGGGCGCTGGAAGCTGAATCGGGGCACCTTTCGAAGACGGCCAGGGACGTTTTGGGCGAGAAACATGCGGCCGGAGGCCGAGGTCCAGAGCTTGGCTTCGCCCGCGACCACGACTTCGGCGCAGATGAAGCCGGGATGCTTCATGGCGGAGAAGGCGTTCACGCCGTAATCGACGACTTCGATGGCGAGGACCTTGGCTCCATCGGGAATCTTCCACTCGTCCACGCGGAAGAAGCCTTTGCCCGCGCGCGATGGGCCGTAAGCGAGGAAGACGCCATCGACCCAGACCCGGTAGACCGAGGAGGCAGCGATGCGCAAGGTCTTGCCTTCTTGGGCGGGCAATTGAGCGGAGAACCCCACGATGTCGTGGTATTCGGGCCGGGGCGCACGGGCCCAGATTGCTTCGGCGCGCAGAAATCGTGTGTGGTCCATCGGTGAGCGTATTGTATTCCCG
>JBMOJD010000111.1:0-8534 GCA_049317025.1 Fimbriimonas sp. | reverse complement strand
GCCGACTACCGCCCCGCCAACCCCGTGAAGGGCAAAGTGCGCCGCAAAGAGGAGCGCATGGACCTCGAGCTCACGCCGAATCCTGACGTCCTCGCCGCCCTCGTCCTGGCTGCGCCTGGGGCAAAGGTCCTTGCCTTCGCCGCCGAGCCGGACCCCGGGCTGGAAACGGCCGCCCAAAAAGCCGAGCGCAAAAACGTGTTCGCGATCGCGGTCAACGACATCAGCCGGGCCGATGTTGGGTTCGAATCCGAAGAAAATGAGCTGACCTTGGTCTATCGGGATGGCCGAATCGAGCACAGCGGCAAGCAGTCAAAGCTCGGATGCGCGCTCTGGCTGCTCGAAACTTTGGCCCGGACCTGACAACGGCCCGCCCTGATGCCGTCCAGTAAAGTATGGATACGAAAGTCAAGGTTTTCGTTGGGATCGTCCTGGTCTCGGCGATCTTCATCGGGAAGGCCATCTCGATGGCGGGCGGTCCGAACGACGAAGCCCAGATTCAGGACGCCCTCGCCGCCTCGATCGAGGCCAGCCGCGAAGGCCGCGCGGGCGGCGTAATGGACAAGCTCAGCACCAAGTTCCGAATCAACAACGAGATCCCCGCCTCGTTCCGCCAGATCGCCCAGTTCATCAAGGACGCCAAACCGGATATCACCGTCGCCCCCGCCACGCCGGTCGTCAGCGGCGATGAGGCGAAGATGAAGACCTCAGTGGACTTCCGCATGAAGATGGGCGACTCCGAATCGAAGCAGAAATTCGACGACGTCACGCTGATCTTCCGCAAGGAGGCCGCCCGCGAGTGGGTCGTGATCCCCTCCCACAAATGGCGACTCGCCGAGGTCGAAGCCGGTTCGTTCAACGCCGCCGAGATGGCCCAGTAGCATTCGCGCGAGCGATATGTGTTTCACTTATCGCTCATGAATCGACCATTTTCTGAGCGATAAATGTCCAGGGTATCGCTCATGGACTCGAATTTGGCGGCAACCAGCGGTTGACCTTGGAAGCAGGGATCGCCTGCGCTCGATCCGCTGATCGTTTCTCCAGGGGCGGCATTTTGCCGACGGTTCGACCAAGATTCGCGGCGCGGGTACGCTCTGGAGGTGAACGAAGGGCGACGGGCGTACGATCTTTTGCGTGGTTACGTGAACCGCGAATGGGACCGCCTGCAAAGCCTGGGCATGGACCCCGCCGAGGCCGAGCTCGAAGCCGCCCTCGACCCCACCGCTGGCCAGGTCCCCAACGAGCGTGAAAACGCCGCCCCCTACTCGCCCCAGCCGGTCGGCGACGAGAAGGACCAAGCCCGCCGAATCCTCGGCGTCCGGGCGAACGACGACTTCACCACGGTGCGACAAGCCTTCGAGAAGCTGAACCGTCGCTCGACCCCAAGCAACTTCCCTGAAGGGTCAACTGAGGCCATCCACGCCGCCCAAATTCAGAAGCAAGTGAATTGGGCCTACGCCGTGCTTTCGCAAGATATCGACGAAACCGAAAAGCGATTCCGGTCTCTTGAGATTGACTGAGGAATCTACGAGACTAGCTTGGTAACATCTAGCGGGCGGCGGTGAAGCTTGCCCAAAGGTGAACAATGAGCAAAGTTCGTGTGGCAATGATCGGGTGTGGCGGATTCCAGCGCCATCGCCTCAGCAATCTTCTTTCCATTTCTGACGTCGAAGTCGTGGCCCTCGTGGACACCAGCGAGGAGCAAATTCGGCTCACTCGCGAGCGCTACGCGGTCTTGGCCCAGACCCCCAGCTTTGCCGACCACCAGACCATGCTGGCCGAGATCAAGCCAGATGCCGTCGCCATCGCCACGCCCCACACCCAGCACGTGGACCAGATTCTTGACTGCTTGAATGCTGGCGCCCACACGCTTTGCGAGAAGCCCCTGGTCACCAGCGTCGAAGATGCCCATCGCGTCATCGAAGCCCGCGACCGAAACGGCAAGGTCGGCATGGTTAGCTACCAGCGCCACTTCCAGGCCGAGTTCCGCTACATCCGCGAGAAGATTCGCAGCGGCGAGGCCGGCAAGGTCAACTTCGTCCAGGCTCTCCAAAGCCAAGAGTGGCTGCGCGCGACCAAGGGCACATGGCGACAGATTCACAGCCTCAGCGGCGGCGGCCAGCTGAACGACTCTGGAAGCCACCTGCTCGACATCCTGCTCTGGGTCACCGGCCTCCAGCCGGAAGCGGTCTCCGCTTTCAGCGACAACTTCGGCACCGAAGTCGACATCAACTCGGCCGTCTCGGTTCGCTTCAAGGGCGGCGCGATGGCGAACATGTCCATCGTCGGCGATGGCCACGCTTGGCACGAGGACATCACGTTCGTGTGCGAGAACCTCACGTTCTTCATGCGCCAGGGCAAGCTGAGCATCACCGACGTGAAGCAGAACCGAGTGGTTTGCGAGCACATCTCGGGTGGCAGCACGCCGGACAAGAACTTCATCGATGCGATTCTCGGTCGCGCCGAGTGCGAGTCGCCGTTCGAGTGCGGCCTCGAAGTCATTCGCCTCACCGAAGCAGCCTGGGAATCGGCTGCCGCCGGTGGCACCGTCATCGCGGCTAAGTAGGCCCAAAAGGACGGCCCCTCACCGCACGAGGGGCCGTCCTGCCGTATACTCCGGCGCATGCCCACCATCTTGATCATCGATGATGAAGCCGAAGTCCTAAACGCACTGCGTCGCCGCTTGGAGCGCCAGGGCTACACCGTGGTGACGGCCGATGCTCCCGAGCAGGGCATCGAGAAGATTCTTGGCTCCAACCCGCCCTTCGACGTAATCGTCACGGACATGAGCCTCGACAAGCCTTCGTCTGGTCTCGAGATTCTCCAGGCTGCCTTCGTGCGCGACCTCTTCGCCGAAGTCATCGTGCTGACCGCCTACGGCAACGTCGCCAACGCGGTGGAATGCATGAGACGCGGGGCCTTCGACTACATCGAGAAGAACACGCCCGGTGTGGATGCCTACGAAATCCTCACCATCAAGATCGAGCAGGCCATCGAGCTTCGCCGTCGCGATGTGCGCACCGTCGCGATCTGGGATCGCGCCGCCCGCTCGAAGGACACCAGCACCCCGGCTGACCTCAGCGAATCGGAGGACTGAACCGGCTTCCATGGAGTTTCTTCGCGGGATTCATCGCGCCCCCAACATCCAAACTGACCCCGGGGTCTATGAAATCGAAAACCGGTCGACCGACCCCGGGGGCCTGATCGAGGCGGCCATGCGCGAAATCGCCGACTGGCGGCACCGCGTGGTGCTGGACCTCGGCGCGGGCACCGGGTTCTACATTCCCCTCTTTCATCCCGATGCCGCCCACGTGATTGCGGTTGAACCCCACGCCGCCAGCCGCCTGATGGCGATGGAACGAGTGGTCGCGCTCGGCCTGGAAAAGGTCTCCGTCATGCACGGATCGGCGGCGGAGACCTTCCTCGCCAACCAATCGGTCGACATCGTCCACGCTCGCTTCGCCTACTTCTGGCCCCCCAACTGCGTGCCCGGCATCCAAGAGCTCGACCGAATCGTCCGCCCCGGCGGCACTGCCTTCATCATCGACAACGACTACGACAAGGGCACGTTCGCGAGTTGGCTAAAGCGACGCTTCACCAGCGAACCGCTTACCCAGGAAGAAAAAGAGCGATTCTGGGCCTCCTACGGCTTCAGCCTCCGCCGAATAAGGTCCGAGTGGCGGTTCGAGACGCGCGAAGACTTCGAAGCCGTCGTCCGCCTAGAATTCGGGGCGAAGATGGGCGATGTCTTCCTTGCCGAACATTCCGGTCTTTCGGTGGACTACACCTACTGCCTGTATCACCGGACTTTCTGAAGCCAAGCTGCCTCTCACCATCGGGACAGGCTAGCACCTAGTCCGCTCTTTGGCATGGCATAGTCCCGACTAGCTAGGCTAGAACTAGATGCCACCCAAAGCGCGAAAATCCGCGTGAGGGCCCAAAATCCTTTCCGCTAGTTGTCCCTCGACCCACTCGATTCTGTGCGCGACGGACCCTTCTTGCGAGGCGAGTATCCGGTACTCGTCGTCCCGAATCTGGATGGCGCAGCCGTCATCAAGCCCGATCCCAACGCCTGGAGTCGTTTGCATCATCTCTCGAAACTCCTTAAGACGGAAACCCTCGTCGCGAGTGTGCGGGCACAGGACGAGGTCGACGATGCCCAAACACTCGATGGGCGCGGTATTGATCCCAGCCAAGCCCTCGTATTGAGGCCAATCGCTGTTGCCGACCCGAAACCAACATAGCGCGCCCGCACTGAGGCCGCCCGCTGGCTTGCCCGAGGCAACGAACTCTCGCAGCGCTCTGTCCACGCCGAGTTCGCGCCATCGACGCATCATCGCCTTCGTGTTGCCGCCCCCGACATAAATCGCGTCCGCTTGGGCGATTTTGGCTTCGGGATTCTCCGCATCTTTGCCCCAGAGCCAAAGCGTGTCGGTCGTGCAGCCAAGCTCGCGATAAACCCGCTCGACCATCTGAGCGTACGGAGTGTCGTCGTTGCTCGCGGTCGGGATGAAGAGCAAGTGAGGACGCGCCTGGTTCGTCAGCCGGACCAGCTCCTCATCGATTGCCCGGGTACCCCCATCCCCAATCGAGCCACCGCCAATGGCGACAATGTTCCGTGTCATGCCCCATTTTGGCCGACAGCGGAGGCCGCCACGCAAAAAAAGCGCCCCCGGCATGGTGCCGAGGGCGCTTTCATCTCAACCCTTACGGGTTTTCCGGAGTCCCTTCCGGCTTTGCACCGGAAGGTTCGCTCGCCTGGGCCTGGCTCATCTTGTTTCGCACATCCGTGCGATCTTCCGACTGTCCACACCCGATGGCCAGGAGGCCGACGAGAATGGCGAGAGCAATTCCCACTCGCTTCATGACTTAGCCGCCGAGGCCCCAGAGCGGGCGGTTGATCGAGATGTTCGGGATGTTGCTGATGCGGAACGTTCCACCGGGGAACATGCATCGGCCAACGCCTGCGTTTGTGAAAGCAGGAAGAGCAATGCCGTACTCGGCTGCCGTCGGAGTGGCGGCAAGGAAGGCATCGACCTTCATGAACTTGGTGTGACCGTCGGCGTAGGCCACGGCGAATCCACCACGAGGAGCACGGGTCTCGTCAAGCTGGCCGGAGTCGGTCCAGTCAGCCGTGTTGGTCGCGTCGCAAGCCGTTGCCGAC
This sequence comes from Fimbriimonas sp., assembly GCA_049317025.1. Taxonomy (GTDB): domain Bacteria; phylum Armatimonadota; class Fimbriimonadia; order Fimbriimonadales; family Fimbriimonadaceae; genus Fimbriimonas. The sequence goes on along the minus strand of JBMOJD010000111.1, from coordinate 3,373 downwards.
TTGTAGAACTCGCGCTTCCAGACTTCTCGAACGGCCGGAGCGTAGTTGATCTGAGTGATACCATTGTCACCCGTGACCGGCGAGGTCGGGGCGAAAGCAACGTTGGGGTTGCCCATTTCCATCGCGATCATCGCACCGGCGACGTCGGGAAGGTTGTTGATGCTGCCACCGCGGAACGAGTCGCGGTACTGGTTCGGCAGAGTCGGCGAAGCGTTGTAGGTGTTCAAAGCACCGAAAAGCGAAAGGTTCAGCGCGTAGCTGGCGGTCAGCTGGCCACAACCCGTCCATTCGCCGGTCGGGCAGCTGGGGGTGAGTCGGTTGCTGCGACCGCGGAAGGGGTTGACGAACATGTCAACGTTCTTCACGTAAGGCATAACCCACTTCTGCCAGGAGAAGTGATTGAGTCGGTAGTAGAACGGGCTGGCCGAGCATCCGACGCCGGTCGCGTTGAAGGGCCGGGTGTTCAGTTCGGCGTTGAGCGCGGAACCGGCAGCGCAACCGTCCTGGCGGGGCAGAATGTCATCGTAGTCACCCGCGTAAAGAACGATCGAAAGGCCGATCTGCTTCTGGTTGGAAATGCTCTGGGTTCCCTTCGCGGCAGCCTTGGCTTGGGCAAAAACGGGGAACAGGATCGCGGCGAGAATCGCGATGATCGCGATCACGACGAGTAGCTCGATAAGAGTAAATGCTTTTTTCATCAGGTTGCTCGCAAAATTTGATCGGAACGAAGAGTTCGTGCCAATGCAACGTCAGTATGATTCGCGATTGTTAAGAAAATGTTAATCCTGTTAGTCCCGGGGAACCCAGCAATTCGGTATGTTTTGTCCAAGGCCGAAGGCTACTAACTAGCTTTCGCCCGGCAATTCTTATGCACCCGGGCCGTTCTCGCTCGATGATTGACTTTGCACGACCTAGCGAAAAGTCACATTCGATAACTGAACGAAGGTTGCCGTCAGGCGGGCTGCGCTTGATCTTGGTTCGCGGGCTCGGAAGACTGCCCACTCGCGATGAACGACGCCCCCAAGGCGAGCTTTTCCTCCGGTTTAACTGTCACCGGGACCGCCTGATCCACCAATCTGGGAATCGCTTGGATTGCCGTCATGACGTCCACCGGCACCGCCAAGACGACCGTGTTCGAGGCCGAACTGCCCAAGCTATCCAAGGTCTGCAAAGTCCGGAGCTGGAGAGCGCCCGGCGATGCCGCCATGGTGTGGGCGGCGGCGGCCAAGTTCTCGGCCGCCTCGCGGTCGCCTTCCGATTTAGTGATGTTGGCTCGCTTCTCGCGCTCCGCCGAGGCCTGCCGCGCCATCACGCGCTTCAGGTCTTCCGGCAAGATGATGTCCTGAAGCCGAATCGCTGCGACCTCAAGGCCCCAGCCATCGATCTCCGCCTCAACAATCTCCTCGATCTTGCGCCCGAGCGATTCCCGGTCGGCGAGAATCTCGTCCAAAGTCGTCATGCCCACCACGTCGCGCAAGGCCGTCTGCGAGTACTGCCGAATCGCATGCTGAAAGTTCTGGACCTGAATCACCGCGTCGGCGGGATTGTTCACCCGCAAGAAAATCACTCCATCCAAAGACACCGGAACGTTGTCCTTCGTGATCGCCTGCTGAGTCGGAATCTCCAGCGTCAAGATCCGCGTATCCACGATTCGAACCGAATCGAGAAAAGGAATCACCGTGAACATCCCCGGTCCCTTGGTCGCCTGGAACCGCCCAAGCCGAAAGACCAGCGCCTTTTCCCACTGGGCCGCAACCCGAACGGTCGATCCCAAAATCAGGGAAGCCAAAAGCCAAACGGCATAAAGCCCCGCCTCCGAAGGCCCCGTTCCCGGGCGAAGAACAGCCCAGCCAATGGCAGCCAAAACTAGGAAGAGCAGAGCGGGCACGGGATTCTTCATACATCCAGAGTACAAGGAAACCGGACCATGGGTTGCGGGAATCTATACTGCAAGTCATGCTCGCGTCGTTTGCCTGCGCCCTGCTGCTCGGTGCCCCCCGGCCCATCTGGATCGACAATGCCCTGATCGTCGATGGCCTGGGCGGAAAACCCTATCGCGGCCAGATCATTTTGGAGGGCGATAAGATCGCCCAGGTCGGACGCCAGGTCCCGATTCCCAAGGGATCAGAGCGAATCGATGCCCAAGGCATGGCGGTTGCCCCCGGCTTCATCGACCCCCACAGCCACGCCGATGGCGGCATCAACAAGGATCCGCTGGCGGTATCCCAAGTCACGCAAGGCATCACCACCGCCGTCGTCGGCCAAGATGGGTTCCTCGGTGCCCCGTTCCGGGAGTACATGAGCACCATTCTCGCCGCCCGCCCCGCCATCAATTTCGCCGCCATGACGGGCCATAACTCCGCCCGCCTCCGCACCATGGGCGACAACCCCTTGCGCGTCGCGACCGAAGCCGAGGTGGAAAAGATGAAGGCGATCGTGGAAGCGGACATGCTCGACGGCGCTCTCGGCCTCTCCACTGGCCTCGAATACAACCCCGGCTTCTACTCCAAGACCGAAGAAGTCATTGAACTCGCCAAGGTCGCCGCCCAGCATCGAGGAATCTACACCACCCACGTCCGCAGCGAAGACCGCGCCGTGTTCGAGGCTTTCGAAGAAGTGATCCGCATTGGCCGCGAAGCCAAAATCCCCGTCCAAATCGACCACATCAAGCTCGGCCTCCCTATGGTCTGGGGCCAATCGCGACGGGTCCTGCGCATGTTCGACCAAGCCCGTCGCAGCGGTGTGGATCTCAGCGCCAACATCTACCCCTACACGTTCTGGCAATCGACGATCACCGTCATCACCAACGATCGAGCCTGGGACAAAGTCGAGACCTGGCGAAAAGCCATCGCCGAAACCGGCGGTGCCGACAAAATTCTCCTCAGCCGCTACACGCCCAACCCGGCCTGGGCGGGCCAAACCATTGCCCAAATCGCCACCGCGGAAAAGCGCCCAGCCGAAGAAATCGTGCTCGAAATCGTCGCCAAAACCCAAGCGCCCGGCTCGAAGGAAAGCGAAAGCGTCATCGTCACCGCCATGGACACCGACGATATTCGCACGTTCTTGCGCTGGAAATGGATGTCGATTTGCTCCGATGGCTCCATTGGCGGCTCGCACCCGCGCGGCGCGGGCAGCTTCCCCCGCGTGCTCGGCCGCTTTTCTCGGGAGTCGAAGGTTTTGAGCCTAGCCGAAACCATCCGCCGCATGACCAGCCTGCCTAGCTCGCGCTTCGGGTTCCAAGATCGCGGCGTCCTCCGTGCCGGTTACCGCGCCGACCTCGTGATCTTCCATCCCGCCAAAGTCATCGACCAAGCCACCCCCGCCTCGCCCACGACCCTCTCCGTCGGCATCACCGACGTCTTCGTCAACGGCA
>JBMOJD010000110.1:0-8650 GCA_049317025.1 Fimbriimonas sp. | reverse complement strand
ATGCGTCTACTCATTTCGGTCCTCGACCTGGCCCGCTAGCGATGGCTCTCTTGGTGTCCATGGACAAGCGACGCCCAAAAGAGTTCTTGGTCGTAAGCGATCTGCCTTCGAAGTCTTGTTGGGGTCTGTCCAACGTCTGCATTTTGACAAGAATACACGCTAAAGGAGGCGGGAAAACAGGCGCAGAATTTTGGAGGTCGATCTCTCCCGACCCACCCTACTTCTCATGAGCTCAGGCCGCGTTCATTTCGATGTCAGCAACGTCACCGAGCTAGAAACGAGATACTGCAGTCACCAGGATTCGATCCTCTAGGCGGATCTTTTGATGTGAACGTAAGGATCAATCTAGCCAGCCCATATTGTCAGACATCTATCGTGCAATATTGAGCTAACAATGTATTCTGTCTATTAAACTCTCAAGCTGCACAAGTATAGAGATCAATGCCCAGGCGATCGTCAGCTTCTAAACCAAAGGCATTTCTTGGTCTGCATGAAGGTCCGGACAGCCGCCGCACTTACTCATTAAAGGGTTCAGCCAGCTGGGCAACACGGCCCTTGAAGACCTTGTACATGAGAATCGAATTGTCTCGGAACCAATGCTTCACCTTTTCGATATTGTCAGGTGATTTGGAGTCAATCTTCAACTCAAGTAAGATGCACGATCTCTTCTTCTCAGGCATTGCCTTCCAAATGAGCGCCGAGCCGATTTCAGCCTCAATCGCACTCTTCTGCGAATGAAGCTCTTCAAAAGCATGGGTCTTCCAAGGTGTTGAAATAAGAAGTTGGATAACGATGGTTTGATCTCGAGCGTTGATCAGCATTTCGAGGCTAAATCCTGCGCGTCCAATGGCAATGCTTGACCAGTGATCCGAACTAGGTTTCTGAAGCCTGAAGGGGGGCTTTGAGGCACGGATGGCATCAGCAATTTGTACCCACATTCCGCGCAACCATACCTGACGCTCCTTCTCAGCAGGCGTGCCTGCAGAAATTATGTCCTTCACTTTGTCATTGGGCCGGCTTACAACATCTAGTTGGGGCGCAACAGCACTATCACCAATCTTGAATAGTTTCAAACCAACGAGGTAAAGATTGACGTTGGGTGGAGTGTTCTCGTTGAGCCAATCAATCACCTGACGGTGGTCGTCTGAGATCGTCTCGGAAATCCATATGCCTGTCATAGCCTTATGGACCGCTGCATAGGTAAGGAGTTTGCCCAAGTGGTCGTGGTCCGTTTTTCCGTACTGATTTTCAATCACGACGATATGGTCTGGGTGTCCAAGCCGATTTCCTGCGATGTCGCACGGGAAGTCTCCGGGGCGAGATTCACGACTAAGGTTTTCGATCTCGATGCCAATTTCCTCGGCTAGAAGTGCCACTCCTTCTTCTGTGACAAGCCAATCAGAAAAGTCAGTTTCCCTTTTCCATACAAGGCGCACATCCTCAACTCTAACCTTCTTTCCGATGTTCATCTTGGTTCGAACCCGAACTCACAAGCATTGCACATTTGCGTTCTACCCAGCCGATGAGTCCTTTGGTCTCGTCGATTTGGATCGACTTCATCGGGTTCATCGGGTTCATCGCAAATCTGGAGGAGCTAGGGGCATTATCTCGCCGTGTGTGACCCCTGAGCCTGCGAAGTTTCCCGATGTGGAATGCCTGCTGTTCACCACGGTAATGACGGGGACCTAGTCTCGATCATCCGCCAACGGGCCAAACGGTGTCCGCTTGAAGTAGAGTGTGATTGGTCACCTCAGAAGGCTGAGGTGAGAAGAGCTGAGTTGAAAAAATACGCCTGGATTGCTTCCGCCATCACGATCGCACTCCTCCATGCCGGTGCACGGGCCGACTACACGATCACCGTGAACAAAGCCCAGAACCGAGGCACCTGGCAGGGGTTCGGTGCCTCTCTTTGCTGGTGGGGCAATGGAGTCGGCGGATCGTCGTATCAGAACACCTACGCGGACCTCGTTTTCACCACGCGCACCGTCCGACTTCTGGGTTCAAATGTCCCCGGGCTAGGGTTGAATATCGCCCGCTACAACGTCGGCGGTGGCGGAATCAAAGGTGATATCCCGGGTGTTCCCGAGAACGTGCCTGCCAGCTTGCCCTGGTACAAGGACATCGATGGCTACTGGCTAAATTGGTACAGCACCGATCCCGCCAGTTCCAGTTGGAACTGGTTCCGAGATTCAAACCAGCGGAACATGATGTGGGCCGCCCGCGACCGTGGGGCGATCATTGACTTCTTTGCCAACGCCCCAATGTGGTGGATGACCAACGAGAATAGCTCGGCGGGCGGCTCATTGCAGTATTGGAACCGCCGAGACCACGCGCGTTACCTTGCGACGGTAGTGAAATATGCAAAAGACCGCTGGGGTGTTAACGTTAATTCGATCGAGCCCTTTAACGAACCAGTTGCCGGTTGGTGGAACTACCCAACTGGGCAGGAAGGCTGCAACATCTCGCGTGGCGTTCAGGCCGAGGTACTCGGCTACCTCCGCGAGGAACTGGACAATCGAGGGCTATCCGGTGTTCAGATTGCTGCCTCCGACGAGAACACAATGACCAGCGGCAAGGACACATATGAGTTCTTCAAGGGTCAGTTCGTCTCGGTAAACGGGACTTCGAAGAACGTTGCCAACCTGGTGAACCGAGTGACGGTGCACGGCTACAACGGCATCGAGCCCTGGCGCGATGACCCGGCTCGCGTTGCCCTCCGCAACTCGGTCGGCACGAAATCACTGTGGATGAGCGAGTATGGTGACGGCGAGGGCAGCGGCATGACCCTAGCCCAAAGCATCATGGCTGACCTGACCTACCTGCGCCCCACGGCTTGGATCTACTGGCAGCCCATCGAACCGTATTCGGCCTGGGGCCTTGTGAATGCCGCCTACAGCAGGCCGGAGGACCAGTACTCCACGAACCGCGCCGCGCCGCTCTGGATCTACACGAAGTACTACGTGTTCGCCCAGTTTACGCGGTTCCTTCGGCCGAACATGGTCCTTTACGGTACGAACGACGCGAATTCTCTTATAGCGTACAACGGCACCAGTAGGCAGCTAACAATTGTAACGGTGAACTACGGGAACCCACAGAATATTGCGCTAGATTTGTCCTCCCTAAACACGGTTGGAGGCACGGCGACGATGACCACGACTGTGACCAATGGCTCAAAGCTCTTGTTCCCGTCGCCTATGAGGTTTATGTCGAAACGAGCAACCTACCGTGCGGAGGCAAATAGCGTTACCTCGATAGTGATAAGCGGCGTAATCCTCTAGCACGCAATGATTGAGCGAGTCGAACAAGACGATTTCCTAACCGCAGGCGTCGATTTCACGGCATACCTGCGGATTCTGCGGCACCTTCCCGAGCTCGAGTCTCCGGGGCTGCAATTGCAGGAACGAAGTGGAATCTATACCGAGCCGATCCGGGATTTCTGGGATGGTCTAGGGGATTTGGTCTCCAGCATCGAATCGAGCGTTGAGGAAAGCGGGTCCAGGCGCGCTGCGTTGTTTGGAGAGCGACAACCTGACCTATTCGAACTCGTAAGGAATGGGCGAGATCCCGACTTCCTCGAAGGTGCGCCTCTCGGCCAGGTGCTCCTCTACCTTCGCGGGGTCACCGGCTTCGAGCGGTTCGAGGAGGGATTCTTTGCCGAAGAGTTCAAGGCAGGTGGTGTCATTCGCGCCCTGAAACGGCTCCAGACCCTTTGCACGTGCGGACCGGACCACATCGACAATGTGCTCCGCTTCAAACCAATCTTCGAATCATTGACTGTCGCTCAGTTTCGCCACTGGAACGACTGGGAGCTCTTCGACCTTCCCGAGGGTGGAGAGGCACTCCATGTGCCATACCCCGAGTATCACCCAGAGGTATGGGAATGGAACGCGGTGGTATACATGACGCCGTTTTACATCGACCCTTACCGAGAGGTGCCCGGTAAGAAGGGAGGGGTTCCGCCTCCCCGGTTCATGGGGATTGGAAAACCTGGGCGGGCCAAGCCGGAGCGATTCTTCAAAAACGCGCCACTGGAGGAAGTTCGTCAGTACATGGCGGTCTGCTTACGCGGTGAGAAATGGTGCGACGGCTACATCAGCTCAGAATTCGAACGTGGCGTTGTGATGGCTGCGTTTAGCCGCCTGGAGGTCCTGCGGGCCGAGACAACAGTCCTCTGAGGCAGTCGATCGCTTCCGCCCTGATCCGGCTGAATTCGCCCAGGTAGTTGTACGAACCGTCAAAAACAAAAAAGCCCCGCTGTTCGCGAGGCAATTTAGGTTCGAATATTTGGTGGACCGTGAAGGATTCGAACCTTCGACCCGCTGATTAAGAGATTACAAACTTGGCTCCAGCTGATGTCCCGAACGGTCCGCTTAGGTTCATTATTTGAACCTAAAAGTCCACTCAAGACCAGTTTCGTCCGCACGATTCGTCCGCATAAACTGCGGATAAACTGCAGATTGTCTCGTGATAAACTGCAGAAATGGCACGTGATGGAAGAAGAGAGAAGGGCTCTGGCAGCATCTTCAAAAGAGGGAAGAAGCACATCGCTCAAGTCCAGGAAGGATTCACTGAGGAAGGGCGGCCAAAGTATCGCCAGGTCAGCTGCAGGACGCAGGCCGATGCTGTCCGAGCCCTCAATGAGCTGAACGCTCTCATCGCGACGGGGCGAGCGATTCCAGATCGACGCGGATACACCGTCTCAGCTTGGCTTGATGCTTGGCTTGAGGATCATGTGAAGGTCAACCGTGAGACCAAGACCTACCAATTCTATCGACTGATGAGTGAGAGTCGAATCAAGCCGTACCTTGGCCGAATGGAGTTGCAGCGTGTATCTCCCACAGACGTCACAAGGCTGTTCAGGGCCATCGAGGCGGATGGAGCGACTCCGAACACCATCAACGCCGTCAGGCGCACGCTACGGGCCGCGTACGGCGTCGCGATGAAGTACGGCCATGCGCATGACAATCCAGTCAGCAAGACCTTTGCCCCGAAGATCCGAAGAACCCAAAAGGTCTACTTTGACGCGGACCAAGTCCAGAAGCTCCTCAAGGCGCTCGTTGGCTCCCCGATCGAGAATCTGGTCAAGTTCACCTTGGCAACGGGCATGAGAGTTGGCGAAGTAACAGGGCTGACCTGGGACATTGTGGATCTCAAGCAGAAGTCGGTCTTTGTGACTTCTCAGCTGCAGCGAATCGGCTCGGAGCTAGTGCTGAAGCCGCTTAAGACAGAAAAGAGCACTCGAACCATGCCGCTCGTCGGGCACTCGCTGGAAGTGATTCGAGCCGAACAGGTCCGGCAAGAGGATGAGGCCTACGACAACGAACTCAATCTCGTGTTTTTGAACCCGTTGGGAAGGCCCTTCGACCCGAAGTACGTGAACGACCACCTGCATCAGGCTCTTGAGAGTGCCGGTCTTCCACGGACTGGGATGCACTCCTTGCGACACTCGGCAGCGACGTTCATGCTCATGGCCGGACTCAACTTGCACCAAGTGAGCCGCTATCTTGGGCACTCGCAGATTGCACTCACATCGAACCTCTACGGGCACGTGCTGGACGGGGCGATGCGGGATGCCGCAAAGAAACTCCAGTTAGCATATTCGGAGCAGAAACTTGAGGACATGGTCGAGCCCAACGACTGGAAGAGCGAGGTAAGAACTCAAACCGACGATTAACGAATAACCTCATTTGAGAGTCAAGAGTGTTGTCGTTTCCAGCAGCGCTTCGGCTGCACGAACTCCGTCGTGCCCAGAATGGTCTCGCCCAAACGACACTCGAACGGTCTCCATTGCTTGTGTGCGGCTTAGGCCCGTGGCAAGCAAGGTAGCAGAGGGGCCGGGCGCACCAGACGAGCACGCAGTCCCAAAGCTGACCGCGACTTCCGCGTTTAGTGCTAAGAGGTCACCTTCGACACCCATGAATCTCACGCTAGCTGTATTGGGAAGACGTGGTTGCGACCTAAAGTGAAGTTCGCATGAGTAATGCTGAGAGAGCCTGTGTTCGAAGGAATCCCTTGCGTCACTGGCGCGAGAGCGCCATGCCCCTCCCTCGGCTGCCGCAAGTTCTATTGTTGCGGCCATACCTACCGCGCCCGCCACGTTCACCGTGCCCTCCCTAACCCCTTGATCTTGGGCGGGTCCGAGCCTTCCGCGTTTCAAAATCGACATGAACTCCCGACCCAGCACCAGGGCACCAACTCCATTCGGTCCATAGGCTTTATGGGCCGAGAGAATAACTGCGTCTGGACCGTGTGCATACAGATCGGATTCAAGCTTCCAGAGTCCTTGAGCCGCATCGCAGATCAAAAATCCTCCTAAACAATGGATGCGATCAGAAAGCTGCTGTATTGGTTGAATGATGCCCGTTTCGGAGTTTGCGGCCTGTATAACGTATATTCCGGGCTCAGAAAACTGTGCAACATCCAAAATGCCGGCTCGGCATTCCAGCATCCTTACATCAATGCCACGGTGCACGAGCCGTCGAAGACAGTTCTGAACGGCCCGATGCTCAAACGGACTTGCGAAAATCTTAACTCCTTGGACGAACTCAGTAGGCATGGATTCCAGGCACAATTGGATTCCTTCGGTCGCGCCCGAAGTGAACACGACCTCATCAGGTTCCCGATTAAGTGATGCAGCGCACCTGTCTCTCGCGGTCTGAAGTGCCCTGGCAGCCTGTCTCCCAAATTGATGAATGCTGCCGGAGTTCGCAAATACATGCGTGTGAAGAGTTCGCATCTCATCTAGGATGCGCTCGTCACATGGTGTCGATGCATTGTGGTCAAGGTACATCAATTCAACCATTTTCAGGCTACGTCTGCCCTAAGCAACTCGTCAAATCTGTGGTACTCTTTATCTCTAGCGCGCAGTTCATTCCAAACGTTCTGCCTAAACTCCAGGGCAGGAGAAACACACAACTCTTCAAGCTCTGAGCGGCTATATACACTGTGTGGAAACAACAACTTGAGATAGCCGCTAGCTATAGCGCGAACGGCTTCCTGATTCCTATGATATGGCGCAGACCCAGAGAGTTTCACACGAGAAGTCACCGCCTGATCGTATGACAGTTCATCCCGTAGGGCACAAAGTACTTCCCCGAAGAAGTCTGACTTCATTCCAAGTCCACTTGAGAATGACTTCGTGTTAAGCTTCGGCAGTTTCCAACCCGGCACAATACCACGGAACCGATCGAGTAAAGCTGATTCATGAAACTCCCGGGGCAGTTCTTGAACCAGAGAATCACCGAGAGGCATGAGATCCTCATTCAACGGAATGTTTGCCAAGAGCACCAGAGAGCAGTCTGATCCAGTCTCATATTTGCCGCCACGCGTAATCTTGCCGTTCGCGAGGTAGCCCTTCAACCCACCGACGATCTCGCTTGATTGTCCCAGTTTCAAGGTTTGGACTTCATCCAATACGACCACTTTGAAGCGGGCAAGTAATCCCCACTGGCCGGAAGCGTTGTTTACAAACAAGACAGCAGGAGAGACTGATCCGGATGAGATAAGCCGGACACGAGGGCTGATATTCTCATACAAGTAGCTCTTTCCTGTGCCCTTCGGTGCGAGCTCCATCAAATGCATGCTTTGCTGGGTCAGCGGAAGCAACCGCGACAGCGCGTACAAGTGCTGCTGCGGTGTCATTGATGACGCGTCCAATCCCATCGAATCAATCAAGAGGTGGATCCATTCCGTGGTCGTAAACTTTGCTCTTGCAGCCTTAAACAGCTCCACATCGATAGTGGCCTGCATTGGCTTGAAGTCGGCTAAGTAGACACCAGGTCCACCTTCGATGGTTGCGATTCCCCACATGCCCTGCTTCAGAAGGTCCGGATAGTCGTGCATCGTTGATTGCAGAATCTGAGCATCGCGAATTCCTAGGAGCGGAAACACTGCCCTTGTGTCTGCTTCCTTATCCTTATGAAGTACAACCTCAGCTTCGACTGACGTCAGTACTCTAAGCACTTGGCCCGATGAAAGGCGAAGCCTCACTACAGGAGCTTCTTCCGTGGTGGGCATCTTCTCTCGGGCCCAGTCAAGAACCTTCCGTCCGTCATCAATCGACAGTGGGCCGTCTCCAGGAACAATTGAGCTAAGCACCCACTCTCCGACATACGCAGGGATTCCACGAGCGGTCAATTTGGAAGCAGGAAGTCGCCGCTTATCAATGACAAGGTCGCCAAAGGCATCCCGAACCTTGGTTCGCAGTTCTTCTAGCTCAAACTTGCTCTCGTTGCTCATTGTCATAGGTCACCAAGTAGATCAATGTTTTGGTTCTGCATTTTCCTGACACGCGTCGTGAAGGGAACGGCAACTGCACGGATATGGCCGTCCGGAGCCCTCAGTTCAAGCGTGGCCACTTCAGAGATGCGATCAAACAAACCAGGAAGATCCAAAATGATGGGCAAAGTCGTAGCAGGTGGCACGAATGCAGAGTGAGCATCAATCTCGATATCCTCATCGTCCATCTTCCAGCATACGCGGACTAGATGTAGTCCGACTATTGAGTGATTTTCGACTGACACATGCAGCTTGCCGACTTGCCCCTCTATTCCGTGCTGCTCGACGTGACCGGAGACCACAAGGTCCGTCGGTGCCTTTCGAAGCTCCAGCCAGTGTACAAAGCCTTCCTCTGGTAAGAGGCCGCCATGGG
>JBMOJD010000109.1:0-8794 GCA_049317025.1 Fimbriimonas sp. | reverse complement strand
GCGATGGAAGGCTACCGAGTTGTCACTTTGGAGGACGCGGTTGCCCATGCCGATATCTTCGTCACGGCTACGGGCAACTACCATGTCATCACGCACGAGCACTTGCTGGCGATGAAGGACCAGGCGATTGTCTGCAACATTGGCCACTTTGACAACGAGATCGACGTTGCGTCGCTGTCGCAGTACCAGTGGGAAGAAATCAAGCCCCAGGTTGACCACATCATCTTCCCGCCCACGGAGCTTTACCCGAATTGCAAGAGGATCATCCTCTTGGCGAAGGGTCGTCTGGTGAATCTGGGATGTGGAACGGGGCATCCGTCTTACGTGATGTCTTCGAGCTTTGCGAACCAGGTGATGGCGCAGATCGAACTCTGGGCCAAGCGCGGTGAATATGCGCCGGGTGTGTACGTGCTGCCGAAGTTCCTTGACGAGAAGGTTGCGCGCTTGCAGCTCAAGAAGCTCAACGCTCGTTTAACGGAGCTCACGCCGAAGCAAGCTGATTACATCGGTGTTTCGGTGGAAGGTCCGTACAAGAGCGAACGCTACCGATATTGATCACGCTAATTCCAGTTGGGCCGACCGGCCCGACTGGAGTAACATGCCCGCATGATCGCAACGCTCGCGCTCGTGTTCTCAGTGTTGAGTCCGTCTCCTAAGCCAGTCACTTGGGAGAAGGTTGTGATTGACCCCAAGTTTCGGGCGGAAGCCGTGGCGGTGGCGGACGTCAATCGCGATGGCAAGCTTGACGTGCTTGTGGGCGACTTTTGGTACGACGCCAAGGGTTGGGTGGCTCGTGAGATTCGCAAACCCCTGGAGCTTGGCGATGGGTTGACCACGTACAGCGAGGCCTTCGCGGTCTTCTCGATGGACGTCAACCGAGACGGATGGTCGGACCAGGTGACCATTGGCTACCCCGGCACGGCGGCCTATTGGTACGAGAATCCGAAGAACAAGGACGGCCATTGGGTTCAGCGCGTGGCTTCGCCGAGCGCTTGCAACGAATCTCCGCTGCTGGTCGATCTTTTCGGAGACCGCAAGCCGGTGCTCCTGATGGGAGTCCAGCCGAGCGGGAAGGAGAATGAGGGCCAGATGGTCTGGCTGACGCCGGGAGCGGACCCCACGCAGCTATGGGAAAAGCACGCCGTGAGCGAGCCGAGCGCACCGGGTAAAGAGATACCTAGCACTCAGCGATTTTCACATGGTCTGGGATTTGGTGACTTGAATGGCGACGGCCGAAATGACGTCATTTGCCCTTCGGGCTGGTGGGAGCAACCGAAAGAAGGTCGCAAAGCCACTGCGCCCTGGCTTTTCCGTCCAGCCAATCTTGGAGGCGAAGCTGCCCACATGATTGTGGTGGACATCACTGGGGATGGCAAAGCAGACGTCATTGGTAGCTCGCCGCATAACTATGGTATTCGGTCTGCCGACCAAACGGCTACTGGTTTCGCACCTAGGATGCTCTTTCCGCGATTGGTTTCATCGACCCATAGCATGGCGTTGGCCGATCTTGATGGCGACAAAGTGCCGGACCTGGTGACGGGTAAACGGTTTTGGGCTCACGGTTGGGGCGACGAGGGCGCGCGGGAGCCGGCGGCCTTGTATTGGCTGCGGGGCGAGAGACAGGCGGATAAGAGTATTCGCTTTAGCCCAATCTTGGTGGATAACGATAGCGGGGTCGGAACTGGGTTCGTGGTGCAAGACATGAACCGAGACCGACGACCCGATATCGTCATCGCGAACAAGAAGGGCGTGTTTCTGTTTCTCCAGAAGCCCTGACGGTTAGGTCGCCGAAGCAAGATCATCGGGCAAGGTGAATGTCGTCCGCAAGTTTTGGGTTTGGCCCGTGCTTGAGGCGGCATAGCCTGCTTCGATGATCTCGATGACGTGGGCAGCATGGTCGGCGGTCGCGATCGAGGGCTTGCCTTCGCGAATCCATCGGACCAGCTGCATCGTGTCTTCGTAGACGTGGACTTCTTCCATAGTTCGGTGCTGGCCGAATGCGTGGGGCGTCATCTGGATTGCGGCGAAGCCTTCTTCTTTGCCGGGGTAATCCACTTCGACACCATTGATTGCAGTGCCGACTACGGTTCCCTTGGTACCGAAGATAGTTGGTTGGCCAAAGCTCGTGTTGGAACCGGCGAAAGTTCCGTAGACAAAGGCATAAAGCGACTTGCCGAAGTCGAGAACCAGTAGCGTGTTGTCGTCGGCGTCGCAGGGGTACATTTCGCCCTTAAACTCACGCTCGCTGATGGCGACTCCGCTCATGCCAGTGACGCGTTGGACGGGACCGATGATTCCGGTCAAGGTGTGAAGGCCATAGACGGTCATGTCGTACATCGGGCCGCCACCGGGCTTTCGCCAGTACCAACTAGGGTTGATATTGGTGAGGACATCGTTGCCGCCTCGAACTCCCTCGTGCTCGTGATAACTGCCAAAGGCAGCACCGGTACTTGCCCAGGCGATGCGGCCCAGTTCACCGGCTCGGATAAGTTCGCGGATGCGCTGGTTGTTTGCGCGCAACATCTGGCCCGGACTGGCCACCAACTTGACACCGGCCTCGTGGGCCTCGTCGATCAGGTGGAGCGCCTCGGCGCTCGTGACGGTCATTGTCTTGTTGAAGTGGATGTGCTTACCAGCCCGGATGGCGGCCAAGCCTTGGTCGTAGTGGAGGCCGATTGGCGAGCAGAGGATGACGGCATCCACCGACTTGTCGGCGAGCAGGTCCTCGTAGGATTCGTAGCCCGCGCCGACGCTGTACTTCTCGGCAGCAGCCTTGGCCCGTCCAGGGACGGGGTCGCAGACGGCAGCCAGGCGCACTTGATCCTGCACATCGTCCAACACCAGGTGCTCCAGGGCACCCCGAATCCCAATGCTTCCCGCTCCGACAACGCCAATTCCGACTCGCTGACTCATGACTTGCCCAGTTTGCCCCAAATTGGGGTCGGTCCTCAAAAGGTAAAGTCCTTGCAGTGCTGCAGTTCCTAACCGAAGGCTTTGACTATGACCGCTGGGCCAACTCGAAGTGGCTGGAAGTGCTGCCGCAGATGCCTGATCCGGATCGCGCTTTTGCCGTCTTTGATCACATTTTGCAGGCTCAGTCACGATGGATCACGCGTTGCGGATGGGCTTGGACGGCGAACCTGCAGACTCGGGAGCGGCAGCTTGACACGGCCCACGAGGCATGGACCTTGCTTCTCGGGGCGGGCGAACTGGACCGTCTGATCACCTACAAGAACTTGAGCGGGGACGAGTTCACGCAGCCCTTCCACGAGATCGCGCGGCACGTGATCAACCACGGCACTTATCATCGGGGGCACTTGCGGGGCCTGGCGGATGCGGCGGATTCTGAGGGATTCCCTGAGACGGACCAGATCGGATTCTTCCGACTCTAAGTCGAGGCGGGCAAGGAAAAAACAATTTTCTCGAAAGTCCCCATTTTCGCGATGGGAAAGGGGTAAATTGAACGTTCGCGTATTGTAACCCATCCGTCCCGGGAGGGGTGTGCCTCGCGAAACCTAAGCCATGGCAGACGTCAGCCTTTTCGATAAGATCCGTATCGGCATTGCTTCCCCGGAGGACATCCTCAGCTGGTCCCACGGAGAAGTTAAGAAACCGGAAACCATCAACTACCGCACGTTCAAGCCCGAGCGCGACGGTTTGTTCTGCGAGCGAATTTTCGGCCCTGTGAAGGACTGGGAGTGCGCCTGCGGACGATACAAGAAGATCAAGTACAAGGGCATCACTTGTGAGCGCTGCGGCGTCGAAGTGACCCGGTCCAAAGTTCGCCGCGAGCGAATGGGCCACGTTGAGCTTGCCGCCCCGGTCTGCCACATCTGGTACCTCAAGGGCGTCCCTTCCCCACTTTCTCTGATCCTCGATATCTCGCCGAGGCTGCTGGAAAAGGTCATCTACTTTGCCAGCTTCATCATCATTGATATTGAGAGTGAGCAGATCGCCGAGATGCTCCCCGAGATTCGCCGATCGGTCGAAGCCGAGAAGGCCTACCTCCAGTTCCAAATGCGCGAGCTGGAAGAAGAGTCGCTCTTCCGCTTCGCTGATGACCTCAACAACAACCGCGAGGAGTACGACGAGTCGTTTGCGCGGGAGCGCGCTAAGGCGGTTAATGATCGAATCAAGGCGGAATACCGCGATGCGGATGACCGTCTGAAGGACCTCGATGTTGCCGTCGAAATCCTCGGCAAGTTGGAGCGAAATCAGCTCATCGATGAGGACAAGTACCGCGCGGTTTCGAAGCTTCTCGATAGCGTTGGAGCTCGAATCAACAAGGACCTCCGCGTTCTTGTCCGTGCCAACATCGGTGCGGAAGCCATCAAGGAGCTTTTGACTCGAGTTGACCTCGACCGATTGGCCCGCGAGATGCGCCACGAGATCATCGTGACGACGAGCCAGCGACGAGCCCGCGCGATCAAGCGACTCGAAGTTATTGACGCGCTCAAGCTCAGCCGATCGAAGCCGGATTGGATGATCCTGGACACCGTGCCGGTCATCTCGCCCGAACTGCGACCAATGGTCCAGCTCGATGGTGGCCGCTTCGCGACTTCGGACCTCAACGACCTTTATCGCCGCATCATCAACCGCAACAACCGGTTGAAGCGAATCATTGAGATTCACGCGCCGGAGTCGATTATAAACCACGAAAAGCGACTTCTTCAGGAAGCCGTCGATGCGTTGATCGACAACGGCCGACGGGCTCGACCGGTGGTTGGCTCGAACCAGCGCCCCTTGAAGTCGCTCAGCGACATGCTCAAGGGTAAGGAAGGACGATTCCGAAAGAACCTGCTCGGAAAGCGTGTGGACTACTCGGGACGATCCGTTATCGTGGTTGGCCCTCACCTCAAGCTTCACCAGGCTGGCCTTCCAAAGGAAATGGCCCTGGAGCTCTTCAAGCCGTTCGTCATGAAGACGCTGGTTGAGAAGAAGATCACGCAGAACATCAAGACGGCCAAGCGCATGATCGACCGGATGCACCCGGCGGTTTGGGACGGCCTTGAGGAGGTCATCAAAGAGCACCCGATTCTGCTGAACCGTGCTCCGACCCTTCACCGACTTGGTATCCAGGCTTTCGAGCCAATCCTAGTTGATGGCAAGGCGATTCAGGTTCACCCGCTCGTCTGCCACGCGTATAACGCCGACTTTGACGGCGACCAGATGGCTGTGCACGTCCCGCTCAGCACCATGGCCCAGGCTGAAGCTCGCGTCTTGATGCTCTCGACGCAGAACCTCTTCTCGCCTGCGGACGGAAAGCCGACCTGTGCGCCAGTGCAGGACATCATCCTTGGCAACTACGCCCTCACGTTCACTTCGCACGAGCACCGTGCGCGGTTCGAAGAGCGCGAGCGACTGCACAAGGAAGATCCAGACAACAACCCGCCAAACCGCGTTTACCGCAACTTGGACGAGCTGTTGTTCCACTTCGAAGATGTCAACTCGCCAGATCGACCCCACCTCAACGAGATCGTAAAGGTTCGCTTTGTCCGCCCGATTTACCGACCGGACAAGGAAGTCGACTTCCGCGATCCCGCGACGGGACAGGAGTACCACAAGGTCATCCTGACCACCGAAGAGGGCGAGGAGTACGAAGAACTTCAGCCGTACGAGCAGGAATTTGAGACGGTTATCCGGATCATGACGGCGGGTCAGGTGATCTTCCACCAGATCCTGCCGCATCCGATGCGCTTTGCCGATGACCTCCTGAAGCTGGAGTTGGCAAAGAAGGCACTTTCGGAGTTGATTCTCACTTGCTATCGCCGGGCCGGAATGGGCGCGACGATCAAGCTGTTGGATGATATCAAGGACCTTGGTTTCCGATGGGCGACCAAGTACGGTCTCTCCGTTGCGATCACGGACATGGACCCGCCCGCACGACGTGACGAGCTGATCAAGAACGCCGATGACCTTTCGAACAAGATCACGGCGAACTTCCGACGCGGAATGCTCACCTATAACGAGTTGACGAGTCAGCTTGTTAAGCTCTGGCAGGACGCGTATAACGAGGTCGGCGAAGAGATCACGAAGGGTCTGACCCAGTTCAACCCGCTCAGCATCATCACCGTCTCTGGTGCACGTGGATCGATTAAGCAGCTTGCCCAGCTTGCGGGAATGCGCGGTCTGATGTTGAACCAGTTCAACGAAACGATCTATGAGCTGCCCGTCAAGAGTTCGTTCCACAAGGGACTGAACATGATGGAGTACTTCGTGACGACGCACGGAGCTCGTAAGGGTCTGGCCGACACCGCTCTCCGAACAGCGGACGCGGGCTACCTTACGCGACGTCTTTGCGACGTCGCCCAGGATGTCATCGTCAAGTCGCTCGACTGCGGCACGACCGAAGGCATGCTTTCGCACCGAATCGTCGATGAGGGCGAAGTCATCGAGCCGCTGACCGACCGTGTCTATGGCCGTGTGGCTATTAGCGTGATCCAAGACCCCGAGACCGGCGAGCCGATTGCTGGGTTTGGCAAGCTGGTGAGCCTGGATGAAGCGAAGCGCATCAACCAGCTTGAGGTTAAGTTCGTCAAGGAATCGGATGCGGTGGAAGACCCGGCCGAGAAGGAAGCGATCCTGAATCGCTACCTCGCCCTTGGCTTCGAACTTGAGGAGCACGGCTACCTCGGTGTTCGCGTCCGCTCACCGCTGACCTGCGAACTCCGACAAGGTATCTGCGCCCACTGCTACGGAGCCGACATGTCGTCGGGTCGCTTGGTCACGGTTGGCGTCGCGGTTGGCATCATTGCCGCCCAGTCGATTGGAGAACCGGGTACCCAGCTTACGATGCGAACGTTCCACACCGGTGGTGTGGCGGGTTCGGCTACCATCGCACGAACGAACCAGTATAAGACCGGTAAGTTCATCCGCCAGTTCATGGAGGACTTTGCGACGGCGACCGATACCGACCTGAAGCAGTTCGACCCGACCAAGCTCCTGGAAAGCCAAGAAGCCGCGGTCAAGTCGTTCTTCCAGCAGAAAGATATCCTCACGATCAACGAAGAGGTCCCTGCTCCGGCGCCGGTTGCCGTTGTCGATGAAGCGAAAGCCAAGCGAAAGTCGGACCGAATCACCAAGGCGGCCCAGAAGGCAGCCGACAAGGCCGACAGCGACTCGCGAAAGCAATGGGAGCGCGCTCGTAAGACGTTCTTCTATGCTTGGACGGGTGAATCGAGCGGTATCGTCCGCGTCGAAGAAATCTTCGAGGCACGACGCCAGCCCCGAGGTAAGGCGATCATCTGCCCGGTCACCGGTGTGGTTCGCGATATCCGAGAGTCGTCTTACGGACGATGGATCATTATCGACGCCACGATTGAACTGACGGGCCCGATGAAGGATGCCTATATTGGCGATATCCAGAACTGGGAAAAGAACGATATCGGCGAGTACGAGCCGGTCCTGCAGAAGACGGTTGGCCAAAAGCTGACCGCGGCCATGGTTTCGATCCTGCGCAAGGCGGACGTTAGCAGCGTCAATATTTTCTACCCGGTCTTGGTTCCGCCGCTTGGTAAGTTGCCGGTGGCCAAGGGCGGTCGCACCATCAAGGGCGACCCTCTCACGGAAGGTCCTCGCGATCCGCACGAGGTCTTGGAGCTTGCGGGCGCTTCGGCGGTTCACGATTACTTCATCGAGAACCTGCAGAGCGTTTACAAAGCCCAGGGTGTTGACATCAGCGACAAGCACGTTGAAGTCATTATTCGCCAGATGCTGCGAAAGCGTCAGGTGAAGGAGCCGGGCGACACGCCATTCCTGCCGGGTCAGATCGTCGACCGCTTTGCGTTCGCGGAAGCAAATGGCAAGGTGCGAGACCTGATCCTCTCCGGTCAGAAGATCAAATACGTTGACCCGATCACGGGTGAGAATGTTGAGCGATTGCCGAAGGAAGCGACGGCGACTTGGATTCTCCTCGGTATCACCGAAGCGTCACTTGCGACCGATTCGTTCCTTTCGGCCGCGTCGTTCCAGAAGACCACTCGTGTCTTGACGGAAGCGGCGGTTCGCGGAAAGCAGGACGGACTGATCGGTCTAAAGGAGAACGTCATTATCGGTCGGTTGATCCCGGCGGGTACGGGCGTCAAGGCTTACCGAGACGTGGCTATCGACGTTCAGCGAGGTCCAGGTTGGGCCGAGCAGTCGCTTACCGCGTTGGTCGAAGCCGAATCGGACGAGCTGGATGATCCGCTTAGCGTCCTTTCGTTCCCGTCCCTTGCCGACATGGCAGCGGCGGAAGACGAGGACGAGGAATAGCGTCAGAAAGAAAGCGGCCCTTCCCTATTGGGAAGGGCCGCTTTTTTTGTTCCTGCGCGACCTAGCGGAAGAGGACCCAGGTCATGCCCTGGGGAGGGATGGTGACCTCGATCTCTGCCTGATGCTGGGCATCGAGTTTGATGGACTTTCCTTTCGCTCCGCCGATCGACATCGTGGCTTTGCCGCGCAAGCCGGAGTAGTGGAGCGGAACCTGGATGCGCTGGGTGATCGCCTCGGTGCGCGGGTTGTAGGCAACCAGCATGGCCTTCTCGGGCAGGCTCGGGTTCACATGGAGCACGCCGTCCCAGTTGCGGGCGTCAGCTCGGCGGAGGTGGATCACGTCTGACTCCAAGATCGCGCGGTGCTTCTTGAACCAGGAGACCTGTTTGATCACCATGGCCTTTACTTCGGGCGAGTCGTAGAGCCTTGGCCCGCGGTAGCAGGATTGGACGCCGTAGCCGAGGTTGTTTACCAGGTGTCGCTCGTAGTCGTCGATGTGGACTTTCAGTGGTTCGATGGTGGCGGCGGCACCTCCGCCTTG
>JBMOJD010000108.1:0-8947 GCA_049317025.1 Fimbriimonas sp. | reverse complement strand
CAAATCCTCTTCAGCTCGACCGGCGAGCCTGAGAGTATGGCAATTCCCGCCGGACCCGACCGCAAACCCAAGCGCATCCTCCTCCGGCGGCTTGTGGGCAACACCTACGAGAGGGGCCAGACCCAGCTAGAAGCAAAAATCGACCTGACTGAGACGCTCGCCCCCCTGGGTGACCGGGCAACCAAGGGCCTCGAGATACCCGAGGAGTTCCGACCGAGCCCCCGCATGGGAGGCTCAACCCTGACCAAACCCGACACCGAGCAGCCGGACGAAAACATCCTCGTAAGGCAATCCGCGAAACTCTTCGACATCATCGCCAAGGCCGCCGGATGCGAACTAGTCGCCCCGATCCCGGACGGCATCTGGGCGGCAGGCTTCGAGCTCGAAGGACCCCAAACCGTCCAGACGACCTTCCAGGCTCTCGCCCACTTTATCGACTGGGATGTGCAAGGAAATCTCGTCCTCGGTCGCATCACGGCGGCGGATTTTGGTGCCGCCACCCAGGTGGATCGGGCCAAAATGCGCCGCGTCTTGGCCACTCCGCCCCCGGTTTTCGACACGCCTCTCCTCGCTCGAATCGAAGGCGAGCAGCCTCCGCTCGCCGGCCTCGCCTCCAACCTGCTCATCACCCTCGGCCTCACCGGAATCCCAATCGACGGATCGCCTCACTTTCCCTATGACGTCCGCCTCTACCGAAGCTTCACAAACGCCGATTGGCAAGCCGTGCGAACTCCGGGCGCCACCCTCGCCGACCTGTCCGGCCCAGTGCAACGGGCCATCCGCATCATGCTTCTGAAGTCTCGAATGGTGTACGAGACCAACGCCGATATCGAAGGGATTCGCCGGTCGCCCGCTTTCCAAGTCCCGATCTCTCTGAAAGAGTCCAGCGCAGACGCCATCATCCTGCGTTATGGTTCCGCGCCACCCGAAATGACCGACGTACCCAACCTCGTCGGGATCCGGCTCTGGCGTTTGTTTGAAGAGCGGAGGGCGTCTTACTTGGTCGTCACCAAGCGGCAGCTAATGCTCAGTATTGACGGCTTTGAAGTGCCCTTCATCAAGATCGACATGCCCGCCGGAGCAAAGTACACGTCCTACTCCAACCTCCCCGAATCCCTCCGAAAAGAGATCGAAGCCGCCGAGGAATCGCGTCGTGATGGCGTTGGAAAGCTTTGACAAGTTCACTGGTCCTCGTGTCAGCCTTGTGTACCACTGCCAGCGTCCCCCAGCAGGTCGAGCGAACGAGCGTCATTCCTGCCCCTGTTTCGCCCGTTCTGCGGCGATTTGATAACGCAACCGGCTGGATTTTGGCCGGAGACGAATGGGTCAGTGCGGACCGCCGTATTGGTGGTGGCGGCACCGATGGCCCCCGTAGCCTCGGTCTTCACGAGTTTCGCTCGCTTCACTGGCGAACGGTTGAGCTGGGCGGAAAGAAGATCCCCGTCTTTGTCATCACTCAAACCACCGGTGACTATCAGTATCCCGCTATCCGCGAAGGGTGGTGGATAGTGCAGAAGGCGACTGTCCTCATCTTCGAGAAGTTCCCCTTCATCGAACCCGCCAAATACGAGTTCGGGAAAACCTTTAGCCTTGAGGCCGACTCAATTCGATGGACTGGATACGACATTCTTCAAATCAATCGCCCGAACCCGGGCCAAATTGAGGAAAGCGAAATCCGCGAAATAGTCGGCAAATCAGCCGCAAGGCCAGCAAACAAGGACTATTCCTACCGGTTCAAGATGGTCGTCTTTCCCGTGGAACACGAAGGGCAGAAGAAGATCCGCTTCCTCCTTGAATGCTACAACATCAAGGATCGAAACGGCATAGGTGAGCGCACCCTCCGCAAGGCATTTCCTCAGGACTACCTGAGCGTCACGCCGAAGGCACTGAACTCGTACTACTACGAAACATCTTTCGAGGCCTTCCGCGACTTCTTTACTCCGCTAGCAGATTAAGGTCTAGACTTGGCCGCCTTCTTTGAGGCCACTTCATTCTCTGCTTCTAGAGCCGCCGAACGTCGGAAAATGGTTTCCAACTCCGCCCAAGTGATGCAAGCCCCTGGGTTAAGCATGACCTTCTTAAGTCCAATTGCTTCAAGCTTTGGCGCCCAGTACGCCGTGTCATCCGCCATCTGCACGGAACTCTCCTTTGACCGGTGCTTCACATCCCGGCCGTAGGAGAGCCTCTGTGTTAGAAGCGCAATCAGCACTGCTGCCTTTGGCCCATCATCAGTCCTATTCATTACCATGGAGAACTGAATCGGCTCGCCATCGGGGCCGATATATCTCTCAGTCGCTGAGGACTGATATGCGTTGGTGTTCATTTCTCCACCTGTTCGACTAACCAACCTTGAGCCCTCAAGCAAGTCCGCAACAAGCAAACGATGAGCGGCTCTGATTTTTTCAGCAGTCAGATCGGAACAAACAATTTCCGCAGGCGAAGCATAGCTCATTAGAGTAGCCTCGTTCCCTGCACGAAAAGCCATTACTGCTGAATCGGCTGCGCCAAGGAGAGGGTTTGGCCTGAAGATTTCCCATGCGAGCCAAGCAAGCATGGGAAGTAAGGCAATGATCATGCCCCGTTGCATACGCGTGAGTCCCTTCATCTGACTAGTTCTCCGGAAATGGTGGAACTCCAGTGGTCAGGCATTCTTTACCCCGATTTGTCGTCACGCATGGGGGGCGACCCTCCTCGCGAGCGCACTCCCAAAAGAACACGTTAGGGGCAGGAGGTGAAGTGCGACTGCAAGCGGCCCCTTGAGAGTTTCGACATGTGCGCGACCTGAACCAGCAGTTGCAACAAATCTGTCCTTGAACGTTGCAACTTGACTGAACTGGGCCGCGACTTCCAGTGTCGGTGCAGCCAGCGGGGCAGTTTACATCTGCACACCCATCCTGTTCCCAGCCCCAGGTGCAGGCTGCCATGACAACTCCTGCAAGAGACAGCAAAATCGCCGACAAAATGAGGATCCTTACCGTACTTTTCATATATTCTCCTGACATCTTCGAAACACTAGATTGCTAGCTCCGATCAATCCACCATTCGGGCACGCGTGGGAAACCCATTCGTGTGCGAACATAAACCCCACCATCAAGCCGCAGTGCCAATGCACGCCACGAGTCCCAGGTTAGTGATCGTGGATAGAAATCTTGGTGACTAGTGTCACAAAGCCATACAGCTGACATACCAGTCATTTCTACATAGCGCGTCCAAGCGCGGTCGAAACTCGGACTTCGGGACGCAAGGACTTCGTAGTTTCGGGTGTAGCCATTGACGCCAGGGCTCGGCACATTGCCTCGGCAACGAACGTTAACCGCCATGTCTTCAATCGACGGAGGCATTCCCATCTTCGCTGGCGAACCAACGTCACTTCCGGCCCAGTCTGATCGGTAGAGCGCAAGTGCCACGCCTAGTCTTTGGAGGTTTGAAATGCAAACACTCTGATTTGCTGAAAGCTTGGACCGTTGGTAAACCGGAAAGGTAATGGCTGCGATAATGGCAACAATGGCGACTGAGACCAAGACTTCTATCAGAGTAAATCCCTTGTTCAACGGTGCGCCTCCAACCAGTGACTTGGCTTCTGAGTACTATCTTTCCAGATATCTGTAACGATGCCTGCTTCCAAAATGTAGAAACGTGGCGCAGAGCGGGCCCCAAGTGCCTTCGATACTCCCGCTTCCGGATCGGCCAAAAGATGGACTGACTTTTTTGTAGGATCTGGATCGCTCTTCCTTATTTGATTCGAAGATGATTCAAACACAAGGAGAACCTAATCAAACGGGCTCTGGTAAAACTCAATTGGTCGAACAGAATCCCTCGAGCAACTGTAGCAGGACCCCATAAGTACCAGAAGGGTTTTTGCTGATTTCTGGATCTTTCGCCCGTACGCATCTTCTGTGGGAAGTGGGACAGCCGTGCCAATTGGCACATCATGGGCAAAGGGAGACTCAACTTTTGCGGGATTCAACCATTGCCTTAAGGGCTCACGGTAAAAGAGGGCGACGAGAAAGAGTGATGCAATCGCAAGCCCCCCCCACGCGTGGGCTAATGGGCTGGCTTTCGATTCATGCAAGCTTCGCGATTCCACAAATATAATCGTACATCACTTTTCTGAAATGTGGCAAACAAGTTTGTGAAAAAAAGCGTCTGTCTGCGCATTGGCGAGAATTCCGTAACTGAATCCTCGCCCAGGACCAAACAACCTAGCCAACCGGGGCGACGTGGTGCTCGTAATACTCGCTCGCCGCTTGGGTCATCGTCGTAAAGTGCGAGCCCTTCGCGCGGAAGTACTGCACTGTCTTGCGGAGGTCTTCGACCGAATCGAAGTAATCTCGAACGCCAAGCACGATCACTTCGCTGTCCAAGTTCGCCTCAAACAAGGGCAAGAGGTTCTCAAACCCAAGATCAAGGTAGCCGTGCTGACCCTGATGCGTGGCAATCGGCAAGTGCAGTAGCCGGTTGCTACCTTCGGCCGTCAAGTCAGAAGCCGACGAGTGATACGGATGCTTGGGCGCACCCGACCAATCCACAAACATCTTGTAATTGGCATCCGGCACCGGCGAACTGTCCACCACAATGCCAATCTCGTGCAGATACTTGACGTCACTCGGCAGCAAAGCAAAGCAGCCCGCCCGAAACGCCGTGCACTTCACGGTGTGGGATTTCAAGGTGTCCTTGGCGACAAAGAGAATATTGCCGCGCTCTTTCTCGTCCTCGACATACCCGCGCTCGTTCTCAAAGTTCACCTTCATCCCGATCTCGTGCCAAGCCGGAATCTTGTGGATGAACTCGTGATAGTAAAGATTGGTGTTCGCGCTGGGGTCGCGCAGAGAAACGTGGATCAGCCACGTGGCCGGTACAAATTCTTCCTCAAGGACATTGATGTAGTCAGAGGTGTAGCACCGGTCGTGGTGGGCTCCCTCACAGTCAACGGTCAGGACGACGTTTGGCATCGTTGGGTCGGTCTCCTTCACGGCGATCTCGCCGTGTCAGGTTCAGTCTATACCGAAAGCGTCTCAACGTCTAGGGCATGGGCGTCAAGGTGCTGAGGACCTTTCCATCGACTTGACGACGAATCACCAGGTCGTACCGCTTTCCCAACACCGCCAAGGACCGAATCCGCATCCCTTTCCAGGCCTTCGGCAACCGCGGAGAGATCGAAAGCACCCTGCCATCCTTCAGAAACAACTGGTGTGTCGCCCCCGGCGTGGGCTTCGTATCCACCCGAATCCCCGCGAATCCATAGAGCACTGCCTGCAAAGAACCCGCCGCCCCGGTCAGGAAGTAAGTCGAAGCCACCCGCTCTTTCTCGGAGAAGTGCAGATGCGGGCCAACCGTGTGCCGCTTCCAGTCCGCCTGCCAAAGGTCATAGGCCCGGTCGGCCTCGCCCAGCCGTGCATAAATGATCGAGTGGATCGCACCCGTCATCGCCGGCCCATGGGCAAAAGTCAGCGGCTCAAACCGGGCCAACATCTGCTTTGCCTCTCGCTCGGCCGGCGGAAACTGTAGCGGATACACCGCGAGCAAAGCGGAAGCCTGCTTGTATCCCTTCAAAGGATCATCCTGAAACGCCAAGTAGGTTTCGCCCTTCCGTGGCAACCAGTATTTCGACGGCCCCTCGAACTGCCCCCCGTTTTGGCACCACTGCGCCACTAAATTTGTATAAAGGTCGTTGTCCTGATCCTGCTCATCCGGCGTCATGACAAACCGAATCTCGCGGCCATTCGGCCCCGGCGTCGATCGCGCAGCATAGAATCCCGCTGCTCCCTCCCGCACCTCGCGCGCTGCCTGCTCAGGCACAAGCCCAAGGGCCGAAGCCATCTCTATGGCGAAAGCCACCGAACCCGTGAGGTGATGCGCATACCGAAAGGCCCCCGGTGCCGTCTC
This sequence comes from Fimbriimonas sp., assembly GCA_049317025.1. Lineage (GTDB taxonomy): Bacteria > Armatimonadota > Fimbriimonadia > Fimbriimonadales > Fimbriimonadaceae > Fimbriimonas. The sequence continues at coordinate 3,061 of JBMOJD010000108.1, read as the reverse complement.
CTTGCCCGTGACCGAAGATTCCCAGGGGAACAGGACGCCCGACCTTGCCGATAGCGGCCCCAACTTCCGATCGCGTACGGCAACCGGTCGCCCGTCCACCAGCCAAGCACCAAAGTTCCTCCGCGCCTGAGCCAGATGCTTCAGGCGATACGCCGGAATCGACCGCGCCGCATCTGGATCAAGAAGGGCCAGGGCAGGGAAGACCCAAAGGTCGCTATCCCAAAAAACATGGCCAAAGTACTGCCGATTGCTCAGCCCAAATGGCCCGCGCCCCAAATCCTTCTGGGCATGGTAAGCCGTCCGCAGCCGGTACAGTGCCGAAGATACAAACGCTTGGTCCTCCACCGGCCCATCGATCTCAATCGCGGGAGCTTTCGGATCAGAGGCGTACTCCTTGGCCGCCCGAAAGATGCTTTCGGCCGAGATGGGAGGGGAAGCGGGCCCGGGAGCCCCAATTCTAGCGACACCAGAGGGTGCGGGTGCCATCGAATCAAACTGTAGTGACCACCGGAGCCTTAGCCCGTTGTCGTCGAAGCGCATCGAAGTGCCCGTGACCGGATACCAAACCCCGTCCTTCTCGCGCTCTACGGTTCCACGCACCAAGGTATCGCCCACGCGGAACAGGAATACGGGCACGATACACTGCGCCCCACTCGGGAAGAGAAGCTCGGCCTTGCCCTTTTCCCCGTGCTCCAAGGTGACTTCCATCGTCTGCGCCACGGCTCGCGTCTCCGGATGCACCGCCACTCGATAGCTCACACGCCCGTCCGAGGCAACGTAGCTCGAAGAAAGCACCCCGGACCCGAAATCAAATGTCCGCTCGAAGTCGCTCAGCGGTTCGTAATGCCGTCCTTCGACCGTTAGCCGCACAAGCAAGGGGTTCGGAAAGACCAACAGCTTCTCCTCACCATCCGGCTGAACTTCACTCGCCAGCCAGAGCGCCCCGTCCGTCCCGTAGGCCGGAAACCGCAACCCTATGCCGCCATTCCACAAGATCGCTGGCTCCGGGTCAGCAGAATCAAAAGCCGAAATTGCATTCGCCGTCAGCAGTGGCGGGCGCACGACCTCCTTAACTGGGGCAGAAGCACAACCCCCAAGCAAGAACAGCAGCGGCAGCAACCTCTTCATGAGAAAATCATCTTCAGCGCCGCCAGCGCCGCCAACCCAAGCACCAGATCGGTAAAGATTCGCTCGGGCAACAACGCCATCACCTTGCGCCCACCCAATGCACCAATCGCCACAAATGGCAACGTCACCAAGTCAAAACCAAAAGTCGCCGAAGTCAGCATTGGCTTCTCAGGGTTCATGGCGGTCAGCCAGAAGTAAATCGGTAGCTTCGAGCAGTTAAAGATCAAGAAGTACCACGCCGTCGTGCCCATGAACTCCTTCTTGGCCAGTCCCAGCGCGGTCAGATAGATACCCATCACCGGACCCGCAGCGTTCGAAACCAACGTCGTAAATCCCGCCAAACTCCCGGTCGCGAAAACTCCCGCCGAGCTCGTCGGTGCAAATTTTTCTCCCAATTTCCCTCGCACAAGGTGGAGCGAAAGCATCAAAAGGACAATCCCGCCAATGACCGGGTTCAGCCAGTCCTTCCCGTGGTCCAATCCGAGCCGCCAAAGGAAGAATGTCCCCCCGGCCATGCCCAATACCACCCACGGCGCAAGCAACTTGAGTTGCCCCCACTGCGTGTGCTGCCGGTAAGAAGCCACCGCGAAGAAGTCGGCAAAAATGAGCATCGGCAGCAGCGCGCCCACTGACGTACGGCCGGTAAAGACCATCGCCATCATGGGCACCACCAGAATCCCGAACCCGGGAACACCCGTCTTGGCCAGACCCACCATCACCCCGATCAATGCCCCCAGGGCCCATTGCCAAGGCTGAAGTTCGAGTGGCATGGGACACACGATACCAGGGAGTAACCTAGCGGAATGAACGCCGAGATAGTCTCCGTAGGCACCGAACTTTTGCTTGGCCAGATCACCGACACCCACGCCCCCACCATGGCGCGAATCTTGGCCGCCAATGGGATCGGTTGCCAGCGTCGAGCCACGATCGGCGACAATCTCCACCGCCTCGTCGCCGCCCTCAAAGAATCTCTCAGCCGCGCTGACCTCGTCATCACCATCGGCGGCCTCGGCCCCACTGGCGACGACCTCACCCGCGACGCCATCGCCCTCGCCCTCGATGATGAACTTGAGCGAGTCCCCGAAGTCGCCGAGAGGCTTCGCCGGTTCTTCCTCTCCCGCAACCTTCAATTCGCCGAAAGCAACCTCCGCCAAGCCGACAAGCCAAAGTGCGGCACCCAAATTGACAACCCTTTCGGCACTGCCCCCGGCCTCTTCTGCGAGAAAAACGGCAAACTCGTGATCGCTCTCCCCGGGCCAAAGGGCGAGTTCAACCCGATGGCCGAGGGGCCCGTCACCGAGATTCTCCGCGCAAGGTCCGGCGGCACCGTCATCCACTCCCGCATCCTCCGCGTCGTCGGCATCGGCGAGAGCCAAGTGGAGCGCGACCTCGGCGACCTCATGGATTCTGCCGACCCCACGGTCGCCCCATACGCCCACCTCGGCGAAGTCCACCTAAGGATCACGACCCGCTCGACCTCGGTAGAACTGGCCGACAAGATCCTCGACCCGATGGAAGCCAGCATCCGCGCCATCCTCGGCAACCACATCTTCGGCACTGACCGCACAACCCTAGAACAAGCCATCCTCGCCGACCTCGCCCAGCGGGGCCAAACTCTCTCGGTCGCCGAAAGCATGACCGGCGGTGCCCTAGGGGCAAGGCTTACCGACGTCCCCGGCGCATCCGCCGCCTTCATCGGCGGCCAAATCGTCTACTCCGCCGCCGCCAAAATCCGCCTCGGCGTCCCCGACGCGCTGATCGAAGAGTTCACCCCCGTCTCCGCCGAGGTCACCCAGGAACTAGCCATCCGTTGCCGCGAAAGCTACGGCACCGACTACGCCCTCGCCATCACCGGCAACGCCGGACCAACAGCGGACGCCGGCGGCAAACCCGTCGGCCTAGTCCACCTCGCCTGCGCCAGCGCCCACGGAGT
>JBMOJD010000107.1:0-9591 GCA_049317025.1 Fimbriimonas sp. | reverse complement strand
ACGATGGCTTCGACCGTCCGGGCTTCGGCTTTCTCCTGGACACCACCGACCAACTGTTGGGGCCAGAAACCGAGTTTGCCAAAGCCCTCGATGGTCTGGCGCAACTCGGGCAAGAGCAGAATGACCAAGGCGACGGGTCCGAGGAGGGCGGCCTTGTCAAGCACCCAGTGCAGCGTTCGCAGTTCCAGGGCCGCGCTACCCAGAAGCAGCACGACAAAAGTGACGATGCCCAGGATGATGCGCCAGGCGCGAGTGCCACGCACGAGAAGCAGCAGTCGGTAAATCAGGTACCCGACAAGGAGAATATCGACCGCGTCGCGGACCGAGAAATCTCGAAATACAAGGAATAGCCTGGATAAGTCTCCCACGGCAAGATCAGTCTCAAATTGTAGCCGGATTGACCGGTGACATAGTGGCCATGGGCGTAATGGCCGGTACTCTTGGCAGCATGTCAGCACCTCTTCGTGTCGGAATCATCGGTTGTGGTCGCCCGGGTGGATCGGATGGGGCGACGGGTACGGGGATCGCCCACAGCCACGCCAAGGGCTATGCCGAAGTGCCGGAGACCCAGTTGGTCGCGCTCGCCGATGTCGTCCTCGCCAATGCAGAGGCGTTCCAGGCCATCCACGGCGGCGACGCGCTCTACACCGATTTTGAGGAGATGCTGGCCAAAGAGAAGCTGGACATGGTGTCGATCTGCACCTGGCCGGGTCTGCACGCGCCGATGGTGGAGGCGGCGGCTAAGGCCGGGGTGAGGGCCATCCTTTGTGAGAAGCCGATGGCCCCGACTTGGGCGGCGGCGAAGAGCATGAAGGCAACCGCTGATGCTCATGGCGTCGTGCTCGCCCTAAACCATCAGCGCCGATTTGATCCGCCTTATATGAAGGCGAAGGAGCTCTTGGCAAACGAACTCGGGGGCCTGAAGCGGCTGGAGATGCAGTGCGACAACCTCTTCGACTGGGGCACCCACTGGTTCGACATGATGCATTTCTTGAACCACGAGACCCCGGCCGAGTGGATCATGAGCCAGATCGAGCCGACGGGCGGACCGAGCTTCTTCGGGGTCACCATGGAGGGCCAGGCGATCACTCAGGTGGGCTTCGCCAATGGCGTCAAGGCGGTGCTGATCACCGGTAAGGAGCCCGGCTGGGGCGCAATGATCCGCGCTTGGGGCGCGAATGGCCTGCTGGAGATCGGGGCCATCGGTTGGGATTCGCTTCGCTGGTGGGTTTCGGGCCAGCCGGAGTGGATTGTCGAGGACTTTAGCGACGTGAAGACATCTGGTTTCGCTCGTGCGATTGCTGACATCGTCCTTGCCCTCGAAGACGGCCACGAACCGGAGCTATCGGTCAACCGCGCCTTGCGCGGCACCGAACTGATGTTTGCCGCTTACGAATCGGGCCGAAAGGGTGGCCGCGTGTCTATTCCGGTGGCGTTCGAAGATTCGGGCCTTTACTACGCCTGAGTCTTTTGAGCCAGCCAGGCTTTGGCGATCTCAAAATCGGCCTGGGTGAGGTTGTGGCCGGACAGAAGCACTTCGTGCGTCACCTCCGCCCCGTGGGCGGCCATAGTGGTGGCGAGGTTCTTCGCGTCGGTGACCGGGACCAGGGGGTCGAATTCGCCCGAGAGCAGGAGCAGGCGCGAGCCGGTCAGGTCCGGCATTGGGTCGGGGAGCAGGACGGTTTGGCCGCGAATCGCGATGGCAGATTGAAGATGCTCGAGCTGGAGCAGCATCATGAGCGTGGCCATGTTGGCCCCATTCGAGAAGCCAACGGCGGTGAGTTGACTCGGAACCAGTCCTAACTGGGGCAGGGTTTGATCGAGAAAGTCTGCCAGCTCCTTGGCCCGGACCACCACGTCGTCAAGATCAAAAACGCCCTCCTCAAGTCGTCGAAAGAAGCGGTTTGCCGTGCCCTCACGGACGGAACCTCGCACGCCGAGGAGCGCGGCCCCGGGTAGAAGGGCTTCTCCAAGCGCCACCAGCGAATGCTCGTCGCCGCCCGTGCCGTGCAGCAGCAGGAGAACCTGGCCTATGGTTTGATCGGTGGCGGGGCGGAAGATGTATTGCATGGGCTCACTCCGAGGCGCGGTAGCGGATCGTGGTCACGCTGTGGGGCGGGAGGCCGAAGACGACGGAGCCATCGCCCGTTTCGGCCCAATGAAGAGCGTTCGGGAGGACCTCGGATTCAAACGGCCCGTTCATGGCGTAGGCGGTGGCTCCGGCGAGGAACCGGCCCTGGATGAGCTCCGGCACGCCTTCCATGATGATCTCGGCGGGCTGTTCCATGTGACGGTTGGTGAGTGAAACCGTACACTCGTCATCCTTGCGCGTCGCCATTGCGCCGACCTTGGGCAAGCCGGGCGAGGCGTCTTCGCACTCCCACGCCACGCGGTGAGCGACCCCGCCGAGGTGCGGCCGCTGCATCTGGAAGACATAGTAGGTCGGGGTCATCCAGAGGTGCGCGCCGTGGGTTTGGATGGGGGCGTGGAGCACATTGCAGATCTGGGCTAGATTGGCCAGCGTCAGCGATCCGGATTGCCGGTGGAAGCCCTCAAGCGCGATCGCGGCGGCGATGGCGTCGCGGAGGGTGCTGCGCTGCTCGTATTTGGCCTCCAGTTTGGCTTCGGGGTGCCACGCACCCCATTCGTCGAGGGCGATGCCGATCTTCTTCTGGGTTCCCGCGACCTCTTGGATCAGCGTTTGGGTTTCTTGGACGAACTGTTCGGTGCGGTTGGCTTCTTTGAGGAGGCCATAGTAGCCGTCGGAATCAAAGTCGAAGTCGCTTTGGGACGAACCCCAGTAGCGGTGGATCGATAGGTGGTCGACGAGGTGCAAGTGGTTGCGCAGGGTGTGCATTAACCGGCGGTTCCAGTCGGCTTCGAATCCACAGCTCACCAGCTCGAGTTGGTCGTCCACGTGCCGTAGCATGGTGGCGTAGCGGCGATACTCGAGGCCGTAGCTTTCGGGGTCGTAGTGACCTCCGCAGCCCCAGTTCTCGTTGCCGACGCCCCATAGGCGTACGTTCCAGGGCTCGGCGCGGCCATTGGTGGCTCGCTCTTGCACGAGATCGGTGGCCAGGGTGGCGTTGGTGTATTCCACGAAGTCGCACATCTCTTGGCACGAGCCCGAGCCCATGTTGCCCGCCAGGTACGGCTCGGCCCCGATTCTTTCACAGAGCCAAAGGAACTCGTGCAGGCCGAGGGCGTTGGTGTCGAGCGTCCGCTCGCCGCAGGACATCCCCAGCCGCTGGGGTCGGTTCTCCCCGATACCGTCGCGCCAATGGTAGTGGTCGGCATAGCAGCCGCCGGGCCAGCGCAAGAGCTTGCAGGGCATCTCGGCAAGGGCCTGGATGGCGTCGGTTCGGAAGCCGTGTTCGTTGGGGATGTCGCTATCGGGGCCGACCCAAAGGCCATCGTAGCAACAACGGCCCAGGTGCTCGGCGAAGTGGCCATAGAGGCGCGCCGACATCGTCCCGAAGGTTTCGTCGGGCAGAACTCGGATTCGAATTGTGTCACTCATGGCAACCGTTACTTCTGGGGCGGGCGGCCAAACAGCGTCTGGAACATGATCCGATAGACATCGGTGTTGCGCACGTTGCCTCGCACCAGGTTCGCGTTTAGGCCGATCGCCCGGACTAGGCTACCCCCCGAGAGGTCGCCGCCACCGGCCCATTGGACATAGAACAAGTGGTGCTTGCCGAGCTTGTCGGGGCCGGAGAGGAAGGGCACCGACTTGCTTCCCGTCATCCCGTCAATGGGGGAGCCGTTGTCCGGGTCGCGCTCAGGGGCAGGGTCATCGCCGTCGACTTCGCTGGCGGCTTCGCCCTTCACTTGGAGTCCGCCGCAATCGCTATCGGCGCACGTGATCACCAGGGTATTCGGCCGTCGCTTCTGATAATCGATGGCGATTCCGAGGGCCTCGTCGGCTCGGCGGATGGCCTCGAACACGCCTTTGGCGTTGTTTTCGCCCCCGAAGTTATCGGTTGCCTCTTCTTCGGCGACGAGGAAGAACGGCTTTCCGACCGCGTCAAAGACCCGCAGGGCCGCTTTGGTCATCTCACCGATGGTCGGAGCGGTGGGCACATACAGCGGCAATCCCTCGGCGCGGAGGGTTTCCTCGTTCTTGTCGTTGAAGGTGTCTTCGGAGGCGAAGAGGCCGAGCAATCGCTTGGTCCCAGGGGCGACCTTGAGTAGCTCATCGCGCGTGAAGACGACCGTGTAGCCTTGCTTGCGGGCTTCGGCGATCAGGTTTCGTCCGTCTGTCCGCGAGCCCTCGCCGTGCCGACCCTTGACGCCCTTGGGCAAGAACCAGGTTTCGCCGCCACCCAGCGCGACATCCGGCTTGCGGGAGAGCATTTGGCGGGCGATCTCGGCGTACATTCGGCGATTGTCGACTTGAGCCAGGAAGACTCCCGTTCCGGCATCACCCACGCCCGCCGAGTTGACGACTCCGACGGCGAGCCCCTTGCGCTTGGCTTCCATCATGAGGCTGAGGCGCTGGCCCGAGGCAGCCCGCATTGGTGCGCCTTCCTCAATGCCAAATGCGCTTCGAACCGGAATCACTCCGTAGGCATGGGCGGTCGCCCCCGAGTTTGAGGATGGCGTCAGGGCATCGCGGACCGCCCCGATGTAGATTCCCATGTTTGGCAGGCGGTCGTAGTTCAGCAGGCCATCGGGACCGACGAAGCGATAGCGGGCCGCCGACCACGTGTTGAGCCCGGTTCCGTCGGGGTGAATGAAAATGACGCTCCCGGTCTTGGTGTTTCTCGTCGGCTGAGCCAACGCTGATGATTGGAGGGCAGAAACGAACGTAAGAGCTAGAAGAGTGAGGCCCGCAGCAAGTCGCATATCCACAATCTATGACGTTGGGTCCACAATGATTTGAAGCATCCGGATATGGAGAGTTCTGAACTAAGCCACGGCGACCATCGCTCGAACTATGAGCGCGCACAGGACCTGTTCATTCTTGAATGGGGCCGGATGAGCAACAGCTGGGGCATCAACCGCACGATGGCCCAGATTCACGCCCTGCTGTTCGTCAGTGGACGCCCCATGGCCGTGAACGAGATCATGGACCGGCTGCAGATCAGCCGGGGCAACGCGAGCATGAACCTGCGCGAGCTGATGGACTGGGGCATCGTGCGCAAATCGCGCGAGCCGGGCGACCGGAAGGACATGTTCGTGAGCGATCTGGAGCCGTACCAGATGTTCTTGCGGGTCATCCGCGAGCGCAAGCGCCGGGAAATCGACCCGACCGCCGACGCTATTCGCGAGGTCTTGCTCATCCTGAGCCGCGAGGATACGAAGGATGAAGGCGAGAGTTTGCGGCGGCGGCTTGAGGGGTTGCTGGAGATTTTTGGTCTTATTGACGCCGCGTATCAGGTGGCGTTCGCCAAGGATGCGTCGTTCGACGAGATTCGCGGGTTGGTTGCGAGTCGGGAGCAAATGCCGGAGTGACTCGCCCTCGGAACTGCGGCTCAGTCCTTTGACCGAATCTGAGCGCGTGGCCGACCTTCAAAGTCTGGCCGGAGTCCGCTGCGATCGAGAACCTCTGGGCGCTGATTCACCCTAGCTTTCTGGTCTTCGACCTGACGATAGAAGGCCTCTAAATCGGCCCAACCAGTCGTGACAATGCAGCCTTCCTCTAGCTCGGCCAGCATGTGGGCTGACTTCTCTTTTTGTTGCTTCGTCAACGTTTTCCCTCCGATCTGTTCAGAAAGTCTCTTGCCATACTTGGTGTGAATTCGAAGTAGTGCAATCCATTATGGCCTCCACTGGTGTCTGGCCCTAAGTCTTTCATCTTACAGCGATCTCGGTAGAAAAGTTCCGCTTGGAGGAGCGAGTGAAGGCCAAGTCTGCCCTCAAAGCCAAGGTGAATGCTCCATTTGACGGCCGCAACAACGAGCAATGTTCCGACACCTAGATAATCGGGGCGCAAAACAAAGCTACGATCATTCCAAGGCGCAGTTGAAATAAAATGGATGTATACCAAGTCAAGTCCGAGTTGACTGCCAAGTTGGCCCTTCTCGTGGAGGTCATCCCACAGCATGAGGCCCTGCAATTGGACTCCAACACGTACGCCAACAATGGTGTAATTCGGAGCCCCGTCAACGGCACGGGCTTTTCGGCTCCAATCCCAGTGGGAATGCTGAGTCCTTCTGCCAGTTTCCTCCTCATGGGCTAAACGGAAAGGTGCCCAGAGTGCCATTGCGTCATCAACTTCGTCCAAGGTCACGCCAGTGACCAAGTCAGCCCGCAGCATCTGACCGGTCGCACCCTCTAAGATTTCAACCGACGACTCAATTCGCACAGCCCACCCGATCTTCGCAACACACCCAGGTAGTGGACGCGAATAGTGGAAGGGTACCTGTGCGTAACCTTGTGATCAAACTCGGATCTCTTGGACTATGGCCCCCAACCAAAAGTCCAAAGTCCTTACACCGACGCCAGCATCATGTACGATTTTCAGCAACCGAACTGGGAAACACATGAAAACACGATTGATTGCCTCATCCGCCGCGTTGGCCGTTGCCGTCCTCGCCCTTGCCGCCCAAGGGGCCTACCTGTTCAAGATCGCCGTCAAGCCTGGCGACACGTTCAAGTATGCCGTGATGGTCGATCTCGAACTTCAGGGCATGCAGATTCAGCAGAAGTACAACCAGGTTCAAAAGGTCACCAAGGTCGATGAGGACGGAGCGTTTCACGTCGAATCCAGCCAAAGCGACAACGCTGTAACAGTGGGTGGCCAGGAAGTGCCAAATCCTGGTGGATCCGACAAGGTCGAGAAGAGCAAGCTCTCCCCCACCGGCGAGATCGTCTCCACCGACGACACGGAGCAGCCGTTGGGCATTCAGATCCGCCTTTCGCGAGGCATGTCGCTGGTCGATCCGAAGAAGGGCATCGCCGTTGGCGACTCTTGGTCGGCCGAGTTTGCCGCAATCAAGAAAGAGGACGTCCCCCCCTCCAAGATCACCTACAAGCTGATCGCCGAAGAGAAGGTTGGCAAACACGACACGCTGAAGGTTGAGATCAACTTCACTGAGACCGAAGGCGCGAAGCCGGTCAAGATCACGGGATTCACTTGGCTCGACAAGAAGAACTTCCGCAGCGTTAAGGATGAAGTCAGCGTCACTGGATTCCCGGCCCCTCCCGGAGCGCCGGTGGAAACTTTGGACGTCAAGGTCAAGCAGACTCTGATCGACTAACTCGCCGTTACTCCGTATCCCAAAGATACGCCGCGCTGCTCTCGATCCGCCCCGACCATTCGGGGCGGACATCGCACCCCTGAGCAAGCTGAGTCGGGGTGAGGGAGACAACGCTTCCATCCACGCGTGCAACGGTCATGCGACCTTCGTGCCACGGCCATGCACCGCCGAATTGGTACTGCGAAGAGATGTCGCTGGGATCCCAGCCGCGGTTCGTAGTGAAAATCTTGGTCCCGTCGCCAAATCGATCGAGGAAAGTGTCCTTCGGAACGCCCTCAACCTCGACGTACCGACAAGGCGGCACCACTAGCCAGCTTCCGCCGCCGGTGGGCACGCCATTGGCGTCGCGAGACCAGACCGAATCGACAAACAAAACGGTGCGGGCGGGCTCCCGGATCGAGGTCAAAGCCTTGGGGAGCGCCTGCCAATGATTGGCGATTCGCACGATCGGCGACAGATATTGGAAATTGAACCCAAGGTTCGTTCGCATTGATGCCGAGTAGAACTGGGAGTAGGTGTCACCCGGGACTAGGTCTTGGTCGAACAGGGTTTCGGATCGCGGCCGCTCGGAACGGTCCGAAGGGCACCGGAAGGGGGCAAACGAGCCCATGTACGGCAGGATAAGCTGCACCCAAGTCTTGTCGTTGCGTGAATTTGGCACTTCGGCGGGCTGATGGTTGACGGGCATCATCAGGTCGTCGTAGTCGCCGACATAGAGCATCGTGGCGAGCGAGACCTGGTGGAAATTGCCGAAGCAGGTGGCCTTTTTGGCCGCACCGGATGCCTGCGAGAAGACGGGAAACAGGACCGCACCGACCATCGCCAAAATCGCGATGACCAAAAGAGCCTCGACCAATGTGAATGCACGCCGCAAGCGGATCAAGTAAACGACATTATATCAAGACGTGTACGATTTCGCGAACGAAGAATTGTCTTTGGCCGTCTCGCGTGGGCTGGATCTGTCCCCCAATAACCTCGCCAAGGTGGCAAAGCAGGTCGGGGCTGAGTCTGCGAGGTGGGCATTTGCCCAGTGGGAGATGCGACGGGCGGGCCGAATAAAGTTTTCGCGCGCCGAAGAAATGTTGTTTGTGCGGGAAGCTTTGGAGCAATCCACAAGCGAGGCCGTGGCACTTTGGCGGGCGAGGCGATTTCCGACCGGGGAATGCGTCGCCGACCTCACGTGCGGAATCGGCGGTGATCTCATGGCCCTGGCCGCCACCGGCCACCCCGTCTTGGGCTACGAGATCGACCCTGAGCGGGCGCGCTACGCGACCCACAACCTCGGTTTGATCACCCCGAATGGGGAGATTCGGGAGCAAGACTGCCTTGGCACGACTTGGGACTTCGAATTTGCATTCGCCGACCCGGCCCGGCGAGTCGATGGACGCCGGACGCTTGATCCGGAATCCTTCCAGCCCGATCCGTCCTCCCTGACCCATCGCATGGCGAAATTGCGCCTGGGTGCGATCAAGCTCAGCCCGATGTTGCCGGATGCTTTCCTCGAATCGCTGGGGCCGCGGCTGGAATTTGTAAGCTACGGGCGCGAGTGCCGGGAAGCGTGCATCTGGATGGGTCGAGAAGTGGGCGAGCCGGGTCGGCTGGCGGTTCATGTGGAATCGGGGGATACTCTGCTTGCGGGCTATGCGGCGATCCCCATCGAGTCTCCCCAATCGTTTCTGTATGACGCCGACCCCGCCGCCGTGCGCGCGCATGCTTTGGGAACGCTCTGCGAGTTGCACGATCTTTCTGCCTTGGGCGATTCGTATAGCTACCTGACGGGCGACAACTTGGTTTCGAGCCCTTGGCTGCGTGCTTACCGCGTCATCAGCAGTGTCAAGGCCGATCTGAAGGCGGCTCGTGCCGCTCGTCGTGAGCTTGACGCGACGGTGTTCGAGGTGAAGGTCAGCGGGCCGAAGATCGACGGCTCGGCGTTGCGAAAACAACTGACGACCGAGGGCAAAAGGCCCGTGAGTCTATGTGTCTGGAGCCTGGGCAAGAGCATCCGTTGGACGTTTGTGGAGGCAGTCTAGAGGCTGCTGGCGTCGCGCATCGAGATGGCCCGGCGCTTGCGGGCGGCTTCGACCAGATCCGGGCGCTTGGCTTCGCGCAACAGGGCATCGATGGCTTCCCAGGCTTTGCGGATATGGGCAAAACGAGCGGCTAGAAACGCCTGTCCGGGCTCGGTCGTTTCGTCCACGACCACGGCCCGATGCTGCTTGATGGCATCCTCGAGGAGAGCGGCAACTTCCACGTCCTGCCCCTTGTTCCTGGCCGCTGGTTCAAATTCGTACAGAAGCGAGGGCAGGATCGGCGCCTTGTCGGCGGGAGGGACATCGAAAACTGTCCGCGCCCGCGCGATGCCCTCTTTGACCTTCCCCAAGTTCGC
>JBMOJD010000106.1:0-10814 GCA_049317025.1 Fimbriimonas sp. | reverse complement strand
AGGGAACGTGAACCTAATTGTCGATTGGTCCACATTCCCGAGGAGTTTGCTTTTTTTGCTCTGTCTTGTCTCTGGCCGCCCTATGAAAAACGACTCTCAGGAATAGCAACAAGCACGGCGCGAAAAGCGTTCCCGATTTGCGAAAGTTTTTTTGGAGAGACGCGAGACGCGGTCGTGTAATGTGAATTGGGTGGCGAGAGATGATCTTCAACGCCGCTGGCGTTGTGGAATTCTATTGGTCGTCTGGCTCCCTGGGTGGTTACCCAGGGCTTTTGGGTGTGGAACCACTCCGTGGTTCGGAGTTTGGTCTTGGACCGGGGAGGGACGTCACTTAGTCGCACCTTCAGTGATTGGGCTTGGCTTTGCCTTGCCACAAGGTCTCACGCCCTTGGCCAATTCGGGTCGGCCCCTCAGGCCCGACTCGGGAGAGGCAGTGCGCACGGAGGCAAGACGAGGTTGTTTGAGCGTGCAGGCGTCATATGGGTCTGAGAAACGATTAGCCCTGAAGGGGCGGGCCAATCCCAGCGAAGGGCGTAGCCCTGGTCAAGTGCCTCCGAAAATCTCAGAGCCCTGAAGGGGCGACCGATTGGCTCCCCTGCTTGGCGTCCAGCGTCGCCCTAATTCTCGTCGCTCTTCTCGCGAAGCTTGGCATCGCGGATGGCGGCACGCATGTAGATGCCGCCCGCGCCGATGAATGCAGCGATGATCAGCATGGCGACAAAGATCAGCGCCAAGCCGGTCGGGGTCATGAGCGAGTCGAAACCGCGCTCACCCATGGGTTATCGGCTTCCGCAGGATCCGCAACCGCCGCTGCCGCATCCGCCGCCAACGGCTTCCGCGCCATCGGCCTTGAAGGAAGAACCGCAACCGCAGCTGGAAGTCGCGTTCGGATTCTCGATCTTGAATCCGCCGCCGAGCACGTCATCAACGTAGTCCACGCTCGCGCCATCCATGTAGTTCATGCTGAGCGAATCGACGTAGATCTTGATGCCGTTCTGCTCGAAAATCTTGTCGTCGGCATCCGGATTGGCGTCGTCAAGCGCCATGCCATAGCTGAGCCCCGAGCAACCGCCGCCTTGGACCCAAACGCGCAAGGCCGCTGCCTTTTCCTGGCTCGAGATCATTTCCTGAAGGACGGTCGATGCTGATTCGGTGAGAGTGATCATGTCTGTTCTTGTGGCCCCACTGGGACGCAATGTGTACTACGTTGAGCGGCACACACTTGTCCCATTGCAATGGTTTCCCCATTGTAGCGCCAATTTCGCAATTTGCTCAAATGGACTCAAAGAAGAGCACGATCTTTGGCCCGCCAGTAGAACCGCACAAGGGCATCGGCGAGCTCCTGAGGCTCCGCTTCCAGGTCATGAAGTCCGGCCGCGAGCAGGTGGCTCTTGGCGAGCTTGCGCTCGTCGGTCGCCAGAATCGCCGCCGCCTTTCGAAACATCTCGTCATTCGTGGCGACTTCGTGACTCAATATCTCCTTCACGTGAGGGTCGGAGACCCGCGCGATCAGGGCAAGATGACGCCGCGCCGTTGAGCCATGGGCAAGCACCAAAGTCTTGGCCCGGTCCATATCGGCGCACTCGGTGAAGTGCACGATGAGGCCACGGCGATGCATCCGTGTCGCCAAGTATGCAAACGCCTGGGCGGGATCGGATTCCAGGGGTTCTGCGACCAAGTCGTGCAAAGCCTCGATTACGAAGCCCACTTGATCCCGGCCCTTTCGGGGCGGCAAGTACCGGCGCACATTCTCGGCGTAAACCAGCAGGCCCACGCAGTCGCCTGCGCGCTGGGCCGAATGCGCGAGCAGAAACACAGCATCGAGCACGTGATCCAGCTTGCGCACGCCATCGACCTCGGCCAGCATGTGCCGTCCGATGTCGATGCACAGGATCACGGATTGGTTGCGCTCCTGCTCGAATTGCCGGACCACCATCTTGGTGCGGCGTGCGCTCGCCTTCCAGTCGATCTTTCGATAGTCATCGCCTTGGGCGTAATCGCGAAGCGATTCGAACTCCGTGCCCAGTCCCCGCATCCGCGATTGGCGCATGCCCAAGTCCTTCAGTCGGCCACGCTGGTTCAGAAGGTCCATCTCGCGCAGCGCCAAGACGTTGGGATAGACGCGCACGGGCTGCTCCGTCTTCAGCCGCACAATCCGCTCGGCCAGACCCAAAGGGCACTGCAATCGCAGAAACGTCCCCCGGAAAAAAGTGGAACCGCGCTCGGGCGGGCGCACTTTGTAGCTGAAGCTTTGCGTCTCGCCCGGATGAAGGCGTAGGTCGAATTCGGTGTCCGACTTGCTAAACAGGGCGGGCGGCTCATCGCGTAAACGCCCGATAATCGTCTGGCCGCTGTCATTGTGGAGCTCGACGTCGATCCGGTTTTCCATCCGCACAGAGAGAACCGCGTCAAACCGTCGTGACAGCCGCAGGTCCTGGCCGTCGCTGCCCAAGCGCCAGCTCACCCAAGTGGCCAAAAGCAAAACGACGTTGTAGCCCAACCCAAGCCACGGCGAACCGGCACTGGCGCACAGCGCAGCAATCGGAATGCCGAGGACGGCGAGCCAGAGGCAACGGCGAGTGGGTGTGATCAAGCTGATTGCAGGTGTACCCGGCTGGCAACAAGAAAGGCCCGCAAGAAATCTTGCGGGCCTTTTCGAAGGAAGGGAAGTGGGCGGGCTAGGCCTTCTTTGCGCGGCGTCGAAGGATTCCTGCGGCACCGGCGGCGAGGGCGAGCATGGAGGCAGGCTCGGGAACGGCTTCCGGAGTGTAGGCACCGCTCTTGCCGGTGATCTCGAGCTTGAGTCGTTCGGCACTCGGCTTCGTGCCGTTCATGGTCAAGGTCGTGGTGCCGGTGATGGTCCAGTCGAAGTTGGAAAGGTCGGTTGCGGTCGGGGCGGCAAGCCACTGGTCGTAGGAGGTGTACCCGCCATCCGAAGTGATGCCATCGCTGGGCGAAACCTTGCCGACCGTCTTGAGGTCAGAACCGGCCTTGAAGGCGAAGTCGCTGAAGGTTGCGGCGGCACCCTTGTCGGTGACAAGCATGAGGTGAAGAATGTTGAAAGAGGGGAGAGTATTCTTCTTGTTGGCGCCATCAAAGGTGTATTTCAGGGTGCTCGTCTTGCCGGTACCAGCGAACGAAGTGCCTCCGGAGATTTCGCCATCGGAGAGAGCCCAGATGAAAGTTCGCGTTGCCTTTTCGTAGTTGAGCGAGAACTTGTAGGTCGCCGTGCCCTTGTTCGAGGCGTTCATCCGCAGAAGGTCGGCACCAGGATAGCCAGCCGGGCCACCGTCTTGCTTGAAGAGCATGCTGTCCACTCCGCCGCCGCCGTCGAACTTGATTCGGCTCGTCACAACCGGGGTCAATTTGTCGATCGCGGTCGTGGTGAGGGGAGCGTTAAGCTGGATGAATGCGGCGTGGGCTCCACTGGTGGAAGCGGCAACAATGACGGCAGTCTGTGTGAAAAGTGCGATAGGCTTTGCGAAGTATCTCATTAGTTTGCTCTGATTGTATGTAACTGCTTTTGCCCTTTCTGGCTTGGCAGTCACTAAGGTTACGGGAATAGCAACAAGCGCCCGTTGCCAAGAGTTCCCGCTCGGGCCGAAAAAGGGAGAAAACGTGAAAATGGGAGTCACAGGACGTCAGAGGCTGACGGCGGGAAGGCGCATGACGCCGACATGGGAGGGAGACAAGCGCTGCTCTGAGATGGGAGGGGCGCACGGCATTCGCATTCGATGGGTCCCGACCTGTAGCCCCGCTACCCGCTTGGTCTTGCGTCCGGGTGGGATGCGTCCCGCATCGGCCAGACAAAAAAATAGGGAATGTGAACCTAATTGTCGATTGGTCCACATTCCCGAGGAGTTTGCTTTTTGCTCTGTCTTGTCTCTGGCCGCCCTATGAAAAACGACTCTCAGGAATAGCAACAAGCGCGGCGCGAAAAGCGTTCCCGATCAGCGAAAGTTTTTTTTGGCGAGACGCAAGGCGCTGGACGCGGGACCTAAACTGCCCTACGATCCCTCGATGGTCACGCTATACACTTCGTTGCCGCCGAGTCCATTTGCGGTCGTTTTGTTGGTCCAGGTGGTCCCACCGTCGCTCGAAATGGCGAGGCCGTTCTCAGTTGATGCGTAGATCGTGGCTCCGCTCACTGCCACGCTGAAAACAGTGTTTGAGCCGAGACCATTCGCTGTCGTCTTGTTGGTCCAGGTGGTTCCGCCGTCGGTGGAAATTGAAAGACCATTGGTGGTTGCCGCGTAGATGGTAGATCCGCTCGCGGTAACGCCAATGACGTTGTTACCGCCGAGTCCGTTTGCGGTCGTTTTGTTGGTCCAGTTTGCTCCGCCATCGCTGGAAATCGAGAGCCCACCGGCGGTCGCCGCATAGATGATAGATCCACTGAGCGCTACGGCATTCACCGTGTCACTGCCGAGTCCGTTTGCCGATGTTCTGTTGGTCCATGTGGCGCCAGCATCGGAGGAAATGGCGAGGCACCCAAATGTCGACGCGAAGACTTTCGATCCGCTTACCGCCACAGATGCGATGAACTTGTTACCAAGTCCATCGGCGGTCGTTTTGTTCGTCCAGCTCGCTCCCCCGTCCGTGGAAATTGAAAGCCCATTTCCGGAAGAGACATAGATCGAAGATCCACTCAAGGCCACCCAGCTGGTGCTATTGCTACCAAGTCCGTTCGCGGTCGTTTTGGTGGTCCAAGTATTTCCAGAATCGGTGGAAATCGAGAGACCGGCAAATGTCGCCACGTAAATCTTCGGTCCACTCAAGGCGGCGCAAACAACGGAGCTGAATGCGAGTCCGTCCGCAGACGTTTTGTTTGTCCAAGTGGTTCCACCATCGACCGAAGTGGAAAGTCCGTTGCTGGTAGATGCGTACAGTTTTGGCGTGCTGGGCTCGCTGATTCCGCTGCCGCCGCAGCCGGAAAGGAATAGGGCGCCAAGGAGAGTTAGGGTCGTAACAAGAGTTCTGATCATTGGTAAACCAACAAGGCGACCCAACCTTACCCACAAAACTTCAGGCAGTCTTCGAGCCATCGGGTCGCACAGCGAGGCATCGCGCCCAAACTGCCTCCCAACAGAGCGCTGCCGCTTCCCCTCAGCACTCTCCGCACCACCGCTGATCCGATGCGGTCCGCGTCTCGCAAGCAAACGCGATTGACACATCCAGCCGCCACGTCCGAATATTCGTCGCTCATTCGAAAATCACTTGCTTAACGTTCTTCCCTAAGGAGCGCACCAAAATTAAGTGGAAAATCAAGTTCCCTGCCTTCCCATTCCGCCACATCGACCAGCCCCAAATCGTCGGTACGATAGTGCTATGAACCACGAGCTCGCGATCCTCAGTCCGGAAAAGACGATCGTGACGTATCGGCTTGCCGGGCTCGGCAGCCGGGTGGGAGCGCAGGTGATTGACCTTGTCGTGGTCGTCGCGATCATGTATCTGCTCAGCTTGCCGATCATGATGTTTGCCCTCGTCGATTCCGGCATCGCGACTTTTGTTCAGGCAATCATTTCCACACTTGGATTTTTCCTCTACTTCATCCTGTGTGAGAGCCTTTGGAACGGCCAGACCGTGGGCAAGCGCGCCCTTCACCTGCGCGTTCGCTACGAAGACGGGACGCCCATCACCTTCGTCGGTGCCCTTGGCCGCAACCTGCTGCGCGTCGCCGATATCCTGCCCACTGCCTATTTCGTCGGCCTTCTCTCGATCATTACTAACCCCAAGTCGCAACGGATCGGCGATATCGTTGCGGGCACCATTGTGTGTTACGAACCCCTGGAGAGGCCGACCTTCACCGTCGCCCCCCACCAGGCGGGCATCCACCGGTACGAGGCCCTGGTCGGCGACCTCGTCGGCATGACCGTCGAAGACTATCTCGCCCTGCGCCGATTCTGCGACCGGTATCCCGAACTAACGCCCGCCCGCCGCGACCGATTCATTGCCGAACTTTGGCGTCCGATCGCGCGCAAGGTAGGAATCGATGACGCCGCGACGGTGCACCCTCTCGAACTAGCCGAAGCGGCGGTGATGAAATATGGCCGGATTCATGGACTGCTGTAACCTGAAGTAACATAGACCGATGCACTTGGTGACCCGGACACTACGGCGCGAGCACTTTTCGGAGGTCTTTCGCCTTTGCCATCCGCTCATCTCGCCGGGTACGCCGGAAGCGGAACGAGTGCAACTCGATTGGAACACCCTTTGGGATCATGGCTATGTCCTTGGTCTCGTGATTGAGGATATGGCGGTCCAGCCCGCCCAAGTTCGCGGCCTCATGGTCACGACCTTTGTGCGCCAAGAAATCTATCACGAAGCCAAGCGAGCCCGCGAACCGCAACTGCTCAAGCGCCTCTTTGCCCGCGCTCGCGCTGGTGAAGATATCTTCGAGAAGGAAGCCAATATCGGCCAGCGCAACGCGGAAGATGGCCTCACCTTGCTGGTCTGCTACATCGGATGGGAAGGCGATGACTATCGCACCGAGAAAGCCGCCACCCTGCGGTCAGTGGTCACCAATGCCTATGCCGACCGCCATTCGGGCTTTCACTTGCACTCCGTGATCGGCGAAATCGGCGGGCCTAAGCTGCTGGACCTCGCCAACCGCATCCACCTGATCATGCTGAACTCCTACGACGAATGGGCAACCCAAAACAACCAACTGGAGGCGCCTAAGCGGCCATATTTGGTCGGTACCGATCGCCACGAAGCCTTGCTGACGGAAAACCATTGGCTCACCAGGTTGTTCACCTACATGCCGCCTCGGTTCATGTTTACGCCAACCCAACAGCAGGTGCTACTGCTGGCCCGAGCGGGCCAAACCGACAACGAAATCGCCGACGAGCTCAATATCAGCCTGGATGCGGTGAAGAAGCGATGGTCCTCGATCTACGTCCGGGCCCAGGAGGTCCTGCCTGGCCTGCTGCCCGAACAGCCTCATATCGGCCGAGGTGTGGAGAAGCGACGCGCCCTGCTGACCCACCTCCGCGAGAGACCTGAAGAGCTTCGGCCCTACGTTCGCGACCGCCATGGCCGCTCATCCGACTGATTTGATGTGCTTTTCGCCACAAAATGAGAATTCTGTGCGCTAGCAATTATGCGAAGGTCGCGTTCTGCCGGTTGAAGCTGTCACAATCGTAACTTCCATTGAAGACCCTTTCCTCGCTCTACGAGGTTCTTGGGGTCGGGCCGACGGCCGACTCCGAAACTCTGCGCAAAGCCTATCGACGCCTTGCCCGAAAGCATCACCCTGATGTAAGCGCCGACCCCCGCGCCCATGAAAACATGGCGAGGATCAACGACGCATTCCAGGTCCTCATTGACCCGGCTAAGCGACAAGAGTACGACGCCCAACTCGCGGGTGGCACCTTCGACGAAGCCCCCGGCCCCCGTACGCCCCAAAAGCCCGTCGTGGTGAAGCTAATGGCGCGCTTCCAGGCCCACATGACGCCGGTCTACGCGGTGAGTTTTGAGCCTGATTCGGGTTCCGTGGTCTCGAGCGCGTTCGACAATGAGATCATCTGGTGGGACGAAAAATCGTCCAAACCCCAACGCCGGACAAAGCTTGAATCTGGCACCATCTCGACCCTGCGGGCTTTTGCCGGTGGCCGATTGGTTGCGGCGGGATCGTCCGAGTCCACCGTCAACTTCTGGCGACTGAATGGAGTCAACCTGGACGCCTGGAGGGCGAGCAACGACGAGTGGGTCTCGTGCGTGGCGATCTCTTCCGATGGAAGGAATCTTGCCGCTGGTTCTTTGTACAAATCGTTCACGGTGAGCGACACGTTGAGTGGCGAGAGTCGCTACCGCAAAGCCGAGCATGCCCAATCGGTGACGGCGGTTGCCTGGTCCGCCGACGGGGCCATGTTGGCGACCGGTTCCGCCGATGCAACGGTCAAGCTGTGGAAGAGCACGAGCGGCGAGCCGCTGCAAACCATCTCTCAGGTCCGGGCGACAGTTTCCGCGCTCGCTTTTAGCCCCGACAACAAGTTCCTGGCCGTCGGTGCGGTCGACCTTTCGATCCGAGTCTTTGATTTGGAAACCGGCCTGCTCGTAAAGATGATGTTCGGGCACACGAAGCCGATTGAGTCGTTGGCGTTTCATCCCAATGGCTGGCTCTTCGCTTCCGGTTCGCGGGATGGCACCGTTGGCCTCTGGAATGCGGCGAAGGGCATCGGCAACGCCCGAATCGAAGTTTCATCCCGCCCGATTTCGTGCGTGGCGTTCAGTCCGGACGGAAGCCGTCTGGCTGCAGGTGGTCAGGACAAGCTCGTGCGCCTCTGGGAAGTCACCGCTCGTGACGAGCCCGCCTAGAGCTGCAGGTTAGCCGACGCGTGGATGGGTCGCCTAACCTGCGTCTCGCCACTATCTCGCGATGGAGCTAACCACCGGCGGCATCGGGCGCGTTGGGTGGGCGTCGCGCCAGAGGATCTCGTTCATCAAGGCCGGGTCGCTGCGGTCGTATCCGTTTAGGTTCAGCTTCTCGGAAAGCTTCGCCAGGGCAGTTCGCCCCGGATTCTTGGCTTCGAGGTCCACGCGGGCGGCGAGTGCCGTGTAGGGCGTCAAGTCCGGCTTGGTGGTGAAGGCGGTGAACATGGCGTTCGACCCTCGGTCGTGCTGGGTCATGTGCTTCAACCCGAGCATCAGCTCCATGGTCTTCAGCATCGAACCGGTGGAATAGAGGTTGCTATCGACCACCCCGCGCTTGGTGTAGGGCGAGATGACGAGGCCGACGGTGCGATGGGCGTCCACGTGGTCGGGGCCGTTCTGGGCGTCATCCTCGATCACAAAGATGGCGGTTTCGCTCCAGAACTTCGACTTCGTGATCGCTTCGACCATCTTGCCGAGGGCGAGATCGTTCGAAGCCACGCAGGCATTGGGTGTGAATGCTCCGGCGCGCAGGCCGCTGGTGTGGTCCTCGCCGAGGCTCATGACCATGAAGTTGGGCCAGTTGCCGGTTTGCTCCGCCTTCTTCAGGTCATTGATAAAGATATCGATCTTTTCGTAGTCGCGTCCACCCTTGATTGACCACTCCACGCTGGCATGATCCTTGAGGCCGCGGCTTCCTTCGAAGATCGGCGCGGTGTCGGGCGTGGACCTGAATCCGGAGTTTTCGCCGTAGCTGATATAGGTTTTCTTCGCTTCGCGGCAGGCGTCCCAGATGTAGCCTGCGGGCGAATCATTGACCGATTCGTCTTCGTCCGCTTGGCCCTTCGAGGCGTATCCGCTTGGCCAGGCGTGCTGGTTGAAGCGAGTCGCGTAGGCGGCGTTGCACCACTGGTGACCGTCTTGAGAGACTTCGCCATCGCAGTAGATGTTGTCGAATGTCGTCCAAGTGCGGGTGATCTTGTGGGCGTTCGGCGTGATTTCCTCGCCGTACATCAGGTTGCTGGGGTCGGCGTTGGTGCCGGGCAGGTCGCCAAACACTTGGTCGTAAGTGCGGTTCTCGCGAATGACGTAGACGACGTGCTTGATCTTGCGGAAGACATTCTTGGTGATGGCATCCGATCCTTCCACCTTGGCCACTCGGCTAGCGGCGAGCTGGTCGACGCGAGCCGTCAGCTTCTTGAGGGTGGCGGCATTGGGAATATCGACCACGCTGACATAGCCCTTCAGCAAGGTGCCGATGTAGCCGTAGCGCTTGACTCCCTCGGCGTTCGTGCTGACGGGGTTGCTGGCAAAGGTCAATCCTTTGCCAACTCCCACGTACAGCTTCTTGCCATCGGGCGAGACCGCCACAGCCGAGGGGTACCAGCCGGTGGGGATGAAGCCCTTGACCTTGGCCTTCAGCGGGTTCGCGACATCGATCACGGCGACCTCGGCGGCATCGGCGTTGGCGACGTAGAGGGTTTTCTGATCAGGCGAAAGGCAGAGGGCGTCGGGGGTGGAGCCGACGATGTCGCCGGGTTTGTGGGATGTGAACAGGGTCGCGACGACCTTCTGATCGCGCAACACGCTGACCGTGTTGGAGCCAGCGTTGGCCACGAAGAGCGTGCCGTCGTTGGCGAAGGTCAGTTCGTTTGGATGGATGCCAACCTTGGCGGTCGCGACAACTGCGAGGCCATCGGCGCGCAGGAAGCTGACCGTGCCCGAGCCTTCGTTGGAGACGGCGAGCGTCTTGCCATCGGGCGAGGTGGCGATGGCGATGGGGTGGCCGCCAACTTTGGCCTCGCGGACTGGGGCTCCGCTGGCATCGAACTCGATGACCAAGTCGCGATTCTGGTCGATCGCGAGGAGATTGCCCGAGGGGGTCTCGGCAAGGCCAGAGAACCAAGACTGGGCTGGCGGTCGATTCGTCGCCATCGTGGCGGCAACGGTGGAGCCGAGCTGGAATCGGGCGACGCCGTCGGCAGCGCGGGCGACGAGGATGTCATCTCCCTTCAGGAGCAAGCCGGGAGTGGTGCGAGCAAACGCCTTGTAGGTTCGGACGGTTTCGGTCTGGGTGTCGATGGCGGTCACGCCATGGTCGTGGAATCCACCCGTCACAACGAAGAGGCTCTTGCCATCGGGGGAGAATTTGAACCGAACGGGGAGGTCGCCTTTGAGCTCGATATGTCGTCCCGCCGGGTCGATGCGGTGCGTGTTTGGCAGGACCATCGCGCCGGTCGCATCTTTCTGGTTGGCGCGAATCGGAGTGGTGCGTTGGGTGCTACCGGTTAGGAGCGTGCTGGCGGCGGCGAGGCTGGCCACGACCACCAATCCGCTCAGGGACTTCTTTGATAAAAACATCATGCCTTCATCATGTCCTCTTTGGAGGAAGAACAAGACTAAGGGAATGTTAAGAGTTCCCTGCTAGTTTTTCGGGCAAG
>JBMOJD010000105.1:0-10909 GCA_049317025.1 Fimbriimonas sp. | reverse complement strand
GAGCAGGAGAACATCGACGGAGGTCTGGTCGGTGGCGCAAGCCTCGACCCGAACGAGTTTGGCCGCATTGTGATGAGCGCCTGATGGCCAACTCTCGCTCGGTCAGTTCCACGCGCACCGAGATGGTGCAGATCATGGAGCCGGGGGATGCAAACTTCCTCGGCAAAGTCTTTGGTGGACGCCTGCTCGCGCTCATTGACCTTTGCGCCTACACCACGGCTTCGCGCTTCTCGGGTGAGGTGTGCGTGACGGCCAGCTTCGACCGGGTTGATTTCCACCACCCCATCGATGTGGGCGACCTCGTGACCACCTGCGGAGTGGTCTCCTACGTGGGCCGGACCAGTGTGGAGGTCACCATCGAAGTCTTCGCCGAGAACATCTTCACCCGGGAAAGGCACCACACGAATACTGCCCGTGTCACCATGGTCGCCGTGCGCGATGGCCGCCCGGTGCCGGTGCCTCGTCTTGTCTGCGAGACCCGGGAAGACAAGGTCGGGTTTCTTCAGGGGCGTTTGCGCCGTGACCTGCGGCTTGAGTACCGCGAGGCCCGCGAGAAGCGATTCGAAGAGATTGCCCAGCTTTCCGAAGAGGATTTGGAGGCGATGATGGCCCAAAATCAGGCCAAGTAGTCGTACACTGAACCATGAACCAACAAAAGGGACTCGCCGCCGTTTCTCTTCTTCTTGCCACGGTGGCAGTCGGTTTTGCGATCTCCCAGTTTCAAAGGGTCCACGAGTCGTCAACCGCCAACTACGACTTTCGCTGGGAGAAGCCCGAGGGGTTCGTTGCCCGGCCCCATGGGCCGCACTCCATTTACCTTTACGAGCACGAGAAGAACGGGGTGATGTTCATCGGTGCGGTGAACCGCGTGTATTCCGAGGTCAACCCGACGCCTGATCTGCACACCGATGGCATTGCCCAGTTCTATGTCGATCGCACCCACGAGAACCAGAAGGGCTGGTCGGCCAAGACGCTCGAAAAGGTCCATGGCAAGGACATCGACTTCCGAATCGTGCGCCGCGAGGGACCCGACAAGGTGGTCGTCACCGCGTTTGGCGTGAAGGGCAACACCACGGTGATGCTGAGCATGACCGCCAACGTGGGCAAAACTCAGTACATCGATGGGTTGATGCCGACCTTTCGCAACTTCCTGACGAAGGTCGAGGCGAAGGAAAGGCCGGGCGAATACGAACCCGCGATGTTCGGAGGTTAGAGGGTTCCGCGCACTTCCTGCTCGCGCTCAATTGCTTCGAAGAGGGCCTTGAAGTTGCCCTTGCCAAAGCTCTTCGCGCCCTTTCGCTCGATGATCTCGAAGAAGAGGGTCGGGCGGTCGGTGATCGGCTTGGTGAAGATCTGGAGCAGGTAGCCCTCGTCATCGCGGTCGACCAAGATGCCAAGTTCCCGCAGGTCCTTCAGGTCCTCATCAATGTGGCCCACTCGGTCTAGCAGGGTGTCGTAGTAGGTTTGCGGCACGCGGAGGAACTGCATGCCTCGTCGCTTCAGCTCGCTGACGGTGCCCACGACGTCTTCGGTGCGCATGGCGATGTGCTGCACGCCGGCGCCACCGAAGAATTCGAGATACTCGTCGATCTGCGATTTCTTCTTGCCTTCGGCGGGCTCGTTGATCGGGAATTTCACACGGCCAGCACCGCCAGACATGACTTTGGACATCAGAGCGGTGTACTCGGTCGAGATGTCTTTGTCATCGAACGATACGAGCTGCTTGAAGCCAAGGACGTCTTCGTACCACTTGACCCATTCGTTCATCGCGCCAAGCTCGACGTTGCCGACCATGTGGTCCACTTCGATAAGGCCAGTGGAGATACCGGGCTCGGGACGGGCTTCGAATTTGGGCAAGAAGTGGCCCCGAAAGTTGTCGCGGTTCAGGAATGTGTGGAGCGTGTCGCCGTAGATGTGGATGCTGGCGAGGCGGACGAAACCGTTCTCATCCTCGAGCGTAAACGGGTTGCGAGCAGGAACGGCTCCCCGCTCGACGGCGGCATTGAAGGCCCAGTCGACGTCATCGACTTCGAAGCAGATGTCCTGAACGTGATCGCCGTGGATGGCGATCTGCTCGGCAATCGGGTGTCCTGGCCGTACCGGGGCGGAGAACAGGAACTTGATGTCGTTCTGCTCCAAGAGCCAGTCGACCTCGTGCTTCAGCCCCGTTTCCAGGCCATGGAAGGCCGTGACGCTGAAGCCAAACATGTGGCGGTAGAAGAAAGCCGACTGGCGGGCGTTGCCCACATAGAAGCGGACGTGATCGATGCGGCGAATGGGAAAGGTATCGTGCGACATTTCGGTTGCCCTCTTTCCCATTATGACGGGCTTGCGCCGCTACTCCACGGCCTGCGTGTAGACGGCCTTGATGACTTCGTCGGGAGTGGTCCAGCCGGCCATGGCCTTGGCGCGACCATCTTCCAGCATCGTGCGGTAGCCCTGCTTCTTGGCGGCCTCGTTGAGGGCTTGGAAATCGGCTCCCTTGGCGACGGCTAGCTTGAATTCGGGAGTTCCCAGAACCAATTCGAAGACACCGATTCGGCCCTTGTAGCCGCTACCGCGGCACTCGGGGCAGCCTTTGCCTCGGGCGAACTTGGCCGCTTCTAGCTCGGCGTGGGTCAGCTTGAGCAGTTCGACCTCTTCGGCTGAGGGTGTGTAGACCTCACGGCACTTGCCGCAGTTGAGTCGCACAAGACGCTGAGCGAGGATTCCGACCATGACACCAGCGATGAGGTAGGGCTCCGCGCCCATGTCCACCATACGGCCGATGGTTTCGATCGCGTTGTTTGTGTGGAGCGTGGTGAGTACCAAGTGGCCGGTAAGGCCCGCCTGGATACCGATGGCGAGCGATTCTGGGTCGCGCATTTCACCGACGAGCATGACGTCCGGGTCTTGGCGAAGGAAGGTGCGCATGACCTTGGGGAAGGTCATCTTCTCCGAGACCTGCACCTGGGCGATGTTCTTCTCGTACTCGTACTCGATCGGGTCTTCGACCGTGACGATGTTTCGGTGCTTGCTGTCGAGCTGGTGCAACGACGCATAGAGGGTCGAGGTTTTTCCTGAACCAGTGGGGCCGGTGACGAGGATGAGACCGTAGGGCGACTGGACGGCCCGCGTCCACTTGCGCAGAACGTCCTCCGGCATTCCCAGCTTGGGAAGCTCGACCTTCATGGCCATCGGGTCGAGAATACGCATAACGAATTTCTCGCCGTTGAGGCAGGGAATACACGAGCATCGGGCACTGAGTCGACGACCCATGAACTCCATATCAATACGGCCGTCTTGGGGCTCGCGCGATTCGTCGATGCGCATTCCCGACGCCAGTTTGAGACGCGCAAGCACGTTTTGGGCTTGCTCGGGGGGGAGTTGGCCAGTGTCGTGGAGCTGACCGTCTTGGCGGTAGCGGATTCGGAGCTGGTCGCGCTCGGGTTGGAGGTGGATGTCGCTCGTGCCGGTCTCGAGCGCGGCCATGAAGATGTTGTCCACGATACCAACCGCGAGCGACATGTCTTCGCCGCCCATCTCTCGGCTTTGGTTTCCTTCGCGAAGAATGAGTCGGAAGCGCTTCGCCGCGCCCCAGTTGGTCTGTGAGTAATCTTGAATTGCCATCTCGGTCCCTTCTCCCTAAATTCAAGACGTCAGCTTGGCGTCCTGCTTTTTGCACTCAGGACCGAATCGGTCGGGCGGTTCGTTCGCGGGTTTGGGTACTTTGCCTCGTGCCCCAACCAAAACGACCAGAAATCAGCTGGCCCCTCATTGTCACGGTCATCTGCTGGGCGTTCAACTTCGTCGCCGTCAAGGTTGTGTTTCTCGAAATGTCCCCACCAGCGCTGGGCTTGGTCCGATTTCTGGGCATGTACGCACTTTTGCTTGCCAGTTGCCTTTGGCGCAAAGAGCCAATTTGGCCGACGAGGGAAGACCTGCCCCGCGCGTTCTTGGGGGGATTCCTGGCCTTGGGAATCTACATTGTCTTCTTCTTCGAAGGCGTGAAGGGCGCGTTGCCGGCTGAGGCTTCGCTGTTGGTTTCCACCTCGCCCATCCTGACCGCATTGCTTTCGGCGGCATTTCGGCAGGAGCCGTTCCGTTGGCAGGCTCTGGTGGGTGGCTTTGTTGCGCTGCTGGGCATCTATCTGGTGACTTTGGCTACCCCAACGGCAACCGGCTCTTTGTGGGCGCACTTCCTGCTGTTTTGCTGCGCTCTCCTGTGGGCGTGTTCGGTGCTGGTTTTGCGCCCGATTGTGAAGAAGTATCCGCCGCTGTCGTCGCTCACCATCGCGATGCCGGGTGCGCTTCCGGTGATGCTGATCTATGGCTTCGTGCCGATCCAGTCTGTCCAGTGGGGGCACTTTTCGACCACGACTTGGCTGATGCTGGGGCACGTGGTTGTCCTCTCCGGGTTCGTCGCTTTCGTGTGCTTCTATGCCGGCTTGGCGAAGGTCGGGGCGAGCGGGACGATGCTCTACCAGTACCTCGTGCCGCCGATCACGGCGATCTTTGGCTGGCTCTATTTGGGACAAGCGATGGTTCCGAGCCAGATCGTGGGCGTCGCGACGGTCCTTGGCGGATTGATGCTGGCCAGGAGCGGACAAACAATAGCCCCCTCCAGCGAGCGCTTGGAGGGGGCTGGTTAGGTCTGAGCTTTAGAACCGGGCGTCGGAGGCCATGTTCGTGAGCACCGGTAGAGTCGGCGTTTGGCGGCTTGCCCCACCCACCGAGCCGGTGTCGCCTCGGCGGACCTTGTAGAAGACCTGCCAGCCGAATTCCAGAATCGGAACTCGGTTGGAGGACATTTCGCCAAGCACGGCGGCCACTGCGTCGGTGTAGATGCCAACGACCTTGCCAGAACGGACGACGCTGCTCACCGTTTCGCCGGGCAAGGTTG
Source organism: Fimbriimonas sp. (assembly GCA_049317025.1). Lineage (GTDB taxonomy): Bacteria > Armatimonadota > Fimbriimonadia > Fimbriimonadales > Fimbriimonadaceae > Fimbriimonas. The sequence continues at coordinate 6,027 of JBMOJD010000105.1, read as the reverse complement.
CCTGGCTTTGCGAGATCGACCCGACGAGGGGCACTTCCTGGCCGAAGAACCGTCCACCGACGATGGGCCGGTGGGCTTGGAAGAACGCAAAGACGCGGGCACCCTTGGCCATGAAGTAGTTGTAGATCTCCAGCTTGGCGATCATGCCCGACATGTCGGTGCCGCTCTCGGCGTCGACTCCGGCCAGATAGTCCTTGCCGCCAATGTTCGTGCCTGCACCTGTGAAGTAGATGAAGACGGTGGAACCTTCGGTGACTCGGTCGGCCAAGGCCTTCGCGCCAGATCGGATGGTGCCCGCAGTGGCGTTCACGGCGAGGTCAATGTTTCCTGGAAGGTAGCCCGCATGATCCAACAGGGCTTGGCGAATGCGCTGGGCGTCGTCGCCAGCGAACGGGATCTTGCCATCAGGCAGTCGGCTTTCTGAGTTTCCGATCACGAGAGCAAACTTATCTTGCAGAGCGACAATGGGACCGCCCGTGGGGACGGCGGCGGTGGCGCTAGGTACTCCAGCGCGTCCGGGCCCATTGCCTACGGCATTGAAGATTGCTTTCTCATCGGTCGAAAGGAGGTCGGTGTCGATCTTCCAATCCGCCGGAGCATTGCCGCGCGCGAGGGTGGCATCTCGCTTCGCGGTGTTGCCAGTGGCGTTGTAGATGGCTCCCAGGAAGAATAGGGCTTCCTTCGAGACCTGATCTTTGGCGAGCAGGGTTTCGAACTCGGCCGCGGCCACGTCGTAATTCTTCTTCTTCGCGCCCAGGTCATTCGTTGCGATCGCGATTCGATAGGCGGCATAGGCACCGAGGAAGTTCGGCGAATAGGCGGCCCCGTTTCGCCACTGTCGCTGTTCGCTGACAGGGCCAGGAAGAACCGTCGGCGCAGCCTGGTCCTCGGGCCGGTAGGCAATGGCTTGCTGGAACGACTTCCGGGCGTCTTCCCAGCGGTTTGCTTTGCCTGCCTTGAGGCCATTTTCGTAGGCTCCAATCCAAGCCTGGGGGAGGGCGACCGCCGCCATCAGAAAGGCGGCCAGTAGGGTTGAGAGTCTTGCCAAGTTCATGGGTTAGTTTCCAAATCGATAGCTAAGGGTGATTGCGAAATCGGCACCACTCTTCTCGGGCGTGCCCCAAGCGACGTCAACGGCGTAGTTGCTGGCCAGAGGGCGGTATCCAATTCCGTAGTTGAAAGTGTTGCGGCTACCGAATCCTGGTCCCGTGCCCGGCACGGACGCGTAACCGATGCGGAGGGGGATTCGGGCATTTCTCCAGGCATAGCTGTACTCGGCCCCGACTCCGAACACAGTCTGCGGGTCGCGGTCGAACACCGAGCTGCGGTCCGATGAGAAGTAGTGAGTGAGCTGAGCGGAGTAGACGATGAAGTCCTTGCCCCCGCGCAGGCCGTCTTTTCGAGCCGCCGCGCCGAACATCAATCGAGCCGGAATCTTGTCCAGGTAGGCCTTGGTCGTGCTGTTGCCACTCAGATTGATCTCGGACCGATAGCTGAGGCCGAAGCTGACGTTGGGGATCTTCGCCGGGATAAGTTGCGCGCCAACGAGAATGCCAACGCCTGTGCCTTGTGTACTGAGCGGTCCGACGGTCGTGGTGCTGACCTGGGCGTTGCCGGAGAAGAGACCGTAGCTCTGGCTGTAATCCAGGCTCTGCTGGGCAAAGACGAGGCCGACACCGTAGCTGAGGGACTGGCTGGCATTTGCCTTTCCGTAGGCGACGGTGAAGAAATCGGACCGTGCCTCGATGGACTCGGCATAGTTGCGAACCGTCAGTGCGCCCGAAGTCATGGAGCCGGTTCGGACGTCATTGATATAGCCGCCCGTCACGTACGAGACGCCGAGAACGCCCGATCCTTTGAACGGCGTTGTGTAGCCGAGATGACTGATCGATTGCGAACCACGTCCGCCTCGGCTCTCGAAGCGGGGATCGGAAAACTGACCAGAAAGCGTTGATTCCGAAGAAGGCAAGTTGCGGTAGGTGACGCCAAACCGTCGGCCATCGAGGTAGGCAAGGCCAGCGGGGTTGTAGAACGACGACAGCGTATCCGAGCCCGCCACCGAGAGCGACCCACCCAAGCCAACCGAGCGGGCTCCGGCGTCGAGCGCGTTCAGCAGGTCGGGGACCTGCGCCATTGCGAAACTCGCAAGGGTCATGGCCCCTAGCGTAAGACTGCCTCGAATCGTTTTCATCTGCATGCTTCCTGAATCCTCTTGCGTTTAGCGGACGGTGACGATGACTTCCTGCGGAATTCCCGAGTTACCTGCTTTGTCCACAACCGTCACGCGGACCTTAAACTGCGAGGGTAAGCGATTCTGAACATAGCGGATGCGTCCGTTCCATCGCGCCGTGTTGCCCCCGGCATTGCCGTAGGAGACGCGGGAGACACGAGCAATGTAGGTCCCGTCCAGGCGAGTGAGGATCACGTCGATTCCCTGAGCATCTACCGAAGTTGAACTCGCATCGCGAACATCGACGATAACCGAGATGGTTGCATTGGGCCGGATGCTCGTGTCGCTGCGGGGGAACAGAATGGTCGCGACCGGGCTGATTCTGTCGAGCGTGACGTTGATCGTCTGGGTGGTGACGTTGTCGGCAAGGTCGCGGACGGTGAGCGTGATGCTTTGGGCTCCGTCGGTGATGATCCCGGTGGTGTCCCAAGGGACATTGATCTCGTTGGTCGTGCCGGTGTTGCTTGGGATGTCTTGGTTGCCGACGCGGACGGTCCAATCCTTGATATTCAGTTCTTGGATGGTTGCTCGAATGGGCACGGTGCCGCGCACAAAGGCACTGTTGTTCGGGCTGAATTCGAGAATCTTGGGCTTGCGGGTGTCGACTTTGACGTAGAGGGTCTTGGTGGGGTAGCTGTTGCCCGGCTCGGTGGCGCTCACCACAATCGTGTAGTTGCCCTCGGGCGATGACTCGCTGAAGTTGAGGGCCAAGCTGCGAGAGATCTCGCCTTTGCTATCCGGCTGGAACTTGTCGGAGATAACAGTCGTTCCTGCCGGGCTGGTGATCTCGGCCTTCACGGTCACTTCGACCGACGACCCCGTGATCAGAAACGTGAGAGTGTTGTTCTTACCGAGGTACGGCGAATCTGCGGAACCAAGGCTCGATCCCGAGGTCGGGGATGTCACCGTCAGCGTTCCCGCCAGAGCGAAATGAGCAACCGCCGCGATCAATACGATCAAGAACCCTTTCAATCTGTTCATCATAACAAACCCTGCAAAGCATACCGCCCACCGAATCGCTCAGGTGTGCATCAGAAGCCGTGGCCAACCCCAGAGGCGAGCCTCTCACGCCGAATCGAGTCGAGAACCTCACGAATATTCCAGCTGTGGTGTTCCAACAAGTCAAACGCTTCGTCTTGCGTCACCGGCGAAAGCTCGCACACAATCCGAGCGCATCGGTCCTTCAGCTTGGAGTTTTTTGCCTTCACATCCACCATCAGGTTCTCGATCACCTTTCCGCTAAGCACCATCGCCCCGGTGCTGATGCGGTTGAGGGCGAGCTTCTGGGCCGTTCCGGCCTTGAGGCGGGTGGAGCCGGTTAGCACTTCGGGGCCGGTGTCCAAACAGATCGGAAGGTCGCAGGTTTCCAGCAGGGGCGCGCCCCGGTTGTTCGCGATTCCGCAAGTCCAGATTCCCTTCTGAGCGGCATGGCGCACGCCGGAGAGGACAAACGGAGTGGTTCCGCTGGCGGCGAGCCCGATCACGATGTCATCGCGGTTGAGGCTCATTTCGTTCAGGGCGACGATGACAGCGTGAGGGTCGTCTTCGCATTCCTCAACTGCGGTTGCACCCGAGGCGGGCCCGCCCGAGACGATCGCGACAAAGCGGTCGCGCTCGATGCCAAATGTGGGGGGCATTTCCGCCGCATCCATGGTGGCGATTCGTCCGCTGGTGCCGCTACCGAGATAGATGATGCGGCCCCCGGCTTGGAAAGCCTCGGCGGTGCGCTCAATCGCAATGGCAAGGGCGGGTTCCGCTTGTTGGAGCGCGCGCTGGACGTTCTGTTCTTCCTCATTCATGAGGCGCACAATCTCCTGGGCCGACATCTTGTCAAGGCCGTAGGAGCGGGGATTTCTCGATTCTGTTCCCATTCTTTGTTTTCCGATTCAGTGATTTGTGGCGAGAAGTTCTCTGGCAAGTTTGACGGCTCCGACCACGGGTGGGGTCGAAACCTTGTGAATCCTAAGGGTCCTGTCCGGCAGTTTCGACTCACATTGTTGCCGAAATACCTCCACAAAGATTGAGGATGCCTTCCAAACTCCGCCCGCGAGGCCGATCTCAAGTTCAGTTCGGTCGGTGTGAAACTGGTGAACATGCTGGGCGAGAATGGTCGACAGGGCATCGAGTTCGCTGGCGACGAGCGCCACTGCGTAAGGGCACTCGCGGGCCAAATCGCGCGAAAACGGCTTCACCAGCTTGGCTAGGGGTTGAGCGGGCGACCCAGGGGTGGCATAGACTCTAGGAACGATTTCGGCTGGGTCTTCGCTTCCGAACTGAATCCCGATTGCTTCTCGAAGTTCTTGGCCGACCTGGTCGCGGTTCAAGAGGTAAGCGCGGAGGGCGCCGCGACCGATGCGAAAGCCAGAGCCCTCGTCGCCGAGGAGGTACCCGAGCCCTCCGCTCCTCACGAGCGGCGCGAGAGGGGCCGTTCGCGAGCAAACCAGAGAGCCGGTCCCCGCGATGATGCAGATATCGACGGGGTCAGCGGCATATGCAGCGGCAAAGTCTGGCTCCACCCGTATCACTGCGGTCGGGAACAGGCTCTGGACCATGTTCAGGGCAAAATCACGGCGATCTTCTCCGATCAGCCCAGCAAAACAGCCCGCAACCGCATCGGGCGTAGGGAAATCGCGCACCGAGTATTGGACATTTCCCCGCAGGCGATGCTCGGGAGTCGAGGACAAATTGGCCGGACCCGATTGTCCGCGTTGGAGGACATTCCCTTCCTCATCCATCGCAAGCGCGCGCGTGGACGACCCGCCGCAGTCGAGGCCGATAAGAACAGGCATATGGACCATGAAAAGATACCGCCTGCGAGCGCGTATGCTAAGGCATATGTCTTCCGAACGATCCCGCCGCATTTTTGGAGTCGAAACCGAGTTCGGCTGTCTGGTCGATCCCGATCTCGGCACCCCCGAGGCGGCGGTCGAGATGATCAAGGACTACCTGTTCTATGAGCTCAAGCTCGGTGCGATCGACATCCATGCGCGGGACGACGTCTTCGAGCCCGCCCAATCGGGCGGATTCCTCCTGAATGGCGCCAGGATGTACATCGACGCGGTTGGCTCGCACCTGGAATATGCCACCGCCGAGTGTCAGGGGCTCAAGGACCTTGTCGCGAACGATCGCGCGGGGCAACGCCAGATCGTGCGGGCGATCAAGGAGCTTGAACTCCAAGATTCGGTCAGCGTCTACAACAACTCGGTCGATCACTTCGGTGGCCACACCTTTGGCTGCCACGAAAACTACCTGGTGAAGGCGGACGATGACTTCTTCAACTCGACGGTGCGGAACTTCTATCCGTTCTTGGTGACGCGGCAAATCTTTGCCGGGGTTGGCCGCGTAGGCGGTCACATCTTGGCCAATGGTGGTCCTCAGCCATCTTATGAGCAGATGATGGAGAACCCGGTGGACTATATCTGGGTTAGCAATGTTTACAACGTGTATCGCGACGACAGTGTGCCGTTCCAGCTAAGTCAGCGTGCCGACCATATTCTGAAGACCATCGCGTCTCGGGTGCGGTTCAACCGCGCTCTCATTAACCCGAAGTGGGAGCACTACTACACGCATGACGGCATGACGCGGATGCACTTGCTCTTTGGTGAATCAAACCAAAACGAAATTGCTTATGCCCTAAAGGTAGGCACGACGGTGCTTGTGCTGCGCATGCTGGAAGACGGCATCGTCCCCACCGATTGGGTGCTGGCCCAACCCTTGATCGCCCTCCGCGAAGTGTCGCGCGATCCCAGCTATCGTTGGTTGGTGACGATGGCCGATGGTAGCACGATCCCCTCGGT
>JBMOJD010000104.1:0-11062 GCA_049317025.1 Fimbriimonas sp. | reverse complement strand
CGGGCCTAGATTTGGAGTTGCCCCCCGCGTCGATCGTGACCATAAAGGTGGAGCTTTGACCGGGTGGCTCGTGCCCGCGTCCGAGCACCCGGTCAAGGCTGGCTATGGGCGCGGGATGGCTCTTGCCGCGTCTGGTCGGGGCTGTCGCGTCGGCACGAACCATCCGACGCCTACAATTCTCTGCTGGATGTAGGCACGGGATGGTTCCCCTTGGAGCGATAGCGGAAGGGGGAACCGTGGGGAGGGGGTTCGCCAGGAGGAAGCCCCGGTCCCAGCGGTCAGAATGCCGATGCATCCCGCGTCCGCCTCAGAGCTGGCCGAGCAACTCGTCCAACCGGACTTCCGCATCCAAAACGAGGCCCTGCAAGGTGCCCGCGTCGAAGGCGAAGCGGCCGCCTACGGCTTCGAACAGCTTCGGCAGCCCAACGGTGGAGCCTAGTTCTAGGCCGGCTTTGTACTGCGTGACCGCGCTCGCGAGGTCCCGGCGTGAGTTCGCCCAGACTTGGAATGCGCCGATTTGGGCGAGGCCGTACTCGACGTAATAGAACGGGACCTGGAAGATGTGGAGCTTGCGGTGCCAGCCGGTTTCCTCGATCTCCTCGAGTCCGGCGTAGTCGACTCCGGGCATGAACTGACGCCATAGCTCGCGCCACTTGGCGTCGCAGGCTTCGGGCGAGGCGCCCTCCGCGTGGGTGTAGGCCCAGTCCTGGAACCCATCGACCACGGCCATGTAGGGCCAGAACAGGAGGCACTTCTCGATGTGCTCGATCTGGGCCCGGGCGGATTCGGCGGGAGTGTAGAACTCGTCCAGGTGCGGCTGGCCGAGCATCTCCATGGCCATGGACGCCACCTCGCAGAATTCCATGGGCGGGTCAGCCTCAAGCTGGTTCGCCCGGCGGAAGCCCTCGTAGGCATGGAAGCAGTGGCCGGCTTCGTGCAGCAGAGTCTGGAGGTCGCCATGGGTTCCCGAGGCATTCATGAAGATGAACGGTCGCTTGGCAGCGGGGAACGACGTGCAATAGCCTCCGTTCGCCTTGTTCGGGCGGCCACTCAGGTCCATCAGACCTTCCTGGCGCATTTCGTTGAACCAGGCCTGCAACTGCGGGTCGAGCTTGGCGAAGATCCGATCTGACTTCGTCAGGAGCTCGTCTTCGTTGGCAAAAGGTGCCAGGGCTTCGTCACCGTAGGCTCCAACCTCTGTGTCCCACGGGCGAAGTCGGGAGATCCCGAGACGCTCGGCTCGGCGCTGGTAGATGCGATTGGCCGCGGGCACGACCACGGTACGGATCGTCTCGCGGAATTGGGCAACGTCGGCGGGCGTGTAATCCAGCCGACCTAGCTTCGCCCACATGTAGTCTTGGAAGTTCGCTTGGCCCGCCTCGGTGGCAATGGTCTGGCGGATGGCATACATGCGAGTCCAGAGGTCGTTGTAGCCATGGCGGTCGGCAAGAATCCGCTCATGCTTTCGACGCCAAGCGAGTTCGCGGGTCTCTCGGTCCGGGCTCTCCAGAATCGGGCCAAGCATCGACAGGGGTAGGGTCTGCCCTTCCCATTCCACTTGTTGAGCCCCCGCCTGCTTGTCGAACTCGTTGTCCAGCTCCACCAGCTCGGTCTCGCGGGGCAGGTTCGCTTCGCGGAAGATAGCCGACTGATTGCGCAGGATCTGGAGGGCGGTTTCGATGGTAGGGGTGCTGAGTCCGCTTTGAAGGAGCTTGTCCTTCAGGGTCTGCTCCGCCGCCTTGCGCGGCTCGGCGATCTCGCGGGCGAAGGTGATGAGGGCGTTCTCGGCGGCCTCGTCGGCGGTGTTCACCGTCGTCGCGACGCCCAAGCGGTTGTCGATCTCGCTGAGGAGGTCACTGAGAGTGGTCCACTTGGCCAGCCAGGCCTCCAAGTTCTCTCGGGTCAGCTCGGTGGCTTCGAGCTCTTGGTAATACGGCAAGAACTGGGACCAGTTCCAAGACTGAACTTCCTCGACGCTGAGGGGCAAGGGTGCAAGTGACATACGCCTATTGTGGCCCGAACGATCCAGCAGGAAAGGGGACCGAAGCCCACGAATTCACAAGCATGATTCGATTGCTTCGCGTGCCGCTCGTGATGTTTGCCCTCCTGACGGTGGCGAACTCGCAACAGCCGTATCCCGTTTTTGAGAAGGACAAGGTGCCGACCTCGGAGCTCCGCGAGCGGAGATCCCGCCTCCTTGGCCAGCTCGACCCGACGGGAGCGGCGGTGGTTTTCACGAATCCCGAGCACCAGCGAAGCAACGACACCGACTTTCGGTTTCGCCCGAACTCGGACTTTTGGTACCTGACCGGCTGTGAGGAGCCCGACAGCGCCTTGCTGCTTGTTCCGAGTGGCATCACAGTCGATGGTGCCCGTGTCACCGAAGTGCTCTTCGTCAACGACCGGAATCCGGGCATCGAGACCTGGACCGGGTACCGCATGGGGCCCGAAGGGGCGGCGAAGCTGCTTAGCATCGACAAGGTCGTCTCGAATACTCGGTTTGCCGAAGTCCTGAAGCTGGTCGCGGGCAAGCCTTTGCACGATGCTTCAATTCCCGTCGGAGCTACCGGTGGCCTGGCGGGCATGATTGCCGCCTATCAGTCGCTCCCGGCGACGGCCAAGAAGCGAAGGACTTCCTCTCTGGTGGGTCGCATGCGGGTGACCAAGTCGCCCTTCGAGATCAAGCTTCTGCGTAAGGCGATGGACGCCAGCGGCGTGGCCCACATTGAGGCCATGCGGAGCTGCGAGCCAGGCATGCGCGAATGGGAAATTGGGGCTTTGGTGGAGTACCTTTTCGCCCGCCAAGGGTGCGAAGCCACCGCCTACGGCTCGATTGTGGGCTGCGGACCCAACTCCTGCATTCTCCACTACATGTCTAACCGAGGCCCCATGGTGGCGGGCAAGATTGTCTGCATGGATGTCGGCGGTGAGTACCACGGCTACGCGGCGGACATCACTCGTTCGTACCCGGTCAACGGAAAGTTCTCGCCGGAGCAAAAGGCCATCTACGAGTTGGTCCTGAAGGCTCAGCTTGCGGGCATTGATCAGTGCCAGCCGGGCAAGCCTTTCAATGCCCCGCATCAGGCGGCGGTTAAGGTGATTCAGGATGGCCTCGTTGCCCTCGGGATTATCAAGAACCCGAACGAAGTTGGCCGCTACTTTATGCACGGAACCAGCCACTATGTCGGGCTGGATGTGCATGACCCCCAGGAAGACCCGATTCTGAACCCGAACTGCGTGCTCACAGTTGAGCCGGGAATCTATATCAACTCGGGCAGCCCCTGCGACCCCAAGTGGTGGGACATTGGCATCCGCATTGAAGATTGCGTGCTCATCACGACCAACGGCCACGAGGTCATCTCGGCCATGGCCCCGAAGACGGTTCCCGCCATCGAAGCCTTGATGAAGGAAAAGGGCCTGGGCAACATGCCCGCCAAGCCCTATCTCATTCCGAAAGACTAGCCCTTGAGGGCGGCTTCGATGCGAGCGACGTAGGCCTCGATGGGCGGCACTTCGAGGCCGACCGTCTTGGCTTGGTCATCCCATTTGCGCAGAGTGACGGCCTCGCGGAAGAAGGGGTTGCTCTCGAAATCCGCGACTTCCTCGGCGGTGTATGGCCCGCCCTGCAGGGCAAGACTCTTGACCGAGGCCTCGGAGAGAAGCCCCAGATACTCAGGGTCCGTGGCACACATGTATCGCTTGGCGGCGACGTGGAGGCGGATTGGCTCTGTGATCTCCGGCCCGAAGAACTGCGAAAGCCACCGGTCGCCGTCGTCCTCGTGGCGTGTGTCCACGCCATGGTTGGCTACGTCCTCGCCTTCCTCGTGGAGCAGATGCCCGATATCGTGCAGCAGGGCGGCCACGACTAGGGAGTCGGGGGCGTTGCTTTCCTCGGCCAGAGCCGCCGCCTGGAGGGCGTGTTCGAGTTGGGAAACGTTCTCGCCGAAGTAGGCTTCGTCGCCCCGCTGGGCGAAGAGGCTGACGATCTGCTCTGTCACGGTCATGGCAAGGAATCTACCTGACGGGCTCGGGGAGGCCGAGCGTCGGAGGGAACCTTAACCTTGGTGCCAAATCACCGGAAGGGTATACCGGCGTGTAGAAATGCTGAACCTGCTGATCCTCAATGCCGTTACTCAGGGGCCTGTGCGCTTGAACCTCGATCTCACCAAACCGGGTGTGGCGGTTAGCCCCATGCTCTACGGCCACATGACAGAGGAGATCAACTTCTCTTACGATGGCGGTTTGTATGGCGAACTGGTCCGAAACCGGGCCTTCTTGGATGATGCGAAGAAGCCCGCGCACTGGGCTGCGGCTGGGCCCGGGGCTTCGATCAGCCTGGAAAAGACCGGGCCATCCACGGCTAGGCCCACCGCGCTTCGCGTGAGAGGAGCGGTGGCGAACGAAGGGTACTGGGGAATTTCTGTGCGCCCCGGCTCCACTTATCGCCTGGAAGTCTGGGCGAAGTCGGACGTTCCGGGTCCGATTGACGCGAGCATCGAGTCGGCGGATGGATCGGTTGTTTATGCGAGCGCGCAGTTGGTGGGTACGAAGCCTGAGTGGAAGAAGCTTCGGGTTCCGCTGAAGATCAGCCGCCAGGCTGCCCGGGCCAAAGACGCTCGGCTTGTTTTGCGAACGGGATCGGATCGATCCGTCTGGTTTAGCCAAGTTTCGCTCTTCCCACCTACCTTCAAGAATCGCGAAAATGGGAATCGGCCTGACCTGATGAAGATGCTCGCGGACATGAAGCCGAAGTTTCTTCGATTCCCCGGGGGAAACTACCTGGAGGGGAATACCATCGCGGAACGGTTTCCATGGAAAGAAACTCTGGGGCCGATTGAGGGGCGTCCGGGGCACCCCTCGCCTTGGGGCTACCGCTCGAGCGATGGTCTGGGACTCCACGAGTTTCTGCTCTGGTGCGAAGACACCGGGGCGGAGCCGCTTCTCGGAGTCTTCGCGGGCTATGCCCTGCGCGGCGAATACGTGAAGCCTGGGCCTGACTTGGTGCCATTTGTGCAGGAGGCGCTGGACGAGATCGAGTACATCGTGGGTGACGCAAAGACCACGAAGTGGGGGGCCGTGCGGGCCAAAAATGGCCACCCCAAGCCGTTCCCGCTTAGATATGTTGAGGTTGGGAATGAGGATGGCTTTGACAAGTCGGGCAGCTACGAAGGGCGATTTGTGCAGTTTTTCGACGCCATCAAAGCCAAGTACCCGCATCTGAAAGTCATTTCGAGCACGGGCGGCAAGGACTGGCTCGGAGCCCAGTTTCCGATCAAGCGCCGCACGCCCGACCTTTGGGACGAGCACTACTACTCGGAGGCGTGGGACATGATGGCTATGGCCACCAAGTACGACTCGTACGACCGCACGGGACCGAAGGTCTTTGTCGGCGAGTGGGCCGCTCACGACACCGTGGCTCCCTGGGTGGCGGGTGCCAATGCAGGTCCGACGCCAAACATGAAGTGCACGCTGGGCGATGCCGCGTTCATGACCGGCCTTGAACGAAACTCCGACGTCGTCGAGATGGCCTGCTACGCTCCGCTTTTGGTCAACGTCAATCCGGGGGGCCGCCAGTGGTCGCTGAACCTGATTGGGTACGACAACCTAGAGGCATTTGGCTCGCCGTCCTACTATGCGCAGAAGCTGTTCGCCGAGAATCTTGGAGATCGGACGGTCGTTTTGGACCTCGCTGGTGTTCCTAAGCAAAGGCAGGGGACCAAAGAGTTGCCGGGCATTTTCGCTTCCGCGACGAAGGACACCAAGTCGGGACGGTTGTTCGTGAAGCTCGTGAATGCTCTGCCAATGGCACAAGAAGTTGTGATTGACCTCCAGGGTGCCAGGCTACGCGCCGATGGCACCCTGACGGTTCTGAGCGGGGACCTCAAGGCCGTCAACACAATCCAAGACCCGCTTCATGTGGCGCCAGTGGTGACGAAGTTGAAGGGGCTGAAGTCATCGTTCAGCCAGACTTTGAGCGCTCACTCGGTGTCGGTTCTTTCGTTGCGCCTCAAGTGAGATGTGATCGCGGGCGGGGTGAGACCTTTGGGACCTATAAGTCTTGTCGGAGTTATAGGTCTTATTGAGTCTCGCTAGGGAGTTTCGTTCACGGTTGTCCAAGATTCGGTGGACCACATGGGTTCGCCCTTGGCCGATTTTAGGCCGACTAGGCGGATGTGCACGATGTGCCCGCGCTTTACCTGGGGCAATTCAAGGAACATAGCCTTATTCCCCTTGCTCCAGCGGATCGCGCGGGGAGTCAGAAACTCCCGGCCCTTCTTGTCGCCACCATAGTTCTCTGCCTGCTCGTAATGGAATTGGTCAATTTCTGCCTTGACCAGAGATTCGGGCGAAGCGGGCTGACTGAAGGTCACCAGCAATCCGCCGGGCCGGGTCTCGACTTTGAACATCTCGAAAGTCGACTTGCCGTTGTAGCGAAGGCGCTGCAGGCCAAAGCGGTCGTTGTTGTGGTTCCAGTTGCCATTGCTGCCGATTCCGCCCACATAAAGGCAACCATCCGGACCCCAGACCATGCGGTTGACCCCGGCCTCAATGCCTTGGCTGAAGCGGAAAACCGTTCCCTGGTACACGCCCTTCACTCGCTCGACGAAGACCCGCTGGATGCCGCCGTACGTGACGTCTCCCACGAGCATCTGCCCCCGGAACATGCCTTCTTTAACGAGGACGGGCTGGCTCGGCGAGTTCCCGATCTCGCCCTGAGGGAACCAGACCACCGGTGGGTCCATGACTTCCTTGCCGTCCGGAGTCTCTTGGTGCCCATAGAACGCACCAGGACGCAGCACGTTTAGGCGGCTGCTCGGCATCCAGCTACCCTGGTTGTCGCAGACGTACATCCGGCCATCGACGCCAATTCCCATGCCATTCGGGGTCCGGAGCCCGTGGGCGAGGGCCTTCCACTGGCCGGTTCGCGGGTCGATTTCGATCCACCGGCCCGGGCCATTGCTGACGGCGTAGGCGCCGGTGCTACCGGGCATGTAGTTGGTCCAACCACCGCGGAGAGGAACCGAGGTCGTGACATAGAGCTTGCCGTTCTGGGGCACGAGGTTAAAGGTGAACTCGTGGTAGTTGTGGCTGACGGGCCATCCGCTGGCGACCACCTCATATCGGTCGGCGACCCCATCGTTATTGCTGTCTACCAGGCGAGTGACTTCGCCCTTCTGGGTCACCAACAGGTGCCCCTGATACCAAAGGATGCCCAGCGGCTCCCCGAGACCACTGGCAAACTTCTTCACCTCAACCGGCGACTTCTTGAGGTCGATCAAGTAAACCGCGCCGTCTGGGTCCCAGGTGCAGACCGCAAGGCGGCCATCCGGGATGAAGCAAAGTCCGCCGACGGCAGGCTTGAACCGCTCGCCGCGAAAGTTCTCGAGCGTGTAGGCCGGGTGCACGGCTTCGAGAGGACTCTGGTCGCCAGGAGTCTTCGGCTGCCCGCCGAGCCGGAAGGTCTTGATGCCGGGGGAAGTGACGAAGGTCTGGCCTGCTTCGGTCTGGAGTGCCGAAGCGGGGACGATGGTCCAGTTCGCGGCCCCCGGCTTGCGCCAGCGAAGTCGTGCAACGAACTTCCCACCGTCCTGATAGAACTGCACTCGGAGCTTGTTGGCCCCTTTGCGCAGGCTCACGGTCGTGGCGGCGACAAACTTTTCCGGCGGCTTGGCGTCGCGCTCGACGTCCAAGACCAGTCGATCATCGATGAAGATCCGGCCACCATCGTCGGCATTGAGCTGCAACTCGACGGGGCCATCCGCTTCCGCGCGCAGAAAGCCCCTCGCCTCACCAAGGAAGGCCTCGCGAATAGGGCCTTCATCGGAGGCAAATCCATCCTGAAAGTCGATGGTCGGCACGATCGAGTAAAGGTTCGGCGTTTGGTTCTCCACGAGAGTCGGGAAGGTCGGCAGGGCGCCTTTCAGCCGCCAGACCCAGAGGGTCACTCCGTCGACCATTGCCCCCTGCTGGGGCAGCATCAGGCTTGCGCAAAGCAAACTGAGGATCATCGTGCATCTCCTTCGGCCAAGAATTCCTTCGTCAGAATCGCTCGCCCGGCCATCCCGCGCCAGGTGATCGAATCACCATTTCCAAGCCAAGCATTCCAGCCTAACATCACCGGCTGGGTTCCTTTTGAATTTCTCAGCACCCGGTAACCCAATTGCCAGCGACCGCCCACGACCTCGGGCCGAACCTCCAGCGACGACCGGTACCCGCCCGCCACGAGGTCAAAGCGGATCTTCACCCAGTCCGTGCCGTGGGTTTCGTAGCCTCGGAAAATGGGTCTTGCTACCACGACGCCCTCGGGAGTTTGAAGCGCCCAGCCGGGCCGGTCGCCGTAGAGTCGGACCGCCCGCAGGCCCTTCTGGTCCGAATCGCGGTCCTGACTGAAGCGGATTCGCGCGGCCGTGCCTCGGTCGAGCAGGTATTTGAAGTTCCACATCCATGCGGTCTCGCTGCTGACGTCGGTCGAACTTTGGAACCACTCGGTGACCTTGCCCTCATTGCGGACCTCAACGCGCAAGCGACCTCGGCGGGATTGCTCATCGAACGCCACGTACAGATTTGAAAACGCGCTTAGGTCGAGAGGAGGGCTCTCCAAGTAAGCCCCGTCGCCGGTGAGCCGAAATCCCTTGTCCTGTATTCGCAGACCCCGCGAAGTCCAGCCCTCAGGCAAGGGGAGCTGCGTGGGGAGGGCAAAAACCTCTTGGTACGACTTGGCGAGGACCTTGCCCTGCGCTTGGCTGTTCTCTTGGCTGAAGTCGTACACCTTGCCCTTCAAGTCAACTCCGCCGAGCCAGACCTTGTGGAACGCACATGAGGTGGTGTTGAACGCAAACCAGACGTTTTGGCCCGCGGCAATCAGCAGGCTGTGAGGTCGGTCCTCGAAGACGGCACGAAACACCCAGGGGTCTCGCCCCCGCTCAACTGGGACAGACGCATGCGTCAGCATCATAGCCAAACACGGCAGCAACATGGGCCGATCTTACCGGTTGACAGCAGCATGAAGGCGAACTAAGTATCCTTAGTGGTAGGCATGGCACAATCCGAAATTCTTGAGCGACCAGGGCCGGGCGAGTCGGCATTTATTGATGACGCCAGCGAGCTCTTTGCCGACTCCGGCTTTCCCGATGACATGTTTGTCTTCGAGACCCCGGAGGGAAAGCATGGCTGCATCAACTGCGAGCCCATTCCCGTTGAGGCGGGCTACACGGTCGATTGCTTGGCCGTTTTCGTGGACCCCGATAGCGTCAATATCTTCCGCGACAACAGCGGGCTGACGGGCAAGGCTCGCGATGTGACGTTGGAAGAAGCCCGCACCATCGCGCTCGCCAAACCCAAGGTCACCGGCCTCGCCCTGCAGATCATGGGCAAGACGGTCGCACTGCACTACGTCCGCTGAGAGCCCGATGGCAAAAGTCGTAATCGCCTTGGGGGCAAATGTTGGCGACGCGCTCGCGAACATGCAGCAAGCTATCGACCTCCTTGGCCTACATGTTGCCCTTGAAAAGGTCAGTAGGGTCTATCGGACCGCCCCGATGTACGTGGCCGACCAGCCGGATTTTCTGAATGCAGCCGTCCTCGGCACCACTGACCTAGGCCCTCTCGCTCTGTTAGATGCCCTCAAGAGCATTGAGCACAAGGTGGGGCGGTTGTTTCGCGAGCGATTTGGCCCCCGCGAGGTGGATCTCGACGTGATCCTTTACGGCTCATTGCACTATCGGTACTTCCCCACCGCCCAAGGGGTGGCAAAACTGGAAATCCCCCACGCGCGTGCCCACGAACGTGGCTTCGTCCTTGCCCCGATGGCGGACCTTGATCCGGACCTCGTGATTCCCGGGCAAGGCCGGGTCAGCGACCTACTTGGCGAGTTCTATACCCACAAGGCAACCAATTGGGCTCCCGAGAGCGTCCTAGGCATTGCCGATGCCGTTCTTTCAATACGAAGCCGATGACCCCAAGAAGGGGCTCGTGCGAGGCACCATTCAGGCCGCCTCGGCGGACGAAGCGCGGCGCTCCCTGACCACCCACGGTTTGCGGGTGCGTTTGGTCACGCCGCCCGCCGCCAGCACTGCGACACCGGCCACTGCCGCACCGGGCACCACGGCGACGGCCGTCGCGCCGACCGTTGCGCCGACCCGAGCCGCTGCGACCCAGACTGCCCCCCGTCCGGCGCCCGCAACGTCGAGTGCCCAACAACCCGCGAAAGTGCAAGACCCGATCTTGGTCGTGCAGAAGACGAAGCGGGGCAATGATCGCGACCTGTTCCTGATCTTCTCCCAACTCGCGAGCTACCTGAAGTCGGGTGTGAATCCACAACTGGCTGTTCGCGAGGTCGCAAACCGGCAGCGAAACGAGGACTACCGCCGTGCCCTCAATGAGGCGGCCGCGACCAACACGGAGGGGCTTTCGCTCAGTGCCGCCTTCGCGCGCTACCCCCGGCTGTTCCCAGCCAGCATCATCGGGACCCTGAAGGCGGGCGAGGCGAGCGGCTACCTGCCGGATGCCCTGGAGATGATTTCTCGGTCCGCCGAGGCGCGCTGGCGGCTGAAACAGAAGATGTTTTGGGCGAAGTTGTTGGTCCTTGGGCTGCTCGGGGTTTTCCCCATCAGCATGGCCGTGATCAATGGGGCTCTGGCGAGCATGAAGGTCCAGGACGAAGCGGGGGGGAGCTTGCCCCCAGTCCAAACGCTGAGCCAAGAAGTACTGCGTGTTCTGCCGTTTTGGGGTGCGGTCCTTATCGGTGGTGCCATGGTGATCGCGCTGCTTTCCGCGTTTTGGCGGCAAGATCGGTTGGAGGAGTTGCGCCATCGATTCCTACTCTGGGTCCCACTCTTCGGTGCGCGGAACCGCTCGGAATCCATGAGCCGATTTGCGTGGGCGATGTCAATGGCTTCGCGGGCGGGGATGCCTCCGCGCGATTCCTATGAACTCGGGGCAAGGTCAGTGCCCAACGCCTATATCCGCACCCAGCTCTTGCGCCCGCTCGACACGGCGACCGAATCATCGAAGTCGTCGGTCCTTCTTCGCGAGAGCGGCATGGTGCCGCGCGAGATGGAGG
>JBMOJD010000103.1:0-11182 GCA_049317025.1 Fimbriimonas sp. | reverse complement strand
GACGAGCACAATCGGAAACGCCAAGACTCTTGTGAGCCATGGCGTTTCTTTGCTTGTGACTATCTTCCAGATTGATTCGGCATCGCCCAAGCTCGGGAATGCGTGGGCAGCTATGGATACGCCGAGCCAGAGCTGAAACCAATGCAGAAGGTCGACGCTTCCGTGGTGGCTGAACGGAATGGCGGCCGGTAGGGCGATGATCACGCCGAGGATCGTGTTGACGGTGAATGGCCCGACGGAAACCCAGATGTTGTGCCAGGGGTTAGCCGCGGCTTCGTGGATCACGTAGCCCGCGGGGGTGCCGAAACCCACGCTGAGTTGGAAGTACTTTACTTCGTACACCTTTAGGCCGTAAATGCGGCAAAAAAGCAGATGAGCAAACTCGTGGACAATGACACCAGGGAACGTTGCCCATGTGATCAGAAAACCTGGAATCATGGTTCGACCTCCTCGCCTTGATTGATTCTTGCAGCAAGAAGGGTGAGGCGCTCGTTTTCGTACTGTGTGACTTCTACACCCTCGAACTCCAGCAGGTGCTTCGTTGCCAATTCCATCGCGTTGGCGTTGATTTCTGCCTCGATGAGGTCCATTTTGACTGTAGGATCACCGGAATCCTTGTGGGCCTGGGTCAGCAGCCGAATCGCGTCTTCATGTCGCGATTCGCGCATGGCCTTGAGTCCCCGCTCGTAGGTGAGAGCCTGGCCAATGGCACCGGGCAGGCGAACAAGCGAAACCACGAACACAACCGCGCAGATCCCGAGGAAAACGCGGATCCACTGGGGGAGCTGCAGCCCCTCCACCACCGGCGGTTCCTGATAAGGTTGTTCGTCGAGTTCGGCTTCGTGGCTAGGTTCTGAAGTCATGGGATTGGCTCCGGGTAGTGCAGGTTTCAGATTCTGCACGTCTGGCGAAGTTTCCTCCTTTCGGGTTTGAGAAGTCTTATAGGACACACTAGACTTGTAGGACCTATAGGACCTATTGGGTAGGGTGCACTGTGCTGACGTGTGATCTTTCTAATTGCTATCAGCAACTGAGGTATGCACGTACTTGTGGTCGATTTCGCACTCTTCATCCGCCATTACCGCGATTTGTTCTTCTTCTTGTTCGATCCACACCATCAGCATTCTCGTGGGCTCGATACCGGCTTTGACGGGGAGGTCGGATTCGTAGCGGTGGCGATAGCGGGACCAAAACGTGACCGAATCGCCTGGCTCCAAAAGGAGCGTATGCGATGAGATCGAGAGTTTCAGGCGACCTTGAAGGCACATCACGAACTCCTCGCCGGAGTGTCGAAACCCGGGGCGTTCTTGGTTGCCGTAGAGTTCTACCACGGCGGATTGGAGCTTGCCCCCGCGGATGGAGCAATCGAGAGACTGCAGGAATCCCGTCACGAAGCCGAGGTTGCCGATTCGGTCGCGTTCGGACGCCTCTTCTACCACCTCGAAGTCCACGATGGTCGAAGGTGACTTCGTCTTGCGGAAGGCGACGCGCCACTTGGCTTCCTTGGCGCGGTGCACGCGGTAGGGGAGGCTCCAGTCTTCGTCCGAAACCAGCAAGTTCGGCGGGATCGTCTGGAGGGCGTTGCAGACTCGAACGAAGAGCGGCTCGGCGATCGGGAGGCCCTGTTCCAGTCGCAAGAGAGTGTTCTTGCTGACGTCGACCCGCACGGCGAGTTCGCGGAGCGTGAGACCTCGTGCTTCGCGCAGACGACGGATACGCGGGCCTGCTCGCCGGGCGGCGGCCTCGGTGTCGTCGCAACCAGTCCAAGTGAGTTTGGGCATGAAATCTTAGACGGTTTGTTGGACCGATTTTGTCGCGGTGTCCCATCTTAGGTCCCATCATCCCATCAGTTTGGTTTCCCGGATTCAATCGACCATGGATAATAGATTCATATCGGGGCGTGTGCCTCCAGGAGCAAATCAATGAAGAATCTCTGGAAGATGATCGGTCTTTCGGCCCTGATGTTGGTCGTCGGCCGTGGTCCTGCAATGGCGCAGAACCCGACGGAACTTCCGTCTCTGCCCGGCGCCCTGACCTATCCTTTGGACGTCAATAGCAGTGGGTTGATCGTTGGGAACACCTACAACCGCTTTACCTACGAATCGCTCGCGGTGCAGTGGGTCAACGGCGAAATCTCCGTGCTACCGGGTTACCCCGCGTCGTTCGTCTCGGGACTAAATGACAGCGGGCTCATCGTTGGCGGGGCGCGAAAGGCCCCGGAGGGCGACCTATTCCCGATTGTCTGGGAAAACGGAGTGCCACGCGAGTTGCCGACGCTTGGCCGTGGCGGTGTGGCGCTGGATATCAACGCGAATGGCGACATCGTGGGCTGGGTGAACACTGACCAGTTCACTGCGCCCGCTGTCTGGCGAGGAGGCCAGCTAACCATCCTCAATTCATTAAGCGAGATTGGCGGACAAGCGACCTCGATCGACAACAACGGCCTGATTTCGGGCTTCTCGCAGGGGACGCAGGGCGACCAGTTCCCGACCCAATGGGTGGCAGAAATCCCAGTTCCGCTGCCGGTTTCATTCGGCGAGGACTACATCGGGGTCTTGGGGGTCTATAGGACCGGGGCAGGGCGAACAAGTGGCTACCTCATCCAGAAGCGAGCCCTGGAAGACGGCAGCCAGTACCTAATCTCGACCGCAGTGGGCTGGCAAAATGGCGAGTTCCGAGTGTTGCAGCGTAGCAACGATATGGGCAACTCGTATGCCTATGATGTGAACGGAAAGGGCGTGTTTGTGGGCGCGACGACGAGCCTTGATGGGTACCGAACGCCAACGCTTTGGGAAGAAGACGGCGACACGCGCTTGCCGATTGACGCTGGCCGCGAGGCGATTGCTGCCGGTGCAAATGAGGATGGTCTCGTGGTCGGCGTGGATACCACCGAGGGTCTGAACCCGATCCCTGTCATTTGGGACACGCGAACTTTCCCGCGGATTCGCATGCAGAACATGCAGTCGACTCCGGGAAGTCCGGTGGTTCTCGAAGCATCCGTGCGGACGGCGGGTGCCCCGGTGGCAAACCGGACGGTGACGTTCCAGGCCCAAGGTCGCACGATCGGCACGGCCAGGACTGATAGCCGTGGCGTGGCGCGAATGAACTACCGACTGCCCAGCTCGGCGCGAAACAAGGTGGACCTGATGGCCTCGCTTGGCGGCAGCAACTACGTCTTCCGCAAGATCGAGATTACAAAGGCGGCTACCACTGTGGGCGTCGCGGCGACCCAGGCGACCCGGTCGCGTCCGATGACCTTCCAGGCTTCGTTGCGAAAGACCGAGACCAACGCACCGGCAGGCTACAAGCGAGTGGTCTTCCTGATGGACAACCAACCGGTCGCTACTGGGGTGACCGACAGCCGCGGCATCGCCCGCTCGACCTTCCGGGTGCCCTCGACGATGGCCGTGGGCCAGTATCCCATCGAGGTCCGGTACTTCGGCGACAGCCAGCTGAAGCCCGCGACGGGCCGCGCGACGGTCACGATCCTTAGGTAGGGGTTAGGTCTCCGAGAGCGGTTCCCCTTGCGAGGGGGACCGCTTTCCCCGCCCACTGACTCAGCCTCGCCGAGACCACAAGTCACGCGCCGCTTCGCGCCACTCCGGGTACTGAAAAGTGAACCCAGCCTCCAGCAGACGCCTTGGCACGCCCCGGCGGCTTTTGAGGATCAACTCCGTCTCGGTCCCCAGCATCAGCGCCCCTAGTTCGAGCAAGAACTCAGGCATGGGTGGCGAGGGCGGCGCGCCGACCACGGAGAGAAGGATCGCGTTGAACTCCCGATTCGGCAATGGATTCGGCGATTAGAGGTTGATTGGCCCCGACAGATCGGTTCTCTCGATCAGGAACTCCAGGGCATGCAGAAAGTCGACTTCATGGATCCAAGAGACGTATTGCTGGCCCGAGCCCGCGGTGCCGAAAAGCCCCTTTGCGCGCCAAGCCCGCCATGACGGAGAACACTCCGCCCAGGTCCGGCGTCATGGTCATCGCCGAGCGCAGGGCGACCTTGCGGGTCTCGGGGGTGATGGCTTCGTCAAGCTCCCTTTCCCGGGCCTTCGCGATGTCGATGCTCGCCCTCCACTTGGCTGGAGCCTGCGGCTCGGACCCGCCCAGGATTCCCGTCAACTCGTCGTTGGCGGCATCCCGTCGGTGCGCATAGATCGTCGCCGTACTCGATTGAAGCCAGAGTTTAGGCGGATTCGGTGCCTCCGCGATCGCCCGCCCGAGCACCCGGGTGGACTCGACCCGTGAGTCCATCATCTCCTTCAGGTTCTTGGCGTTGTAGCGACAGTTCACGGTCCGCCCTGCGAGGTTCAGGACCACGTCCGCCCCATTGATCGCCTCGACCCAATCGCCCAAGTGCACGCCATCCCAAGCAACCGTCGACGGCCCGCGTCCGGAGCGGGATAGGAAAATGACCCTCCACCCCTTGGCCACAAAGCCCGCTGAACCGCCCGCCCGACGCCGGGAATCACCATCACTGGTTGCATTAGTTCTAGATACGAAGTCTCTAGGCTAGGATTCGAGCAATTAATCTAGCCGAAGAGCTCTTGGAAGGACTCAGGGCTGTGCTGATGGAGGCGCTCGGCGAACTCGTTAACATAAAACATATCGGGTGCAAACCGCTGGGCTCGGACTCGAATCTCAAACTTAGGCTCGCTGACGTTGAGATCGAAGAGGACTAGTCCTACACCGAACAGCATACAGAGCCCTTCAAGACGACTCAGGTCCTCTTGAGTAATTGTGCGCGGCATGACAACGTATGATTTGGATGAGAATAAACGGTATGCGATGGCTTGACCGAAGGCTACTACGGGCTGGTACGGGTCGATCTTGATCTCAGCAGAAATGACCTCAAGTGGGAATTTGATTCGGTCTCTGGCAAGCGGCTTATAGACTCCGACAACGTCTGGAGTCCCCCACTTAGATTTCAGCCCGGCACCACCAATAGGAGCAGCGATAGTTGCCTCGTTCAGGTCTTTTTGCAGCCACTCAGCGAACGGTTCGTAGAAAAACTCCTCTTTCTTGAGATCGGATGGCTTGGTGAGTTGGTCCGACTCCTTCTGGACGTTTGTTTGGCCGCTCGACGGAACGTATAGACCCCGGCTTGGCTTCTGGACTTCTGCAGGAAGGCGAACATCGAGGTCCCAAATGCTCCCGCTAATGGTGTTTGCTGGCGTCTCCGGGTGTTGTTCCTTGATCTGCTCTCGCAGTTGCTGATACCGAATTCCGCCAGGGTTCGCTCGGATGATTTCAAGTGCGACCTTCCGTATATCCGACGTCCCCAGTTTGGCCATAACCAGATTCTGCCACATCCCCCATGTCTACTTCGAGGCGATCAAAAGTCGCTCACCGATAAGGCGTTGTTGGTAGTGACTCTCTCTATTCGACACGCGAGCCTTTCTCTCCCGGCTCAAGTGATTGTTAACCCACAAACTTGTAGCCAACACCCCGGACCGTGACCAGTCGCAAAGGGTTCGTGGCATCCAACTCAATGCGAGTCCGGAGCCACCGGATATGCACATCAACGGTCCGGGCGCTGACGAAGGCGTCGCGGCCCCAGACTCGATCTAGCAGGGCTTCGCGCGAGAAGACCTGGCCCGCATTGCGGGCGAGGAAGTAGAGCAGGGCGAATTCTTTGGGTGAGAGGCCGAGGGGGACGTCGTCCTTCCAAGATTCGTGGCTGCGGGGGTCGATGCGCAGGTTGCCGCGCTCGATGACCTCTTTCACCGGCTCGCCGGTGGACCGGCGCAGGATCGCCTTCACACGGGCAGCGAGTTCGGCGAGATTGAACGGCTTGACGACATAGTCGTCGGCCCCGAGCTCCAGGCCCTTCACTCGGTCGGCTTCATCGGCGCGAGCGGAGAGGAAGATGATCGGCGTCGAGCCTTCGCGCCGGATCGCGCGACAAAATTCGTACCCAGACCGCTGGGGGAGCATGATGTCGAGGATGATGAGGTCGGGCTTGACGCGACGGAAGAGGCGCATGCCTTCTTCGGCCGAGTCGGCGGTGAAGGTCGTGAAGCCCTCCTTGCGGAACTTGGCCTCGACGGTCTCCACGATTGTGGCCTCGTCGTCTATGATCAGGAGCTTCATTTGCCCCATCTCTCCGCGTCGGATCGGATCCACCACTTCTAGTTTCCCTCCTCTCGCCATGTTTACCCCGAACGAGTATCGCTAACCGATGTTAAGGTTTGATGAAGGCCTTAACTCAAGGCAATGATCTCGACGTTGGCTCGGGGGACCAAGACCTCGCTGGTGTCGTCGAGCTTGGCCCGCAAAACTCGGACCTCCGTGCCCGACTCCACCGTCATCAGCTGAGCCGGAAGCTCGGTGACCACGCCAAGAGCACCAAAGTACGGCTCGCGGATCACGCGGATTGGGGAACCGACCTTGAGTTCAAATGCCTGGACGGCTTCCACCGCCGTGCCCTCAGGGACCTGTCGAGGAACGATCAGCTCGGGTCGGATAACGCCAGCCCGGATCTGGGTGGCACCGTTGATGCTCGCGGTCGCGCCGTCGAGGCTCTTCAGCAACTCAAAGGTGCGGGCGGCCATGGCGAGGTAACCGAAGCCCTCGGTGACGAGCAGCGTGAGGGTGATGGCCTCTTGGCCGGTGATGGCAACGCCGATGTCGTAGCCGAGGAACTTGGTGAGGTCGCTATCCTTCACGCCGCCCGCAATCAGGCCGATCACGCCAACTTGGCTGGCGCGGACGATGGCATCGTAGGTAAGGCCCGCCCCGCCCACGAGGATGGCCCCTCGGTCGCTATCAAGGATGTCAGCAGGCGAGAGAATCTGGGAAGCGTCCTTGACCGCGATGCGGATGCGGCCATTGCGCTCACCACCCACGCCAAAGATGCCCTGGACCATCGCGCCCCGGGTCTCCACAATCGCGCCTTCTTCGGGCATGATCTCGGCGACCTTGCCTTCGAGGTAGGCGGTGACGTCCACAGGGATGGAGGGCTCACGGATGAGCATGTTGCCCGTGACCTCAGAAATCGATTCAATCGTGCCGGTGTGGTCGCTCAGGACCGACTGCTTGCCAAAGCCGAAGAAGCCTTTGGATTCGGCCACGACTTGGCCCTTCTCGATCGGGTCGCCCGGCTTAAGCTTCAGGTAATCGGGGACGTCGCGCGCTTCGATGCCGAGCTTATCGGCAAGTTTGGCAGTCTGCAAGGCACCGGGAAGTTTGGCTTGGGCCACGACCGTGTCTGGGTGGACGGAATCGCCGACTTGGACGAGAACTTCGCCCTTGATCGGAAGTCTACGGATGCGACGGACGATGATGTCGCCGCTGACGGTCAAGCCCGGGGTGTATGCGCTGCCCACTTCTTTGTTGGTCCTTACTGTGCGCTGACGGAGAGCGCAGGGAGATTTGGAAACAGTTTACTCTGCCAATTGTTAAGGGGCTGTTTTCTTGCCGGGCCATTTGAACTTAAATGGCCCGGCAAGGGGTCTCGGCGGTTTCAGCCGCCGATTTTGCTTTTGTTCGGATAGGCCGGTTTCTTGATTTCCGGCTTCTTCCAGTCCTTGAGCCGAGCGAGGGCGACCTCCACAGCCTTCTCAAGCTGGGTATCGCGGCCCAATCGCCACAGAGCAGGGTCGAGGTCGATGGGATAGTCCGGGCTCACACCCTCGTTCTCAATCTCCCAACGTCCGTCAGGGTTGTAGAACGCGATGTTCGGCGAGGTCATCGATCCGCCATCCACAAATTCGGGGAAGATGAGGATGCCGACCAGACCGCCCCAAGTGCGGTTTCCGATGATGGGGCCGATGCCCTTCTTGCGGAAAGCCCACGGGAAGTAGTCGCCGCCGGAGCCCGCGAACTCGTTGATCAGCAGCACCTTTGGCCCGAAGTGACCGGCAGCGGGGCTGGCGAAGTCACGTCCGTAGCGGCTGGTCCACATGCTCATCAGAGGCCGCGAAAGCTGGTCGACCATGTAGTCGTCGACGCTGCCGCCACCATTGAATCGCTCGTCGATCACGAAGCCTTCACGGTCGCGCTGGCTGAAGAAGTAGCGATTGAAGTTGGTCCAACCGCCACCACCTGTGTCAGGGACATGGACATAGCCGAGCTTGCCATCGCTGAGCTTGGCGACCATGCGACGGTTGTCCTCGGTCCAAGCGAGTCGGCGCAGGCTATCTTCACTGGCGAGGGCTTTCACGACGATAACGCGCGAGTCCTTGCCATCCGGGGTCGGGCCAACCTTGACCTTGACCACGCGGTCGGCTTTGCCTTCCATTGCCGCATAGAGGTTCACCTGGTCGGTGAGATCAGTGCCATCGACGGCGAGCACATAGTCACCGACCTTCACATTGATTCCTGGTCCGGCAAGCGGGGGCCTCGGTCCCGGATTCCAGCTCTCGCCATCGAAGATCCGCTTGATGCGGTACCGACCGTTCTCAAGGGCGAAATCCGCCCCGAGGAAGCCTCCGCCGACGCCAGCAGCGGCAGGAATGTCACCGCCGCCGATGTACATGTGGCCAACGGAAATCTCGCCCATCATGTCGTCGAAGAGATAGTTCAGGTCCGCGCGAGACTTCAGACCGGCCAGGAAGAGGCGATAGCGCTTTTCCAGCACGTCGAGGTCCTGGCCGTGGTGACCAGGATCGTAGAAGAAGTCGCGCTGGAGGCGGACCGCTTCGCGGAAGATCTGAGCCCATTCAGCGACCGGATCGATGCGCACGGGGATGGTGGCCGAGCGAATGACGCCTTGTCCCGGGGCGGGGGGCGCGGCGGTCGGGACCAGAACCAGCTCGCCATTGGCAACAATCAGGACCTTATCGCGCTTTGGCGTGAAGGTGAAGCCATTCACGTTGCGGGCGAAGACGGCCGTTGCCTGGGTGGCGAGGTCGAACTTGGTCATCACCAGGGGGGCTGGCGACGGAGTCTTGCCGACAAAGGGAGCAAGGACCATGAAGACCGACCCAGTGGGACCCGCGTTCAGGCTCACCACGTTGCCTGCGGCGGGGAGGCTCACCACACGGCGCTCAATCCCATCAAGGTCGATGCGGAATGGCGTGGTCTTCGGCGGCTCCGGCTTCGCGTCGGGATCGGGCTCTTCGTCGGTCTCGGCCGCGAGGGGATCGGGGCCGTCGTTCTTCAAAACCGCGCAATAGAGCCGACTCGTACGGTTCATATTGTCGAGGGCGGAGAGGTCCAGCCACGCCGTGCCTCCGGCCGTATCCGTGCTTGCCGCGAAGAAGAGATACTCGCCACCAAGGTCAAACGAGGGGTACTTCGCGTCGGAAAGACCATCGGTGATCTGGGACTTCTGCTTGGTTTCGACGTTGTAGACGAAGATCGCGCTGAACTGGGTGGCGAGGTCGCGGTGCCAGGCGATCCACTTGGAATCGGGCGACCAACTCGGCGTCCCATCGCGCGTAGGATCTTCGTAGGTGGCTTCATCAACCTGCTCGCTTACGCCTGAGGCCACATCGAGGACCCAGAGGATGTGTCGATTGTCCCAATAGCAGATCTTCTTGGAGTCGGGCGACCAGGTGGGCCCATAGTAGAAGGCCGGGGCCTTGCCGGGCTTGATCACACCCTCGGAGCCGGTGCCGCTGGCGTCTTGAAGGACGAGGTTGTATTCGCCGCCCTTGTCGCTGAAGTAAGCGATGGTCTTGCCGTCCGGCGACCATGCGGGGGTTCGGTTCGCCACGCCTTGGGCCGGGGTTAGGTCGCGGGGATCGCCCTGCTTGATCGGTACCGAGAGGATGTGGCCGCGCGCTTCGACCACAAGTCGAACGCCGCTCGGCGAGATCGAAACACTGCTGACGCCGGTCGGCTTGAACTGCGTTCGCGCCTGGGGGAAATCACCACGAATGGTGATGGGAATCTCGCGATCCTGCTTGGTCGCAAGGTCGTACAGACGAAGCGAGCCGAGCTTCTCGTAGGCAATCGCGCCGAATCCAGCTCCGGCGGACCGAATATCGAGCCCCTGGCCGGGGATGATTTCCTGGGTTTGCTTGCTGGCGGTGTCGTACTTCCAGATTCCCATCTTGCCCGCCGTGCGGTCGGAGAGGAAGTAGATCGAGTCGTTCACCCACATCGGGTTCGAGTCTTCGGCCTTGCCTCGTCCGGGAATCTCGGTCACCTTCGAGTCGCTGAGGTTTCCGATCCAGATTTTGCTTGCGTTTCCGCCGCGATATCGCTTCCAAGCCGTCTGCCACTTTGCCGATGGCACGAAGGCAATTTGCTTGCCATCCGGGCCCATCGAGGCATTGTTGGCGATGGGGAAGAGAAGTCGTTGGGGAAAGTCGGCGTTCAGGCCCACGGAAAACAGCTGGGGAACCGCCTGATACGACTGCATGCCTGAGCGGAAGATCACCCGTTTCGAGTCTGGGGTCCAACTCGTGGCCTGATCCGGGCCAGGGTAATAGGTAAGTCGCTTGGCGACGCCACCCTCGGCCGGCATCACGTAGACTTCTGGATTGCCATCGATCTGAGAGGTGAAGGCAATCTGCTTGCCGTCGGGCGAGAAGACCGGGCCACTCTCGGCGGTTGGCGAAGAAGTGAGACGGGTGGCGCTGCCACCCGCGCGTGGCACCGACCAGAGGTCACCCGCAAAGGCGAAAACGACCGTGGTTGGCCCGACCGTCGGCGTCCGGACCAGGAGCGGCCCTTCGGCCTGAACGACACCATTTGAGCCGCCGCTCGTCAGAAGAGCGGCTAACAGAATTGAAATCCCCATCAGGCAGGTTGTACTACCTAGCCGTCTCGCATAGTTCCCCAATAGGGATAAGGGCTACGCTATTTCGAGATCGTGACCGAGCCGGGTCCGCCCTCGATGCCCTTGACCAAGATATGCAGGGGGGCGAAGTGCTTGACGATCCTGATCGAGGTCAGAAACCGCTGGGTCAGGCGCGAAATCTTGAACGACGTGTCGCCTTCGGCGAGCACGGCCGGGATCAGGATTTGGTCGGCCAGGTACGGATCAATGGTCGCATTCGAGGCCATCCAGTCGAAAACTTCGTCGAAAGCCATCTGGGCGAGCGTCTCGCTTCGAACACCCTTCGAACCCATCGCCACGCCCCCGCCAAGTCCACGCTCGTAGCGAGCCCATACCGTGACAAACGCTCCTGGGTCGGTCGATTCCACTGGCGCGTGCCAGGCGTCGATCATCACTGAAGAGGTCTCGCCGAGCTTTTTCAGATGGGACACGGCCCGGCCCGCCACGCTC
>JBMOJD010000102.1:0-11225 GCA_049317025.1 Fimbriimonas sp. | reverse complement strand
TGGCGGCCTCGGAGGGACTCGAACCCCCGACGCCCTCCTTAGGACGGAGGCGCTCTATCCCCTGAGCTACGAGGCCGCGATGGGTGGGATAAATGTGGCGATCAGCAGCGCTGGCGTGAGACGACCACGTAGCCGTTGCGCAGGGCGGGGGTCTTGCTGATGAAGAAGCTGGGTTCGTAGCCGCGCTCGATGTATTCGCGGATGTAGCGAACGTCGGCGGCGTCGATGAGCAGCTCGCCGGTCGTTCCCGGCACCTTGGCGTATCCGGTGTCCATCGGCTTCCCGATCTCGGAGTGCGTCACCAACCAGATATTTTCTCGAATCTGCGTCACGGTCCATTAAGAATACCGCCTGTTCGCACATCCTTGATGCAGGAAGCAACCGTGCGCTTGGTTGCCAATTCCCGTCGGTCCGTCCGAAAGCCACAGACAAGACACAAAGACCATCGAATCGCGACTTGATTAACTTTCATCCCCATGGAGCGCACCAAAATCAAGTCAAAAATCAAGTGACTGCCATCACACTCGCAAACAGTCCAACCTTGGGGCTGGGCGGCAGGTGAAGGTATCCTCACGTCTACCTATGAGCCAGGAGAAGATTGTCGTCGTCGGCGCCCGCGAGAACAACCTGAAGAACATCACGGTCGAGATTCCGCGCGACAAATTGGTCGTCATCACCGGGCTCAGCGGCAGCGGAAAATCCAGCCTCGCCTTCGACACCATCTACGCCGAGGGCCAGCGCCGCTACGTCGAATCGCTCAGCTCCTATGCCCGCCAGTTCCTCGGCCAGATGGACAAGCCCGACGTCGACCACATCGAGGGCCTCAGCCCCGCCGTCAGCATCGACCAAAAGAGCGCCAGCAAGAACCCCCGCTCCACGGTCGGCACCGTCACCGAGATCTACGACTACCTCCGAATCCTCTACGCCCGCGCCGGAATCCCCTACTGCCCCAACGGCCACGGCCCCATCGAACGACAGTCCACCGACCAAATCGTCGACGCCGCCATCCGCCTCCCCGACGGCACCAAGCTCCAGATCCTCGCCCCCGTCATCCGGGGCCGCAAGGGCGAGTACAAGAAGGAACTCCAAGAGATCCAACGCGCCGGCTACGTCCGCGTCCGGGTAGATGGCTTCATGTACGAAGTCACCGACGACATCCCGATGGACCGCTACAAGCAACACACCATCGAAGTCGTCGTCGACCGAATCGTCACCAAAGAAGGCATCGAGCGCCGCCTAACCGACTCCATCGAAGCCGCCCTGAAGATGGGCAAAGGCATGGTCACCATGAGCTGGCAGGTCGCCGGAAGCGAAGAATCGGAGGAGAAAACCTTCAGCGAACTCTACGCCTGCGCCGAATGCGGCTTCTCGATGTCCGAGCTCGAGCCTCGCATGTTCTCCTTCAACTCGCCCTACGGCGCCTGCCCGGACTGCACCGGCCTCGGCACCAAGACTGAGTTCGACCCCGACCTCGTCTGCCCTGACCGCACCAAGCCCCTGCGTGACGGTGCGATCCTGCCGTTCATGTACAAATCCGGCGAAGTCAAAGACTGGTGGCCCGAGATGCTCGACGCCGTCGGTCGCGTCTGCGGTTTCGATGCCTCCCTCCCGGTGAGCCAGATTCCCGAGGCCGGTCTGGAAGCCGTATGGAACGGCCTGCCCGACCGCATCACCGTGATGATGAGCTACGGCAAGCGGGAACGCACCTTCCAATCGGAATGGCACGGCGTCCTCGGCTCCCTCCGGCGTCGGTACGAAAACACCGAAAGCGAGTGGGTGAAGAACGACCTCCAGCAGTACATGAGCACCAAGCCGTGCCCCACCTGCCTCGGACGTCGCCTAAAGCCAGAATCGCTGAACGTAAAGGTCGGCGACAAAGACGTAAGCCAGGTGGTCTGCATGTCGGTCACCGAGGGCCTGGATTTCTTCAGCACCCTCACCGAGAAGCTGAGCGCCCGCCAGATGGCCATCGGCGAGCGAGCGGTGAAGGAAGTTCTGGAGCGCCTGCGCTTCCTCAACGACGTGGGCCTGAGCTACCTAACGCTCGACCGAAACGCCCGGACCCTGGCGGGCGGCGAAGCCCAGCGCATCCGGTTGGCAACGCAGATCGGCTCCGGCCTCATGGGCTGCCTTTATGTGCTCGATGAGCCCTCGATTGGCCTACACCAACGCGACAACAGCAAGCTCATCACGACCCTCGTGCGGCTGCGCGACCTCGGCAACACCGTCCTTGTGGTTGAGCACGACGAAGAAACAATGATGGCAGCAGACTGGCTCTTGGAACTTGGTCCCGGTGCCGGCGAGCATGGCGGCAACATCGTGGCCCAAGGCACGGTGGCCGAGTTCCTCAAGAGCGACTGCTCCACCGCGCGATACCTCAGCGGTCGTGACAAGATCGAAGTTCCCATGGTCCGGCGGTCTCCCCGCACGCCCGATCCGCTCACTCACGTGGCCGTCGCGGTTGCCGAACCGCCCAAGAAACTGGCGGCTAAGAAGCCCGCCGCGAAGCGTACGAAACCAAAGGCATGAGCTACCGGGCCGAACGAGTTTCTAGTGAGCAGATCCAAGCCCGGCGTCGGGTTTTCTTGGATCAGATCGGCTGCCAGTTCGTTGCCTTCTCGGCGGTCGGGCGCGGGCTTACGGATTGCTACCTGCTCTTTCGCGATGAGCAAGAGGTTGGCTACGCGGCGGTGTGGCACCAGCACTACCCCCAACTGGTCGGCGAGTGGTCGGTACATCCCGGCGAAAGTGTGGATGATCTCAAGCTGGCCTTGGTCGCGGCAAGCGGCGCGATCGGGGTGCGAGTTCAGACGAATATCGCCCAAATGTCAACTCTGATTTCCGATCAATTGAAGCCAGTTGCATATCTCTTTGGCAAGTTTGAGGACCCCGGGCTCGGCATTTCCGCCGGAGAGTTTCGTCCGGCTCACGACGACGAGATTCAATACCGTGGCCATCTAGATTCGCGCGAGTTTGTCGTCGAGCTAGATTCGGTGGTGATCGCCAAAGGTGGCTTTCTCTGCCACTACAATCCTCCTTATGCCGATGTCTTTATGGAAGTTAGCGAGGGCTTTCGTGGGCAGGGGTTGGGTTCTGCTTTGGTGGCGGCCATTGCCCGCCAGGCGATCCGCGCGGGCAAGGTCCCAGCGGCCCGGTGCGATGTCGAGAACACTCCTTCCTTCCGAACCCTCGTGAGTGGCGGACTCGCCCATATTGGCGAAATCCTGGAGGGCCCGATTTGAGAAGCGACACCGCTATGGCTGTCGGCCAGCACGAGTTTGCCCAGGGCAACCACAAGGCGGCATACCGCGCGTTTTTGAACTCGGGCACGCCGGAGGGCGAGGTCAATGCGGGTATCTGTGCGGCGATTCTCGGCAACCATGAGCTCGCCAGGACTCACTTCGAGGCCGCCCATCAGCGCAACCCGCGCGACCCTCACATCCGCCGCTTTCTGGGCATGGCCCATTCGGAGGAAGGTGGCGACCCCGCGCGAGCCATTGAGCTTTTGAAGGGCGAGTTCGATGCCGAGGCCATGTTTTGTCGGGCGAACGCGGCCATGAAGCTCGGGCTACATGACCAGGCCGCGACCGACTTTCGCCGGGTGACCAAAGTCCAGCCGAACAAAGCCGCCGCCTGGGCCAACCTGGGCCTCGCGCTGGAGCGCATCGGAAAGCCAGGGGCCGAAGATGCTTTTCGAAGAGCAGTCGCCAGTGACCCACAGCTCCTGGCGGCCAACTGGAACTTGGCCGACCTTCTGCGGAACAGCGGCCGGCCAACGGAAAGTTTGTCGTTCTACGAGGCCGCCCTCCGAACTGCGCCCGACGTCGCCGGGTTGCACCTGGACTATGGGCAGGCACTTCAGTTGGCAAAACGAGCAGATGACGCTGTTCGCGCCTACACCAAAACCATCGAACTCGCGCCAAAGCAGCCCGCGGCTCGGCTGAATCGGGCCCAAGTTTGGGCCGAAATGGGCGACCTTGCGCGGGCCGATGCTGACATCGCCGAGGCCGTAACCCTTGGCGTCGGCTGGGCCGCTTGGCGTCAGAAGCTGTTGATGCCGCCGATTGCGAGCAGCCATGCCGAGATCAGCCAAAGGCGAGCTGAATTGGAGGCATTTCTTGACCAACCCGAGCGTCCGGCCCTAAATGATCCCGCTGCCCAGATCCTCGCTCCTGGGTTCTTTTTGGCCTATCACGGTGCTAACAACCGAACTTTGGCGACCAAGATCGCCACTCGCTTGGCCGAAGCTTGCCCAAACCTCCGGTTTACGCATGTGCGGGCCGAAGCAAGCCGCACCCGTCGAAAAATCCTGTTCGCGTCGGCGCACTTTCGCGATCACACGGTTGGGCATATCACGGAAGGCCTGATCCGGGGCATGAACCGAGACCAGTTTGAGGTGGTCGTGGTCCGGCCAAATGGAGCAACCGACGAGGTGACGGCGCGGATCGATGCGGCGGCGGACTCGGTTGTGGTTGTTTCGCCCCGCGTTTCGGAGGCTCGAAGGGAAATAGCTGCCCTTGCGGCTGACGTCATCTACTATCCCGATATTGGCATGGAGCCTTGGTCTTACTATCTTGGCTTTTGTCGACTCGCTCCGTTTCAGTGCGTGGGATGGGGTCACGCCGACACCACCGGACTGCCCGAGCTTGATGCCTACCTAACATGCAATAGCTTTGACCCCGAAGGAGCTGAGGACTTCTACTCGGAACGCTTGCTGAGGAGTGAGCGAATTCTGGCTTCGATGACGCCGACTTCTCAACTATCTGCGCCTCTTCATGCGGAGAGTGGAACCGGAGTAAGGCGATACATTTGCCCACAGAGTCTTTTCAAGATTCATCCCGATTTTGATTCGGCTATTGCTGAATTGCTGCGTATAGACCCAAGTTGCCGGATTGTCTTTCCCGAGCCACCCTATCCATCCTGGCGCGAAGCTTTGGTTGCGCGGCTTGGCGATCTTGCCGCTTCGGTGGACTTTGTGCCTCGAGTTTCCGCCGCTGAATTCGTGCCTTGGCTCGCGACTTTCGATGCTATTCTCGACCCAATTCACTTCACCGGTGGATACTCGACTTTCCAGGCCCTGGCGGCAGGGTTGCCGATTGTGACCTGGGCCGGGAGTCATCTTCCGGGTCGCATGACCGCTGGCTTCTATCAGCAGATGGGGATCCAGGGCCTTGTCGCTTCGGATAGTGCAGAGTTTGCGGAGATTGCCGTTCGGGTGGGAGCGGATCCAAGCTCCCACCGTCGGGAGGTCTTCGAAAGGAGTGAGGCGATTGTGGAAGACCCGGAGGGTGTGCGGGAGTTTGAGCGGCTGATTGTTGAGGGTTTGACTTCCTGACTACCAGAACCCCTATTTACCTACGTAGCACTTTGCGAAGAACCCTCGTGGCCAGGCGGTACGAAACCCTTACCCGGCCTTCGGCCACCTTCTTCCTACTTCGTAAGGAGAAGGAGTAATTCATCAAACTAGTGCGTTCTAAGGAGAGGGGTCAGGCGACTCCTAACGGGTTGGGTGACCCAGTCATAGGTGGGCAGCAGTCGTCCATTTGTCAACCTAAGGCCGCCATCACTGACGTAGCTAGCACCTTGGCGACGCGAGATTGACGTCTTCAAAGCCTGAATCGGGGTCTTTTCGATTGCCAAGACTTCGGCGGGCTCGGCGATCCCGTTCTGGTTCGCGTCCCGCCAGACGGCAAGGCCGTGCGTCTCGGGGCCAGAAACCCAGCCATCGCCATCATCATCGAGGAGCGCGAGGGCGGAGTAGCCGTTGGCGGGCATGAGGTACCAGGTGGCGGAGCCAAAAAGTTGTCGCCCGGACCGGATGGGCTTGCTCGGGTCGGGTTGCCAGACCAAGAAGGCCGTGTCGGGTTTCACCCAACCATAGAGTTGGCGCGAGCCATTGCCCGCCAGATCAAACTCCACCGTACGACTCAAATCGAGGAGGCTGGCCAGGGATTTCGACCGCGTCAGATGGAAGACAATGGGGGTGATCGGCGCCGGGGGCAAAGTCTCCAGGAACTTTAGGTGCTCCTGGATGTTGGATTTCAGCGGACTCTGGGGATCGAGCCTCAAGACGCCTTCTGCCGCCTCCACGCTGATCCATTTTTCCCAAGTCATCGGTGCCTTGGGATGTCCGCGTGTGCGGTCCTTGGCCTTGGCATCTTCATACGACTTGGCGTAGAGCGTGAGGGCGAATTGGCGGAACTTCTCGGGGGTGGCACGCTTATCGACGGTCTGGGCAATCGGGGCCGAGGCTTCGTAAGCGCAGGCCAGGGTCAGGGGGTAAAGGCCGGGCTCACCGCCGCGGAGTTCGACCGCCTTTTTGAGGTGCTTGATGGCCTGGCGGATTCTATTCAGTCCAGCGGGATCGGTCCGCGCCTTAAGCTCACGAAACTCGAAAATGCTTGGGTGCACGCTGGGAAACCGGGGCCGGTCTTCGGTGCCGTAGAGATAAATCGCACGCCGGTCGGTCGTACAAAAGGTCGCGTAATAGGTCCGGCCGAGCAGATAGCGCGCCTCGGCGTCGTTTGAGTTTTTCGCAACCCTTGATTCTAGGTTCTTGATGATTCGGTCGAACGGTAGCAAAGATGGGCCCATCATGTCGGCAGACGCGACGGCGAATGCGGCCAGGAAAATGGCTAGGCACCAAGACTTCATGAGAGGCTAGACGCTCGCGGGGCCGCTCCGCTTCTAGGCAGAGCCGAGCGGCGAAGGCTGATGCGGCCAATCAAACTTGCTGATCAGCCCCTCACTCAGCGGGATTGATGTGATCGAACATCGAAGCGATCCGGCCCAGGGCAAACCAGCAGCCGAGGATTGCCAGAGGCGAGATGATCCAGGAGGTCAGGACTAGGTTGTGGGTGAGGTAGTTTAGGCCCGCGCCAAGGCCAAAGAACGTGCCAAGCGCGAGGATTTTCACGGCAAGCGCCGCCAGCATACGGACCTGAGTCTGGGTCTTGTCGTTGACATCGGGGAGGAGCGTGAAGACCAGTGCCGACTCGGTGTTCCAGATGGCGACAAGGGCGAGGATTGCAGGAACAGCGGCCAGCCCGCGTTCGAGCGGATAACGCCCTATTGCGGTCCAGGCCAAGTTCGCGACCGAAGCGGTCACGGCAAACGGAATGGCTCGACATCCGATTTCGGCAAGGATCAGCTTTCGCGTGGGGAAAGGCAGTGCCCGTACAAGGTCGATGCGGAGGAGGATTTGTCCGATCGGGGAGGTCGCAGCAGTGGAAGAAAACACGGCCATCGAGACCAGGGGCCCGATTATGGAACCCGCCTTTACCGCCGGAAAGAAGAAGCCGCCAAGAATCAAGCCAAGCAGAGCGCATCCATACACGCCAAGCATGAAGCCATTGGTCAGCGCCGAGCGCCACCAAATCGCGCCCATGCCGGGCAGTGAGTACTTCATCACCCAGTTGCGCCATCGGCGCTTCTTGATCTTTCCGCCCAGTTCTCGCTGTTGAGAGATGGACAACTGTTCGCGGGCCTGGTCGACGCCCATGATGACGGCGGAGCGCGATGCGATGTCCGTCAGCCAACCTGCTTGGTTCAACATGATCGTGCCGAAGAACCAGGTGATCAGGAGGAGCCCCGTACAGCTAGCAATAAACAAGTTTGGCCGTCCAAGGGGCACGGCGGTCGCCACCCACTCGCCAAAGGCAGGCATCGCGAGCACCCACCGCGTGGTGTCCGAGCGGACCGTCGCAAGTAGGCAATCCATCGCGCCAGGCACATAGAACGCCAGGGCCAAGACCGCTAGCGGGGTGAAGAACATTGCAAAAGCCAAGCGGGACACCCATTCGCGCGTCTTCTCGTATCTCTCGCCGTCGCGCCCCACATAGAGCCCCGCCGAGAGCGAAATCGTCCTGCGCGCGAGGTTCGTGAGGAAGACGGAGAACGCCAAGTAGAAGCCGATCTCGCCCACTACCGAAAGGTTCAGATAGGTGGCATCGACCGTATCGAGCAGGGGCTTGCGCTGCAGGAGGTACGTGATCAGGCTCACGGAACCCCACAAGAGTGGGCGGGCCTGCGAGCGAAGCACCAAAAGGATCAGGAGCACCTTGGGCGGGATGGGAGTGGCGAAGAGCACGTCCGCATCGGCCTTCTTGTAGACCGCGGGCACCGAGAGGCAGGCCAAGCCGATCAGCATAAAGGGCAGAGCGTGGAGGATGAAGGCACCGTGCCGCATGTACTCCGTCCATCCTTCGGGGAGGGGAATCCGGATTGGGCGGCCCGGCGTTGTCACCTGCGACGCCATGATGACGGCGATCGTGCGCATGACGAAGCCAATGCCGATAATGGCGAGGGTCACGACCACGCCGAAAACGCGTCGCGGGAGCGACACGGACCGCTTGATGGCATTCACCCACGTGCGAAACGAGAGGAACCAAAGGGCTTGGACGGGCACCACGACTGGTCCCCTATTCGTGGATGCGAATCACTTTCCTGCTTCGATCCGGAAGTGGCTAGGGCCCTACTTCACCGGATTTGGACCGCCTGCGTAACCCAGTCGTAGGTCGGCAATGACCTTCCATTTGCCAAGAGAAGACCGGCATCACTGACATAGCTGAGACCCTGGCGTCGGTTGAAGGTTGTCTTCAGGCCCCGAATCGGTGTCCATTCGATGGAAACGACTTCAGTCTGTTCAGCAATCCCGTTCTGATTCGCATCCCGCCAGAGGGCGAGTCCCTTGAGTTCAGCGCCCTTCAGCCAACCGTCGCCATTGTCATCAAGAATCGAGAGCGCAGCGTAGCCGTTTCCGGGCATGAGGTACCAGGTTGCCGAGCCAAAGAGCTGCCGACCTGACCGAATAGGCTGGCTAGGGTCCGGCTGCCAGACCAGGAAGGAGGTCTCGGGCTTAACCCAACGGTAAAACTGGGTTGACCAGTTGCCCGCAAGGTCGAATTTGACCACTCGGGAGGGATCTAGGAGCTCACCCAGCGAGGCAGCCCGACTCAGGTTAAAGATGATCGGCGTAATCGGTGCGTACGGAAGCTTCTCAAGGAATCCTTTATGCTCCTCAATGTCCCGCTTGAGGGGACTTCGAGGGTTCAGCCGCAAGACTCCCTCGGCCGCTTCAACGCTGATCCAGTTCTCCCAGGTGCCAAACTGGGACCGACGACCTCGCGTCCGGTCCTTGGCTTTGGCCCCGGCGTAGGCTCGTTCGTGGGCTCCCAAGGCAAGCTTCCGGAATGTCTCTGCCGTCGCGCTCCGATCTACCACTTTGGCAACTGGGGCCGAGGCTTCGTAGGCGCACGCCAGCGTGAGCGAATAGAGTCCCGGTTCACCTCCACCAGCCTTGACCGCGCTAGAGAGGTATTTGATCGCTAGCCGAATGTTGGTAAGGGTCGCGGCATCGGTCCGCGGCTTGAGGTCTTGCCAATCCGAAACACTCGTGTGGTTGCTCGGGAAATGTGGGTTGGCTTCCGTGTCGTAAAGCCGAATCACCCGTGGATCGGAAGCGCAGAATGACGCGAAATAGGTGCGCCCAAGGAGGTAACGAGCCTCGGCATCGTTCGGGTCCTTCGCGATCCTCGCCTCAAGATTCCGGATGATCCGACTGGTCGGCATCGGCGTTGGCGCCATCATCTTGGCCGATGTAACCGCGAAAGTGGATAGCAGAAGTGCGACTGGCCAGAACCTCATGCCCATCTAGACGTGTGGCTTGACCCGAGGAAACGGTATGGTCAACGCATGAGCCTGGTGGGAAAGGTAGGGCGGCGACGGCCGAGGGCACGAATCGCAATGGCGATGGTCTACGCCCTCCTCATCTTGGGCGCGGTGACCACGCTCTACCCGTTCGCGCTCATGCTTTCTACCGGCTTCAAGGGGCCAACCGACCAAAACGACAACCTCCTCATCCCCGCCTACTGGCAGCGAGATGACGAGCTTCTGAAGAAGGCGACCGATGACAAGTACGCGGGCGACCTGAGCGCCATCGAATCCAGCCGGATCAGGGCCGAAGCGACGCCTGCGGTAGTGAAAGCATACGAAGAGTTCCTGATGGCGCTCCCGCCGACGGAGTGGATGGCAGGCTACCGAACGGGTCCAAACCAAGTAACGGGGCGCTTGCAGGTGCGCTACCAGGCTTGGCTAAAGACCAAGTACGCAACGATTGTTGATCTGAACCGAGCCTACATCGAAGAGAACCTGGCGTTCCAAACCGCGACCCCACCAAGCGAACTGCTGGAGCGTCCGGGCTGGCAGCCAGTGGCCGATGCCAAGTGGCGAGACTGGTTGGAGTTCAAGGCCACCCTTCCGGCTGAGTTCCGCATCCCTGTCCGCGCTCAGCGGCTGTATCAGGAGTTCGTTCGAACGATGGTTCAGAATCGGTTCGAGAGCGTTCCGCCGGAGATTTTGGGGAAGGCGACCAAGTTCGAGAATCTAGAATTGCCCTGGGGCGGGAGAATGATCGTCGGGATCCCTAGCGGCAGTCACTATGGATTGCCCAACCCGGTGGAGTCCGGCATTCTTGAAGAATTTCGCCGAGTTGCGTTGCCTTCTTGGCCCCAGAAGCCGACTGTTGAAGCCAAGTGGCAAGAGGTTTTGGCAAAGAATGGGCTCCGATTTGACACATTACCCATCGTTGCCTTCGAGAAACAGATCGTCGCTCGCGACCCTGGGGTGGTGCGTCGGGAGTTCGCGGGGCGGAACTTCAGCTATGTCTTGGATTACATCGCCCTAAATGGGCAGGCGCTTTGGAATACCGCCTTGTTCTGCCTGCTTGCCATTTTCACTCAGCTAACCGTGAACCCTCTTGCCGCTTATGCGTTATCGCGCTACCCAATCAAGGCGTCGGGGCAAATCCTTATCTTCTTGTTGGCGACTATGGCCTTCCCCGCCGAGGTGGCAATGATTCCTGCGTTCTTGCTCCTGAAGGACCTGGGCTTGCTCAACACCTTTGCCGCCCTGGTGCTGCCCAGTGCGGCCAGCGGCTACATGATTTTCTTGCTAAAGGGCTTCTTCGACTCCCTCCCGCAGGAGCTTTTCGAGGCAGGCTCGTTGGATGGGGCCGAGGAAACGACGATGATGATGCGGATTGCTTTCCCGCTCTCACGCCCAGTGCTCGGTTACCTTGCTCTGATCGCCTTCATGGGGGCGTACAGTGCGTTCCTCTATGCCTTCCTGGTCGCCCAAGATCAGAAGATGTGGACGCTGATGGTCTGGATTTATCAGCTTCAGATTGTCGCGCCGAAGTCGGTGATGATGGCCGCACTCGCGGTGGC
>JBMOJD010000101.1:0-11280 GCA_049317025.1 Fimbriimonas sp. | reverse complement strand
GTCATGCTGTTGCCCTCGTCGCTCGCCTCGCAACTCAAAATCGACCCCCGCGATGCTGGCAAAGCCAAGGTCAACTTCGCCGGAACCGACTACACCGTGATCGGCCTCGTCGATCCCGCGATCCTGCGGTCGATCCAAGACCTCGATGGCGACGGCATCCTGCCGCCCGATTTCAGCCTCTCGCGCCGGTTCCAGGAAGAATCGTCGAGCAGCAACCAAGCCTTCCGGTCCTATCTCCGGCTCGATCCCGGAAGCTGCTTCATATTGCCCGTCGAGCGATCCATCGACCTCGGCGGCGAACTTCGGACTCTGGCCGTGGCCTTCCAGGATCCAAGCCAGACCCGTCGCTCGCTCGAAAACCTCATGCCTCGCATCCGCATGAACCTCTACGCCTCCGTTCCCAAAGTGGCCGGTTCGACCGACCTCCAGGTTCGCCAATTCAGCGTTTTCCAGGCGAGCAAGGGCACGGGCATCGCCCTGATATTGGTGCAACTCGCGATTGCCGCCGTCTTCGTGCTGAACACCATGGTCGCCAGCGTCTACGAGCGGACCAAAGAGATCGCGATCTTCAGTTCAATCGGCCTCGCGCCCAACCACATCGCGATGCTCTTCTTCGCCGAGTCGCTGGTCTACGGCGTGCTCGGGGCCGTGACTGGCTACATCCTCGCCCAAGCCTCGGCCAAGATCATCGTCGCGACCAACTCCTTGCAAGGGCTATATCTGAATTTCAGCTCGACTTCAGCGGTGCTCTCGGCGGTCTTGGTGATGGGCGTAGTGCTTGGAAGCACGATCTATCCCGCCCGCAAGGCAAGCCAAATCGCCGCCCCGGCCATGAACGACGAAGTCCTGAAGTCCGAGCCCGAAGGCGACGACTGGCTCATGGAGCTTCCGTTCAGCGTGAATTCCAGCGAGGCCGCCCCAATCATTGCGTTCCTGGGCTCGTGGCTGAAGGCCTACGAGGAATACACCATCGGCGACTTCGTGACGGCGGGCACGACCATGGTCGCCTTGCCGGACAACCGCTACCAGGTGGAAACCGAGATGTGGCTGGCCCCCTACGACCTCGGCATCTCGCACAAGCTCACCCTCACGGCGACGCCCTCCAAGATCGCGCCCGGCGTCTATCTGCTCGATCTGGAACTGAAACGTCTGGCTGGCGACCCGGAAAACTGGCCCGTGGTCAGCCGACGGTTCCTTGCGAGCCTCCGCAAACAATTCCTCACGTGGCGAACCTTGGAGTCCAGCCAACGAGACGGCTACCGCGAACGGGCAGAAGTCATGTTTACTAACGAACCCACAACAACGCAATCTTAACAATTTGCGACAATAATGGGTCGTCTCGGAGGCTCATTCATTATGAAAGCACGTGCATTTACTCTTATCGAGCTGCTGGTGGTTATCGCGATCATCGCGATCCTGGCGGCCATCCTATTCCCCGTGTTTGCCCAGGCCAAGGAAGCGGCAAAAAAGACCCAGTCGCTCAGCAATGTCAAGCAGATCGGCACCGCGATGCACATGTACATCGCCGACTACGACGACGTGACGCCTTCGGTGTTCTACAACAACTCTGGCCCCACCGAAGCGGGCAACAACAACGGTGGATCGCTCGACGTTTACCAAACGTTCCAACCTTACATCAAGAACATGGACATTTTCTTCTCCCCCGCTTGGGATTTCAAGAATGCCCAGGACTGTCCGAACGACAACACTCCGCTCGGCCAGTTCGTTCCGAAGGGTGAGAACAAGTACCGCTGCCTTGGCTACGGTTACAACTGGGGCTTCGGTGTCTGGGCCGGTGGCGCCCTGACTGGCTTCGAGCGCGGAATCGATGGCGGCGGCACGCTCCCCGGCATCAGCGCGACCTCGATCGAGGAAGTCGCTCGTCTGGCTGCATTCGGCGACACTTACAACGGCCGACGCTACACCATGTGCGCCATCGGCTCGATCACGTCGCTCTACGACGGCCCGACCCGCAACGGCTCGCTCCGCCACGGCGGCAAGTTCAACTTCGGCTTCGTCGATGGCCACGCCAAGAACATGAGCATGCAAGGCTACACCTTCAACCCGGCAGCCACCCCCAAAGGCACCGGCTACCTGACGGTGCCCAAGGCCACCGACGCCATCGTCCCCATGTTCTGCGCCCAGCGCACCGGCATCGTGAAGCCCAGCAACCTCGGCCTCCCGATCCCCGACATGACCTGCGAGAACTTCATCAACCTAGTAATGGGCGGCGGCGTAGTCCCCCTCCAGCGCTGGGCTGACTGATCTTCATCCGAGATGGTGCCCCTTGCGCTCTCGCGCAGGGGGACCCGGAGCGCGGATGCCTCGTCCGCTAACGGAGCTTGGACGCCCCGTCCAAGCACGATTCCGAGATGGTTCCCCTTGGAGCAAAGCGGAAGGGGGAACCGTGGGGGAGGGGGTCAACGCAGGCAACAACCCTTTGAGGGAGCCCAAACCCAGCCCGCTGGAATCATAAGACTCCAACGGGCTTCCGCCTAAGACGAGGCGAAGCCTCAGACCTCAACAACAACCGGCAACACAAGCGGCCGCGTAGAAGTCCGCTTGTAGATCGTGCGCTTCACCGTATCAAACAGCTCGTGCCGCACCTTGAAGACGTCCTTCAGCTCTTCTTTTGTATAAGATCGCAGGATATCCTTCAAATTCTCCGCCACGAACTCCAAATCGCCGTCTTTGGCGAAGAAGCCCTTGGCTTGGAAAACCGGCTCACCCACGACCTCGCCCTTCGTGATATCAATCGCAAGCGTAACCACGACCACGCCGTCTTGCGAGACGTTGTAGCGGTCGCGGAGGACGTCTTCCGACACGCCGGGGATGCCGCTGCCGCTATCGACGAGCACACGACCGGCTTGCACGCGGTCGCCCGTCCAGGCCTTCGTCTCATCGAAGCAAAGCTCGACGCCGTCGCGCATGGTGAAGCATCGGTGCTCGGGATAGCCCATGTCCTTCGCCATCTGCAGGTAAGTGTGCTGGTGGCGTGGTTCGCCGTGGACCGGAGCCAGGTAGTACGGCTTGGTCAGGTTGATCATCATCTTCAGCTCTTCCTGGAAGGCGTGACCGCTGACGTGGATCGGAGTGGCACTTTCGTAAACGACCCGGCAACCCTGCTCGAACAGGCGGTTGATCGTGCGCCAAATGGCCCCCTCATTGCCCGGAATCGGCCGAGCCGAGTAAATCAGCGTATCGCCCTGCTTGATCTGCATGCGGCCATAGCTGGCCTTGGACATCTGGACGAGAGCCGACATCGGTTCGCCCTGGCTACCCGTGGTGAGCACGGCCAGCTTGTCGTCGGGATACATCTTCATCTCGTCGAGGCGGATGCGAACTCCCTTGGGAATTTTCACATAGCCCGCGCGCTCGCAGAGGTCGAGGTTGGTTTCCATGCGGCGACCGACGACGGCGACCTTTCGGCCCATCTCGGCGGCAATTTCATACACCTGCTGCATGCGGTGGATGTTGCTGGCAAAAGTCGTGAGCAAAACGCGACCTTCCGATTCGCCGAAGACCTTGCGAAGGCCCTCGCTGGCGCGTCGCTCGCTCGGGCCCCAGCCCGGTCGCTCGACGTTGGTGGAGTCGCTGAAGAGACAAAGGACGCCTTCTTTGCCGAATTCGGCCAGACGGTTCATGTCCGAGAGCTTGTTGTCGACCGGGGTGAAGTCGAACTTGAAGTCGCCCGTGAAGAGGATGATGCCGTGGTCGGTGCGAATAGCGATGCCCGTGTTCTCTGGGATCGAGTGGGTGATTCGGACGGTTTCGACCTCCAGCTTGCCCGCCTTCACAACCTCACCCGGCTTGATGATCCGGTAGTCAGGCTTGAAGTTCGGGAGCTTCTCATCCAACCTGCTCTTGACCAGCAGGTGAGTGAATTCGGAAAGGTAGATCGGGACCGGGCAGTGGGGCAGCAGATAGGGCAGCGCTCCAATGTGGTCCTCGTGGGCATGGGTCAGGAAGATCCCTCGGACCTTCTTCTTGTTTTCGATGAGGTAAGTGAAGTCGGGGATGACGATGTCAATTCCCGGCATCTCTTCGTTGGGGAAGCTGAGTCCGCAGTCAACGACAACCATGTCATCGCCCTGCTCCACGATCGAGCAGTTTTTGCCGATCTCGCCCACTCCCCCTAGGGCGATCACGCGCACTAAAGCCATTTGCACAGGGTACCTGGCTAGCGGACGCCAGACGCCGGGGGCGGGACGCTGGTCGAGGCACGCGGCGGCGGAACGCCGGACGAGAGACGCCAGATGCGGGCAGGCTGGAACTCATCCTCTCCGTCTTGCGCTATGCATCCGCGTCCCGCGTCCCGCGTCCCGCGTCCCGCGTCAAGCGTCCCGCGTCCGGCGCCCCGCGCCCACGCCCCAACAATTTGTCAAATCTTAACATGACCTAAATGATCGCTTAACGAACTATTCGTAAACTCCGGTGTCTCTCGGAGAAATCATGAAACGTGCCTTTACGCTGATCGAACTCTTGGTGGTCATCGCGATCATCGCCATTCTCGCGGCTATCCTGTTCCCCGTGTTCGCTCAGGCGAAACTGGCGGGCAAGAAGGCGGTCGACCTGAGCAACACGCGCCAGCTAGGAACGGCAACCATGCTGTATCTTGGCGACTATGACGACAACTACCCTCAGAGCCTTTACGCCACAGCCGGTGTCATGGCCAGCCCAAGTTGTCAGGTTTACGTGCTGGGAAGCATGACAAATCAGCCCATCTTCACGCTCTACGACGCCCTCATTCCGTACATGAAGAACGTCGAAATCCTGCAGAGCAAGGTCGATTCCCCGGGCGAGGACTGGAACGTAATGCTGGCTCGCTTGGCGCCGCTGGGCCTTCGCGTGAGGGCGACCGGTGCCTACCGGTATTCGAGCTTTGGTCCAAACTTCGCCGTCTTCCAGGATCCGGGCGTCGGTGCTCTTTGCGATGGCGTTTTCAACCA
The DNA here is from genome assembly GCA_049317025.1 of Fimbriimonas sp. Lineage (GTDB taxonomy): Bacteria > Armatimonadota > Fimbriimonadia > Fimbriimonadales > Fimbriimonadaceae > Fimbriimonas. The sequence goes on along the minus strand of JBMOJD010000101.1, from coordinate 6,331 downwards.
AGCCGAGATGCAGGATGTCGTCGGAACCACGGTGTTCTTCCACGCTAAGTATTACGATTTCACCTCGCCGGCCACCCCGCCGAACACGGAGTTCTACCAGTCGGGCACCTATTGCCAACAGATGTACAACCGAGCACGCGCGGGCGCTTTCGAGTGGATGAATTTCCACGGCAACTTCAAGGGCAACGACGGCATCACGGTGAACTTCGGCGACGGCCACGCCAAATGGATTCGCGGAAACGGAACCCTCCCCGGTCGGTCCACCTCCGACTGCGATTTCTTCCCAGATCGAAACGACTGCCAAACCTACACGCTGCCATGCGACCTCAGCGGTGTCCCCGGCGGCAAAGCAAACACCTGATCCAAGTGATCTAATCCCGACCCTCCCCTCGGTTCTCCGAGGGGAGCAACCCTGCTGAATCACAGCCAGGGATCCCGCGCGCAAGCGAACGCACAACGCCAGCGGGCGTTGAATATCTTTCGTAGCCCCAGTGCGCATACGAGACCGCGTCATGCGGCCCGCGTCTCTCCAAAAATAAATCCCAAATCGGGAACGCTTTTCGAGCCGCGCTTGTTGCTATTCCTGAGAGTCGTTTTTCATAGGGCGGCCAGAGACAAGACAGAGCAAAAAGCAAACTCCTCGGGAATGTGGACCAATCGACAATTAGGTTCACGTTCCCTATTTTTTATTTGGCGGTCGTGCGTTTGAAGATTCGCATCCTGCGACCCAACATGGTTGCCATTCCGGCACCAAATGATCCATCTACTGAACCGTCCAAAGGACCGTCGCTCCGAGCCAATCCCCACGCTAAAACAATTCCATCTCCCTAGCGCGCACGGTTTTTTAGGAAAAGTTTTAGGAATGATCAGATCACGACACTTGGGACACCCGTGCCCTCAGCAAGGCCCGACCACCCCGCCTCCCGCCTCCCGCGTCCGAGGTCCCTACGCCCGCGAGGCTTGCGGATCGCGGCGGAAGAGCAGCATCAGAAGCCCGCTCAAAAGCATCACGATGAGGAAGTTCATCACCGCGAGCGACGTGGCGTAGCCGAATTCATACACTTTGAATGCTTGTTCATACAGATAGGTCAGCATGACCTCGCTTCGCCGGTCGGGCCCGCCCTGCGTCATCAGGTGCACGAGGGCGAAGATGTTCAGGGCGTTGATACAAAGGTAGATCACCGCAACCCGCGCAACCGACCAGATCATCGGCCAAGTGACCCGGAAGAACTGGCGCAATCCGCTCGCGCCATCGAGCTTGGCTGCTTCGACAATCTCACTCGGAATCGACCGAATCGCCGCCGCAAAGAGCATGGTGTAGAACCCCACCCCGTGCCAAACAAACACAACTGCCAAACACCCCAGCGCCGTCGAGCCCGTGCCCAGCCAAGGCACCACCATCTGCCCCAGGCCGACTCCGCGCATTCCCGAGGTCAGGATGCCAAAGGACGGGTTGTAGATGAACTGCCACAGGATCGCGACCACAACCAGCGAGATCATCTGGGGAATCAGGAAGATGCCCCGCAAGAGGCTCGTCGACTTTCGCTCGCCCTGCAGACCATGGGCCACCAAAAGCGAAATCGCCATGATCGCCGCCCCGCCGACCACGAGGAGCCAAAGGTTGTTGCCCGTCGCCTTCCAAAACACGGGATCGGCCGTCAGCTTACGGAAGTTCTCGAACCCGACGAAGGTTTTCTCGGAGGAAACACCGCGCCACCGATAGAGGGAAAAGACAAACGCCTGCACCACCGGCCAAAGAAAGAATCCGCCGTACAAGATGACCGCCGGGGCCAACATGGCGATGATGAACGGTGTGCGGCCCTTGTTCATGCCGTCAGCTCGCCACTTTCTCTTGGCTCACCACGACTTTGATGCCAATTCTAGAGATGATTCGCCCGACCCGTCGGCACTCGTCTTCTGACCCATGGTGGACCACCGACGCGCCGAGGTGATGCACTTCCCAGGTCTCGATTTGGGCCTCTTCCATGGTGCAACCGGTCGCCAGAAGCAGAATCGCGATGACCTCTTCGAAGGTGTTATTGTCGTTGTCGTAGACCGTGACGATCCAATCGCCATCGTTTGCGGTGACTTCGCCAAGGTCGGGACGCTCAAGAGTGCCAGGGTTCGAAGCCAAGGTTCAATCCTCCCATTCGCGGCAGACTTCGGTCCCAACCCCGATGCTGGCAATCATGGCCGCTATGCGGTCGCACTCCGATTGACTCGCGAAATGAACCGGGGCCTTGCCGTAGTGGTGGGCCTCCCAAGTCTCGATCATGGCTTCCTCAAGGTCGCACTTGGTCGACCGCATGAGAATCTCGATGACCTCGTCATAGCTGTTGGTCTCGTTGTTAAAAATCACGACCATCCAGCGACCAATGTGCGATTGATCGTTAAGTTCGGGTTCAAGGATTGGCGTAGATTGCGACATTGCGGAATCCCTATTTTATCTCAGAAGCCGACGCACTGGCTTGTCGGTTCTTTCGCGTGAGCGCGAAAACCAAGATGGCGAACGACAAGATGCTGGCCAGAGCAATCGGGATGCCCGTGCGGAATCCGGGCGCGACATAGGTCAAGCGCACGGTAGATTCGCTCGCGGGCAGGTTCAGCTCCACCCATCTGGTGCCAATGATCACCGCATGTTGGCCATTGATCTTCGCGTTCCAACCGTCCAGGTTGCGATATCGAACCGTGAGCTTGCCGGGGCCCGTGGCCCGCACGGTCACGCCCTGCCAGTCTTTGGCGATGATTTCGGCTGGCTTGCCTTCCACATCGGCAATTCCCGGCCCCTTCAGGACTGCGCGAGCGAGGGGCGGCGAGTCGATCCCCGGCTCCCACTCGCGCTCTCCGAGCAATTCCTCGCCGATCTTCCTTACGGGTGGCGTGCCGACTTGGCCACCCATGGGTGCGTAACCTACAGCTGGAGTCGGGTTCCACACCTCGGTGACCCCTGCGTCGGCCAGCTTGGCGTAATCGAACACCTTCACAAACATCATGTTCCCGTTGATCGGCGGGGCTGAATCCTGCCCGTTCAGCTCATTCATCATGGCGACGGTGTCGCGATGAAGAAGCGAGTCATAGCCGCCCAGCTCCTCCACCCGAAAGAGCGTCGCCAGGTTCGGCGGTAAGGTCGTTCGGGCCCGGAAATGGAGGTCCCAGTGCCCGGGTTGGTTGGCGATGCGACCCTTGGGCACGAAGGGAAGCTTCAGGTTTGGCGTCCCAGTGGGAATCAAGGTCGTGGCCCCAACCAGGACCGCAAGCACGGGAACCAGGGCCAGCACGGCCGCCTTGCTCCGCAAGGATTGTTCCTTCAAGAGCCAAGCCAACACGCCGACGGCCAGCAGCGCCCCGATGATCGCCGCAGGCAAGGCCGCCGAGAGGCCCGCGCCCCGGACTGCTTCAAAAGTTCGCGGATCCACTCCTTCACCCGGCTTCAAAGTCTGGGAGAAAGCCAAAGTCAGGAGCATCGCGACCAAGGCACCCAGCAATGCCCGGGTCTGCACCTCGGGTCGGCGATCTTCCGCCGATTGAGCGAGCAAACTACTCAGTGTGACCCCGCCCAAGGTGAAAGCGCCGAGCAAGAAAAGCACGATAATGCGGCCGGGTGACCCCGTAGAAGACCAGCCAGGAATAGCAAAGTAAGCCAATCGGCTAAGCGGACTTCCCAGCGCCACCCAAAGCGCCAGCGCGCCAAGTATCCCCAATCCCCAAGCCGGGTGCTGCCGCCGCAGTTGCACGAAGGCCAACGCAATAAGACAGAAAACAATCGGACCAATACCGATCGCTTGCTCCGCCAAGTTCGCTCCTGGCTGAATGAGTTTAGGCGCGAAGAGCGAGAGGCCCTGGGCATTGGGAATCGCCTCGCGCGGGTTACCATCTAGGCTCGGAAACGCCAGAGTTGCGAGAGTCTCTACCTGCAGAGAGCTATTGGCATACGCCTGATACCCTTCTTCGGTTGGCGTATTTCTTCGGTGCGAGTATTGCGAGTAATTCAGGACGCTGACAACTTGGGGAGCGGCCAACCCCACCCCGATCGCGAGGGCAAGAATGGAAAGATGGATTCGTCCCCATGCCTTCTGCTGGGTGGCGGTCCAAACAATCCAGAATAGAACCGCAAAGAGGCCGTAGGCCGAGAACTGGAGGTGGCCCGCCAAGAGCATCATGGCGACCGAGAGCGACAACACCACAAAGCCAGAGCGCCGGTCCGATCCCAGGATTAGGACAACCGCAGCCAGAGCCCACGGAATCCAGCAGACCGTGCTGATCACACTCGCGAGGCCGGTCCACGAGAGCATAAACGTGCTGAGCGCGAAGCTAGTCCCGGCGACCACGCCGCCAACTTCCTCACCACCCAGTCGTCGGACAAGAGCGTGAACGCCCAACCCGGCCATCGCGAGGTGGAACCAAGCGAGCAACGTCACCGCCACCGGCGTGGGCACGCCCAAAACACCAAGCAAAACGTGGGGCGGATACAGCGCACCCGACTGCGAATTCGCGAGAATCGGCACGCCCGCGAGCTGATAGGGATTCCAGAGCGGGACCTGACCATGCCGCCAAGCATCCAGCACGATATCGCGCCAGACGTAAAACTGGAGGATGCCGTCGGCCTGCAGGATGTCCCAACCCGTGTCCGGTCCCTTCGGTCCCCCCGGCACCATGGTCGCGATGTCCGCGAATGGTCCGATCGCTTCGCCCAACAGAGTCCGCCACAGCGCAATCAATGGCACGAGCACAAGGATCAGAACTGGCCAGTATTTTCGCAACGCACCCACCCCGCTAGGATACTTTCCGTAGAATCGAAAGATGAATCTCAATTCCTTTGCGGCGGCCCGGCGGCTGGCTTTGTTTGACCGACTGAAACAGGGCCTCGCCCCCGAAGAAGGCACCTACTCCGCCGAACTCTTCGCCGAAGCCCGCGTCAAGGGAGCGCCACAGATGGGCTCCACGCGGTACGAGCCGAACGTCATCCACTTCGAATTCATCTATCCCGATGCCCGGAGCTCGGCCACGATTTTCACGGTTTCGGTGCCATCACCCGAGCGAATCGTGCACCTGCCCGTGCCGGGTTGGGTGGTGGAATCGATCTGGCAAGGCGAGATCTTTGGCTCATTTCTATTCGAATCCGAAGCCAAAGGACGAGTCGAGCAGTTCCTCGCCGAGCTCGAGCCGGAGGCGAATGTTCGGCACTTCGCCCCCAAGGCCGCGACGAGGCGTGAATAGGATCAGTACAATGACACCTTGAGTTCCGGTCGTTTGCTCATCCTCAGTGGCCCCAGTGGCGTCGGCAAAGACACCCTGCTGGATGCCTGGCACGGCCGCAATCCGCGGGTCCAACGGGTCATCGCTTACACCACGCGCGCCGTCCGCCCTGGCGAAACCGATGGGATTGACTATCACTTCGTCTCCCCCGACCGGTTTCACGAGCTAGCCGCCGGCGGCCACTTCCTGGAGCACAAAGAAGTCCACGGCAACTTCTATGCCACTCCGTTGACGGATATGGAGCGGATGCTCGCCGAAGGCCGTTTCGCGATTCTCAAAATCGACGTCCAAGGCGCCCTTGACGTGATGACCCTCCGCCCCGATGCCCTCGCCATCTTCTTGCTGCCCCCGAGCATGGACGAACTGGAGCGAAGAATCCGATGCCGGGGCACCGAGGATGAGGCCGCGATCACCAAGCGACTTCAAAACGCGCGCGACGAAATCGCCCTGAGCGAGCGTTATCACCGACGCGTGGTGAACGACGACCTCGAACGGGCGCTCGCCGAACTTGAGAGCATCGCCAGGGGCGAAGCTTGAACATCGTGCTCGGTGTCAGTGGCAGCGTCGCCGCCTACCGGGCGGCGGACCTCGCCCGTGAGCTCATGCGGATGGGATTCACCGTCCGCACGTGCCTCACCGACAGCGCAACCGCCTTCGTAACCCCCGCCCTGTTCGAGGCCCTGACCGGGAATCCCTGCCTGCAGAGCGTCTTCGAGGAGCCCGAAGTCGGACGCATGGCCCACATCGATTGGGCTCGCCAAGCCGATGCCGTGGTGATCGCCCCGGCCACCGCGAACACCCTCAACAAGCTGGCGGCGGGCATCGGCGACGACATGCTGACCACCCTGGCCCTGGCGACGACGGCACCCCTGCTCGTCGCCCCCGCCATGAACCCGGCGATGTACGCCAACCCCGCCACCCGCGACGCACTGGAGAAGCTTTCTTCGCGTGGCGTCTTCATGGTCGAGCCGACCGAGGGCGACGTCGCCTGCGGCGAAAATGGCCAAGGCAAACTCGCCTCAGTCGCGAGCATCGCGGCGGCGGTCCAGACCCTCGTCCGTCGATCCCAGGCCCT
>JBMOJD010000100.1:0-11308 GCA_049317025.1 Fimbriimonas sp. | reverse complement strand
TCGCTTCATAGCGACTTTCATTATATGGGCAGTTTCTTGCGAATCCTAGGCGAAAAAATTGCAGATGCGCCCACAAAGTTCCGCAACCTGGTGGTGGATCATCTCGGACAAGAAACGTGACGGAGGTCACTTGATTTTTGACTTGATTTTGGTGCGCTCCGGGGGGTGTAGAGTTAATTAAGTCGAAACTTCGGTGATTCGGCGGGGGACACTAACCCTATGACGCAGAGGTGGCGGGTGTCAACCTCGATAGTGGAAGGTGGTCCGGTCTTGGTCAGGCGAAAGTGAGGTACGGGCTCGTCAGCGAGACGCTCTAATCATCGCGTCACAAAGCACCGGCTCTTTGGTCGACGAGCGGATGTGTAGGCGATGGAGGGCTTGTCAATGTCCCAAAGGTGACCCCCGTCCTATTCCACTCAGGCACAAGTCGACTATAATGATGGCGGGACACGTTGAGCGATCAGCGTGGTATCAGGTGCGTCTTGGACGTACAGGTTGGGGCCATAGGCATCAACCACCTGACTGCCCTTCCCGAGGTTTGCCGAGTCGAAAGGCCGTAACTACGCGCAACTCGTGAGTAGGGGTTCCGCCACTCTTTTCTAGGTGGGAAACCACTACGCGATACAGACCGTAGGGGCTGGCTTGTTCAAAAACGGCCCGATTCTCCACCTTCTTGTTCGGTTCCAACATCTGGCCCTCATTGATCACAAGCTTGATCAACGACACTTCCATCGGGTCAAGTTTCTGGCGCCCTTCCTCGGATTTATGGGTGATCTTGTAAGCGATTTGTTCAGTGATTGTGATCCGAGTGCTTTCGATGTCCCAGCCAAAGCGGATGCGGACTTCTTGCTGACGAGCGGCACTCAGGTCCCCGATCAGGTTGAGGCGAGTTCCAGACTCAAGGGCCGACTTCGCAAACTCGACTGGGTCCATCCTAAACGACTCAGATCGATAGCGGTGCCCTGTTCGCCTTTGCTTCGTTTCCCACCCGAAGTCACTCATCGGTTACTGCCCTGCCAGGGAATGCAAGCTCCCGGCAGGCTCGAATGATTTGGCGAAGCTCTCATTGTGCAAAATATTATCGGGGACAAAGGTCTCACCTGCGATGAGATCAGTTTCCCGGATCCGAAGCAAAAACAAGAGATTCTTTCCTGGGATTACTGGCATATCTACCTTCTTCACATAGGAACTACCTTTGCGATATCGCAGTTCCCAAGTGAAAAATCCCAGCTCATAGCGGGGGCCCCCACCCGGGGCGATCTTCTAGGCACGGCAGGAAGATTATGTGAGGAAGAATCGAGAATTGGCGATCAGCTTCAAAAGATGGAATCCTGGATGATTAGGACATACTCAATATGGCAAAGACCGAGGGAAAACGTAGGAGATCAAGCCCCAAAGGAACCGAAAAAATCCAATAACCAGTGCTCCGCGGAAAACGAAAAAGAATCCGTGAAAGGGCATCGAATACGAAATGGCGGTGAGAAGCGCTCCGATGGCGAACAACTTTGCCCCATCAGTCATGTCTCGGTTTACCACCCGTAGCCCTGGGGGCCCGAGCTCGGTTGAGGTACCTGAGGCTGAAGAATGATCACCGATTACGGAGTTTTGATCGCCTGCAATTGCGTTTTGTGAGTGCCAGTACTGATAGATCGCAGTTTCTGACCATGAAAGTCCAAATACTGAGTTCCTGAAAACTTCGTAGCTGGCGTATATTAGTCGGTGGTCTCGTAGAGACTTGCACAAAGCGTCTTTTTGGGTTTGTGGAGCGAAGTGGTACTCCCTCTGTGCCTGAACCACACTTTGGCAAAACCCTTCGTTTGGCCGGGAAACAATGAGCTTCCCGTTGACAAGCTGAGAATAGGTTGCCCAAAGAGCAAATTCCATACTAATTCCGAGTCTTGATAGCCTCGATGGAAGCTCATCCCAAGGATCAAGCGCCTGTTCACGGAGAGCTTCCTCAGCCGAGTGCAACTGCGCTTCGTCGATATCATTGAACTCCTTCAATAATCGCGCCGAGCCCAAAAATGGCCTCGGTCTCAGATCATCAAAATTTCGATGAGAGAAAATCGCCCAATCAGCAAACTGTTGACTCCAGCCTGCATCCACTATTTTGCTCCTTAGCTTTGACCATCGGGTACCTCTCAAAGAGAGCATCCTTAGATCAGAATCAAGCTCAGCAATATCCTCAAAGCGGCTGCTAGAAATCTCCTTGAAAATGATTTCTGGCATCATGAAAGCTAGATTCTCTTTAGGTTCTTCATGTTCGTCTAGAGGGTCCACCGCAAGGTGACCAGTTGTAATATTGAGGCTCTGCGAGGATTGATCCTTGTGACCCATGTAAGTCATTATACAATAGCAATAGATTTTGCGTTCTCGTTGTCAGATTTGACCTGAAGTTAAACTCCGACCACCCCGGTTGCGACGAGGCACTAAGACCCTTGCATGCCAGCCATGTGCGTGCCTCAGGGATGGTTCTTCGGTGGAACGGTAGCGGAAGACGGACCTGTGGGAGGGGGCTTGCTGGCGGACGCCCTTAATCGGTCGCCCGCCGCCGTCGCTAGCAATGCCTAGACCGCCACTACAAGATCGCTGGCCATCGACCGGCCGACTGCCGATGCGACGGCGCGTAGCTGCGGCATCATCTCGTCGTACTGCTCGATCGTGATGCTTTGGGCGCCATCCTTGAGGGCATGGTCGGGGTTGGGGTGGACCTCGACGAGCAGGCCGTCGGCTCCTACTGCGATGGCTGCCTTCGACATCGGCGGGACCAGCTCGCGCCGACCGGTTCCTTGCGAGGGGTCGATGACCACGGGCAGGTGCGAGAGGGCGTTGAGCGCGGGCACGGCCGATAGGTCGAGGGTGTTGCGGGTGTAGGGCTCGAAGGTGCGGATGCCCCGCTCGCAGAGGATGATCTGCTCGTTGCCACCGCTGGCGATGTACTCCGCCGCCAAGAGGAACTCCTCCAACTTGGAAGTCATGCCTCGCTTCAGCATCACGGGAATCCGGCTCTGGCCGACCTCGCGGAGGAGCTCGTAGTTCTGCATGTTTCGCGTGCCGATCTGGAGAATGTCGGCGTACGCCGATACTTCTTCGACCTTGCGGACGTGCATGACCTCGGTGATGACCTTCATGCCGAAGCGCTGGCCTGCTTCTTTGAGAAGCTCCAGGCCGGGCACGCCCATGCCGTGGAACGAATAGGGCGAGGTTGAGGGTTTGTAGGCACCACCGCGCAGGATCTTTGCCCCGCGCCGGGCGACTGCCTCGGCGGTTCGGAAAAGCTGCTCCTCTGACTCCACTGTGCATGGGCCTGCCATCATGATCACCTCATCGCCGCCGATCACGACGTCGCCGACGCGGATGGTCGATTTCGAACCCCGATACTCCTTGGCGACGAACTTGTACGGCTTGGTGATGACCATCACGTCCTCAACGAAGTCGTAGGCGCGGAGTTGGTCGATGGCGTCTACCTTCATATGCTCCGAACCTCCGACCGCGCCGATTACGGTCTTTTCGACCCCAAAGATCGGGTTTACGGTGTAGCCGTACTCTTCCAAACGGTCACTCACTGCCTGCACTTGGTCGCGAGTTGCCCCGCTCTTCAAAACAATAATCATCGAACTTCCTCCAAAACTTGATTCAAGGTCTCCACGAAAATCCCGATCTCTTCGGCGGTGCCCACACTCACGCGAAGACAGGTGGGGTGCCCAAAGACGTCGCCACAACGAGTGATCACACCTCGCTCCAACAGCGCTTGAAAGACCGGTCGTGCCGGTCGGTGAAGATCGGCCCAAACGAAATTGGCAAAACTCTCGGTCGGCGTCGCGCCGCACGCTCGAAAGGCCGCCGCAATGCGCCCGAGGCCTTCGGTGTTACTTTGGACAGTGGCGCGGATGTGCTCGTCGTCTCCCAATGCGGCAATGGCGGCCACTTGGGCGAGGCTATTGGCATTGAACGGCTCGCGCGCTCGGTCGATGGCATCCGAAACCTCGGCGGGCACAAATCCGAACCCGATGCGAATTCCGGCGAGGCCGTAGGTCTTGCTAAAGGTCCGCAGGCCAATAACATTGGGCCGCGTGCGGACATAGTCGGTCGAAACCGGGAAGTCCGCCACTCCATCGGCGAATTCGTAGTAGGCCTCGTCCAGGACAACGGCCACGCTCTCAGGAACATCGTCGAGGAACCGATCCACTTCGTTCTTCCGGACAATCGTCCCGGTTGGGTTGTGGGGATTGGCCACGAAGATCATGCGGGTGTTCTCGCTCACGGCCCGGGCCATCGCGGTCAGGTCGTGGCGAAAGTCCGCATCGAGCGGCACTTCTACGACTCGGCTGGGGACCAAGTGCGCACTCGCCCAGTAGCGAGAGAATCCCGGCGAACCTACCATGATCTCGTCGTTTGCCTCACCCAAAAAGAGCAAACCAAGCAGATGAATCAGCTCGTCACTACCATTGCCCACCACGATCTGGTTGGCGGGCAGGTCGTAGTGATGGGCGATTGCCTGCTTGAGGTCATAGGAAGAACCATCGGGGTAGATGTGGAGCTGCTTCGCCGCTTCCTCCACCGCCCGCACTGCCTTGGGCGAAGGGCCGAGTGGGTTCTCGTTGCTGGCAAGCTTCACCACACGGTCAAGGCCAAACTCGCGCTGCACCTCGCTGACGGGCTTCCCGGGCGAATACGGGTGCATTCGCAAGACATTGGATCGAATCGGAAGGGGCATGGCTAGATTATGGTCTCCTGGGTTATGGGTGGCCGGAAGCAAAAAGGAGCCAGGGCAGTTTGCCCTGGCTCCTTTCGGTTCGACTCATCTTCGCTGAAGTCTAGGGCAAATTCGATTCCGCCTTGGTAAAACCAAAGCCCGCAAAATGCCATCGGGTGGCGGAGGTCGTGTCGAACTGCCGAATCATCAAATCTTCCTCAGTATCTCCGACTCACGGCTGCGTATGCAACGGCGCGCGGGCGTTGGAAACCGATTTCACAAACCCGACCTTCGCGTAGCCCCGCTGAATCAGCGGATTTGAGCGTGAAAGGCGATGAATCATGCCCGTCCGGTAGTTCTCGATTGCCATCATCATCATGCCGAGGTCAATCCCGATCACGTCTGGCCCGCGCCATTTGCGATGAGGGTTGATGCCGTTCGAAAATCCGTAGCGACCCCAGGCCTCCGGATGCTCCTTGACGAGGCTTTCGGCGAGGGCGAGCGACTCCTTCGGTGTGTGGTTGATGCCGGCGATTCCTGAGGTCGGCGTGATCGTGCCGTTGTCGCTGATCCAGCCCGGCGCGCCGAAGGCATTGTAGCCATCCGGTCCATCGCAGGCGCTCAGGCCCCAAAAGTTCGGTCCGTAACCGGCGAACTTCTGTGGGTTGTCGATCGCATACTGCCGGTTCGCCAGGGTGGCATTCCGAGTCGCGATCCAGTAGTCGTAGCCCAGCGGGTCGCGCATATTCTTGAAATCGTAGAAGCTCTCTGCCATCTGGTGGATGAAGAGGGGTCCGCCCCGGATGAGCTTCAGGCCCTTGTAATCGACCAAAGTCTTGCCGTGCTTCATCCAGCCTTCGTTGGTCCATTTTGGGTTCGCTCCGTAAGCCTGCAAGAAGAGCATCTTCTCTTCGGAATAGTCCGCCCAATGGCCCTTCAGGTAGCCCTCTTCCGGTCGGTATCCGTGGCAAATGAAGAGTGAAGTGGGATTCGATCCACCGCTAGTGAGCATGGCATCCCAATCCAGCCGTGCGAGAATCTTGTCCGAAAGCTCGTTCACTTCGGGATCCTTCCAGTACTCCTTCGCCACGATCATGCCCGCGAGAAAGATGGAGGTATCGATGGTCGAAAATTCACACTTCCACTCGCGGGTCCCCTTGGACCAATCGGTGAAGTGGGCAAACCAACCCTTGTAGTGCTCGTGTTGGTTGAGCATGGTCCGCAGGGTCCGTCGCGTCCGTTCGCGGGCTTCCTCACGAGTGCACCACTTGCGCTCAACGCCTATGGGGTAGGCCGCAAGAGCAAAGCCAGTGGATGCGCAGCTCGCCACGGTGAAGGTGTCGCTGGTCTGAAAGTTCGCGGCCCGGTCCTTTGTTAGGCCCGTGATCGGGTGGGATTCGTTCCAAAAAAATCGGAAGGCACGTAGTTGAAGCTCATTCAATAGAGCCGTGCCCGTGAGGGGTGCACCGAATGCAATGGCGGCCATAAGAGAAATCATGAGTTTTTGAAGCGGGAACAAAGAGCTTCCCCCCTCGAACGCGCCGAGGGAGGAAGCAACAGGCCAACGTTTACTTAACGTCGGCAGGCATGGACGCGCAGAAGGTGTCGACCCACTGAACGTCACCAAGACCGCCGTAATTGGCGAGCTGGTTGCGCTGATAGCCCCACATGTTGGGAGTATCATCCTTGCCGCAGATTTGGCCGTTGGACGAGCGCTTGGCGTGGCCATCGTGGAACACGAGGACCATGGCCTTGTCGCCCCACTTGCCGCCGCCCCATGGGTAGCCCAAAGCACCGACGGTGCCGAGGACCGGATCCCAGTCATTCTTGTCCCAGTTGAGCCAAGGACCGGTGTCCACCCAAACACGCTTGTGCTCGGCGATGGTCAGGGTTCCGGCGGGGTTCTCGACCTGAGTCTGGGTCAGGGTCGAAGCGCCCCAGCTCTTGGCGTAGAGCCAAGGAGCGTCGAAGAACGCATAGCCGCGTCCAAGGACGGGTCCGATGACGTTGGATCCCCAGCTTGCGCGGAGGACAGGGTCCGAAGCATCGTCGGGATACTTCGAAGCCGGGTTCATCGGGTCGTTGAACAGCTGGACGTTCTTGATGTACGGGTACATCAACTGCTTCCAGGAGAGCTCGCCCGGCAGGCCGGTCGGGCCAACACCATTCACACGGCGTGGTGCGTAGGTGTCGTCGTAGTCAGTGATGTACAAAACGAGCGACGTTCCGATCTGCTTCATGTTGCTGATCGACTGGGTCGCTTTCGCCGAGGCCTTGGCCTGGGCGAAGACTGGGAAGAGGATCGCCGCCAAAATGGCGATGATCGCAATGACAACTAGAAGTTCAATGAGCGTAAATGCTCGTTTCATGGAATCCACCTCGTTGTGTAGGATTGCGAACGAACGGCCGCAGTCGACCCGCGGACATCCAAGACCAATGGGAACAGGCATTGCCGATTGGCAACTTCCGCTCCACTGATCAAATCGATGAGGAGGCGCGTTGCCTCCTGGGCCATTTCGAAGACGGGCTGGCCAACGCTGGTGAGCGGAGGCACGGCGCGCGCGCATTCGGGAATGGAGTCGAACCCAACGATAGAGACATCGTCGGGCACGCGGATAGCCATCTCACGCAAAACCGACATGCAGCCAAGAGCGACTTCATCCGACCAGACAAAGAGAGCGGTCGGTGGGTCCTCGGAGAGCATGAGGTCGCGAAGAGGTTGGAAATCAGATTGGCCGGAGAAAATTTGGAGGACTCGAGCTTGGACGTCCTCTTGTTGGTCCATCAGGTCGACATACGCTCGGTGCCGGTCGGTGGAACTGGAAGACCGGTCGCCGCCTCGCACCATCGCGATGTTGCGATGGCCCAGGTCGAGCAGATGCTGGACGGCGAGCTTGGCTCCATTGTAGTTGTCCGCATCCACGAAGGCCGTGTTCGCATCGTCGCTGCGGCTGAAAAACCTCACACAAGGGAATCCGCGTTCGCCCAGGTCGTTCACGACCGGGTCGTCGAGGTCACGCAGCACGAGCGCGCCATCGACACGCCCATCGGCGAGCTTGTCGGCTTCGCGATCAGGCGCGATCTCTTGGGTGTGCAGGACGATGTCGTAGCCGCGCTCAACGGCGGCGGTGCTTACGCCCCGCAGTAGCTCCGTCGTGAATCCCGACCATCGCGTGAAGTACGAACCACGCTGGAGAACGACGGCGATCATCTCCGTTCGGCGCGTGACCAGCATCCGGGCCACGGCGTTTGGGCGATAGTTGAGCTCGGCCGCCGCTTCACGCACGCGTTGCTCGGTCTTCTCACTGATACGCGCCGACTTCCCCTGACCGCTCAGCACGTAGCTGACGGTGACCTTGCCGACCCCAGCCAGCCGAGCAACGTCGGTGATGGTGGAGCGACGCGTCTGAGAGGACGGCACCATGTTTAGTGTCACCCGCCGACTTTGCTTGGGTCCACGCCGGATGGTGCCGCCGAGGATGGCGGGTTCTTCATGAGGTCCCAGAAGCGCTTGGCATTGGCCTCATCCCCGTTGAAGGTTTTGAGATAGGCCGCCTTGTCGGCAGCGTCCAGCTTGTCGTAATCCCCCCCGGTTTTGACGAAAACTTCGCGCCGCGCTTTGCCGGTGGCTTCCGCGTTCTTCATGTAGTCCTCGTCGACTTTGCCAGTTGCCGAGTCGGCACAGCCAGCAAGAACTAGAGTTCCGAGCACCATCGCCCACAACCATCCGTATTTCATTCCGCTATGATATCCCAGATTTGGTCATTTGCTGAACCGTATCAGCAAATATTCATCTCCTCACCCGTTTTGGTGACCCTCGCGGCGGTTGCTGGCCTGGGAAGCGGGCGGGTTCAGTTCGGGGTACCATATTCGCCGAGCGGGCCTGTAGCTCAGCGGTAGAGCAGAGGCCTTTTAAGCCTTTGGCCGTGGGTTCGATCCCCACCGGGCCCACCAAGACGAACCTTTGGGACCACAACCTTGACCCCCGCTCTTCAACAGCTTGTTCACCTCGCCAACGCGATCGGCCAGCCGACTCGCGACCAGACCATCTTGGGTGAGGGGAACGCCAGCGCCCTCGAAGATGCCGACTCGTTTTGGGTTAAAGCCAGCGGCTTTTCGATGACCGGGATCGAAGCCTCCGGCTTTGTCCGCGTGAACCTCGCACCGGTGCTGGAGACTTATGCGTACGACGTCGTGACCGACGAGCACGTGCGGGAAGTTCTGCTAAGTGCGCGGGCTGATGCCAATTCCAAAGTTATGCCCTCGGTGGAGACCTTTTTCCACGCTTGGTTGCTCTCCTTGCCGGATATCTCGTTCGTCGGGCACTCCCACGCCACGCCGGTTCTGTCGCTGCTCTGCCTCGAAGACGCCGAAGAGGTCAGCTCTATGCGGCTATTCCCGGATGAAGTGGTGTGCTGCGGCCCCGCTAGTGCGTTTGTGCCTTACGTCGATCCGGGCTTGCCTCTCGCCCAGGCGATTCGTCAGCAGGTGTTGAATTTTGCCGACACCCATGGCGCGTTGCCGCGAACGATCATGCTGAAGAACCACGGCATTATCGCCGCCGGAAAGACGCCCCGCGAGGTCGAGAGTGCGCTCTTCATGGCGGAAAAGGCCGCCCGCGTGAAGCTCGCCGCCCTTGGTCTCGGGCTGCCGATTTCCCGTCTTTCTGACGTGCAAATCGACCGCATCCACACCCGGCCCGACGAGCACCATCGCCAGCGGCTCCTTTGGCAGATGCAGCAAGGCCGTCCGTAGTCCCCACCGGTATAATCGGCTTCGAAGCGACGACGCGTGTTTCAACGGAGAAACCACTAGGATGTCCATGTTAGATTCCTCGGCAATGGCTGGCTATTCAAAACTTGATTACCTCCGGCTCATGATGCTGAGCCGCGAAGGCGACCGACGAGAGGGCATCCTTTTGCGCCAGAGCAAGGGCTGGTTTCAGGTCAGCGGCATGGGTCACGAGGCCCTCGGGGCGCTTTCCCTGCTGCTTCGGCCCGACGATTACCTCTTTCCTTACTACCGCGACCGTGCCTTGATGCTGGCCCGGGGGATTAGCAACTACGAGCTGGCCCTGGCCTACTTCGCCAAGCGCGAGTCAAGCTCGGGAGGAAGGCAAATGCCCGGGCACTATTCTGACCGCGCCCGCAATGTCTTCAGCGTCTGCACGCCCACCGGCGGCTCGTTGCTCCCGGCTTGCGGAACGGCTTGGTCCATGCGCCTCTCGGGTACGGATAGCGTTTGCCTTGCCACCATCGGCGACGCCGCATCCCGCCAGGGCGAGTTCTTCGAGGCCGTCGCGTTCGCCCTCCAAGAGGATCTGCCGGTTGTCTTCCTCGTGGAGGACAACAAGTACGGGATTTCGACCCCGACCGAGAAGTTCTTGCCTTTTCACCTCGGCATGCTCGCCGAAGATTTGGTGGTCAAGATCGATGCCCGCCATCCTGAGCGGGTTTTGGCGGCAGGTGAGGCCGCAGTTGCGAAGGCCCGCGCGGGTCAAGGGCCGACACTGATTTGGGCCGATATCGACCGACTTGCTTCGCATACGTCGTCCGACGACCACCGCGTCTACCGACCTCAAGAAGAGATCGATGCGATGGTCCTTCGCGATCCGATTCGTTTGGTTGCGGAAGAGTTGATCGCTTCCGGCGAGTTGACGGCGGAGAAATTCCAGGAAATGTCCGAGTCGGTCGCTGCCGAGGTGGATGCCGATTACCTCCGGGCGGAGAAGCAGGCCGACCCTCTCGCGAGTGAGACTTTGCTGTTTAACTTTGGCGAGGTTGCGCCTGCCGTTGTGCCCCCGATTCAGCCGGGCCGCCAGACGATGGTTCAGGCGATCAACCACACTTTGCGACGTGCGCTCGAAGAGAATCCGAAAGCGCTCTTCTTCGGCGAAGACATCGAAGACCCGAAGGGCGGGGTCTTTGGCATCACCAAGGGGCTCAGCGATAGCTTCCCCAACCAGGTTTTCAATTCTCCGCTTGCCGAGGCCACCATCATGGGCGCCGCCGTCGGAGCTGCCGCCTACGGCATGAAGCCGATTTTTGAACTTCAGTTCATCGACTTTGTCGCCCCCGGCTGGAACCAGATCACGACCAACATGAGCACCCTGCGGTGGCGGACGTTCGGCGATTGGAAGTGCCCTTGCGTGATTTACGCGCCGTACGGCGCGTATTTGCCGGGTGGGTCGCTTTGGCATAGCCAGAGCAACGAAGCCGCCCTCGCCCATGTAACGGGTATCCACGTGGTGATCCCCTCGACGCCTGAAGATGCGGCCGGATTGCTGTGGTCGGCGATCCACGGCGATGATCCTGTCTTTGTTCTGATTCCCAAGCACATTTTCCGCAAGCAAGTTGAGGTCACCGAGATCGTCCCCGTGCCTTTGGGCAAGGCCAAGGTCGTTCGGGAAGGCGCGGACGTCACGCTCGTCACGTGGGGCAACTGCCTGGAGCTCGCCCACACCGCCGCCGACCAAAGCGGCGTGAGCGTCGAGATTATCGACCTCCGGTCCATCGTCCCCTGCGACTACGACACGATCGTGCAGTCGGTGGAGAAGACGGGGCGCCTCGTGGTGGTCCACGAAGACAACCGCACGAGCGGATTCGGCCAAAC
>JBMOJD010000099.1:0-11586 GCA_049317025.1 Fimbriimonas sp. | reverse complement strand
GGCCATCTCATTGTCGAGTCTGGTTGCGAGGGGCCTGAGCTCTGCTAGGGGCTTGCCGCCAATGCGTGCGTCGGTCGAGCACTTGGCAAGAGCGAATTGGGCGGTGAGGTCCGTGTGCTTGGTGTTGAGCGGCGTCGCAGTTAGGAGCACGACCTTCTTGGGCTCAGGGCTCTCGGTTGCGAGGACACTTAGCATATTTAGGTAGCGTTCGGCGGCTGGGGTACGAAGGTTGTGACTTTCGTCGATGACGATGACGTGGGCACTTCTGCCCAAGCGAACCAGGTTGTCGAGGAACTCTTCGCGTGCTTCAGTCTGGTTCTTCTGCTCGAATTTCGCGGCAATCTCTTCTTCCTTGCTTCCTTTTGCTCGGGCCGGGAATTCTTGAAAGCCTGTGATGTATCGGTCGGCGAGGACTTTGAAGTCCCCTCCATGCTTGAAGAGGTAGAGGCGGAAGTAGGTCTTCCAGGTTGCGTCAAGGATTGCCTTTGGCGCGACAAGGAGAACATTTTTGCCTTCGCCCAGGAAATGCTCCATGAGGGCAAGTGCGATGAAGGACTTCCCGAGTCCGACACCATCACAGACCAGGACTCCGTTTTCGCGTTGGAGGACCTTGAGTGCCCTACGGTAACCCTCTTCTTGGTGCGGGTCTAGTCTCTCGATCATGTCATTTTTGTCGAGTGTCTCGTGGCCCTGAATCCAGTTGCCCCACTCCCACAGGGCACGGAGAAAAATAGCTCGTGGCGGATAGAGGTCCGTGTGGCGACGAAGCTCTGTCTTGATGAGGCCGGTGACGTCGTCTTCGACAGCCTCTTCCCAGCGTGCTTGGAACCAGGCAGCGAGTTGTCCGGCTTGATCATCCGAGGCCTTAAGGCCAAGTTCAATGTTGCGAGTGAGGCCATTCTTGCTTAGGTTGCCACTTCCTGCGATCGCCTTGTAGGGCTCGTGACCAGCGTGGTGCGCGATATAGACCTTCGCATGGAACGCGCCACGCGCCTCGGTGTTTGCCTCGTTCTTTCGGTAGACCCGGACTTGGACTTTGCCCTCGTTTAGGAGTCTTTCAAAGTGGCTGAGCCCTTCGAGCGTTGGGTCTTCCTTTCGAGCGTCTCGCAGGGCGATTTCGGATCGTTCACGCATCCGTCGCATGATCTCGACGCGCTCTAGTCGGTCGGCGTCCTCGCCGAAGAGGAGACGAACGCATTCGACTGATTCAAGGGCACCGTCGAGGAGTCGCAGACCCTCGAGGGAGAGGAATGCGGTTGCGAGATCCCATTGATGCGCGCCCTGACCGAGACCAAGCAACCGATTTTTGAGTGTGTTGGTACCGAGATTATCGACGACGCTTGTCATTGAAGCCGTCTTGACTGTGAGTTTCTCTACAGACAAAGTGTGGTCCTTTCGGGTCAAGCCCAAGTTGCAGGATACTCTATTGCTGTATGCGCGTTGAAAATGTAAGTTACGGGAAGGGGGCCACCGATTCTGGGCGGGGTTAGATCCGGCCGGTGGTTTTCCGGAACCCTCATCCGCCCTGCGGGCACCTTCTCCCTACAGCGCACAAACATCGCCGTAAGGAGAAGGACTTGGCGCTTACGATGGCCCAATAGTTGGGGTTTGGGGGATGGTGGGCGGTACAGGATTTGAACCTGTGACCCCTACAGTGTCATTGTAGTGCTCTACCACTGAGCTAACCGCCCGCAAGGACAACCATTATGGCGGGAAAGTTGGGTTGGCGTCAAGGTGTGGGGCTTGCGGGGGCGTGGCGTAGCGCAGGATGGGCCCGGTGCGTCGGGTCGGCTAAACTCGGGCGGAGCCATGAGCGAAACGAAGGGCCGGAATTGGAAGCCGATTGATGACCTTACGGGGTTTGAGGTTGGCGACGACTTCGTGCGGTTTCGGCAGAAGAACGAGCAGTTCAACCGGTCGGCTTGGGATTCGGAGGTGCAGTCGCCGAAGGCGCGGCGGTTCTTTGAGAGTTACTTTACGGACCTGGCCGAGTTTCGCAAGGTGGACGGGTTCACGCATCGCGATTATGCGTTGCGGAATGCTTCTTGGTACGTGGCGGACTTTACGGCCGACCTCTTTGAGGAGTCGCGCGACCGGAAGGAAGGGTTTCTGGATTTCTACACGCCTTTGCGTCCGGGGGCGACGCGGCGATTGGAGGGGACTTCGCCGGCGGAGAACAGCGCGGACGTGAAGAAGGCGGCGATCTTTCTTGGGGCGGACCTGGCGGGGATCTGCGCTTATGATGATCGGTGGGTCTATACGCACAACTACTCGCGGCGGGAGCTTCGGGAGAAGCCGATTGACCTGCCGGAGCTGCCTTTTGTGGTCGTGATTGCGAACGAGATGGACCACGGGACGATCCAGACGGTTCCTTCGGCGCTGAGTGGGGCGGCGACGGGGCAGGGCTACAGTCGGGATATCATCGCGGCGCTTTCGCTGGCGGCCTATATTCGGAACTTGGGATACGAGGCGGTGGCGAGCCTGAATGACACGGCGCTTTCGATTCCTTTGGCGATTCAGGCGGGGTTGGGGGAGTATGGGCGGCACGGGTTGCTGATCACGAAGGAGTTTGGTCCGCGGGTGCGGATTGCGAAGGTCTTTACGGACTTGCCTTTGGTGCCGGATGCGCCGATTCGGTTTGGGGTGCGGGAGTTTTGCGAAGTCTGTCGTCGGTGTTCGGGGGCGTGTCCGCCGAAGGCGATTGCGGATGGTCCGGCTACGATTGCGCCGCATTCGATTTCGAACGTGCCGGGGATTCGCAAGTGGACGGTGAACGCGGACAAGTGCTTCAAGTTTTGGGGGAATCAGGGCACGGATTGCTCGATTTGCATTCGGGTTTGCCCTTACAACAAGGATTTTCGGAAACCGGTTAACCGCCTTGGACGCATCCTTGCCGGTACTTTTTTGCGTAAGTTTATGGTGTGGCTGGATATTCGGCTGGGCAATGGGCGACGCGAGAGTCCGGGGCTTTGGTGGAAGCGGCGGGGCTAGGGATTTTTTGAACAACCAGTACCAGCGATCGGCCCTCATCGATCTGAACATCGGCGACTTGCTTGCCGCGTATCACCTTCATCGGTTTCCGCTTGTGGCGGGGTTGGTGCGGCGGTTGGTGCGGTCGCGGGCGGCGAGCTTTGCGGATGAGATTCTGGGCTTTGATGAGGCGGTGGGCTCGGGCGGGCTGATTGCGGGGGGTGAGTATGTTTTGCGGCACTTCTCGAAGTCGGTTGAGGTGGATGGGCGGGAGCACATTCCTCGTTCGGGGCCTTTGCTGATCGCGAGCAACCATCCGGGGATGGTGGATGCGATGGCGGTTTGGGTGGCTTTGGGGCGGACGGACCTTCGGATTATTGCGGCGGAGCGCGATTTGCTGGACTTGTTGCCGAACACTCTGCGGCACTTGATTTTGATTCGGCCGAACTCGGGACAGGCGATTCGGGAGACGCTGGCGCATTTGAAGTCGGGTGGGGCGGTGCTTACTTTTCCGGCGGGGAAGATCGAGCCGGACCCGGCTTTGAATCCGGATGCGCATGAGGGCCTGCGGGAGTGGTCGCCGAGTTTGGTGACTTTGGCGCATCGGGTGCCGGGGACGGTGATCTTGCCGACTTGGGTGCAGGGGGTGATTTCGCCTTTGGCGGTTCGGCATCCGATTTTGCGGCTGTATCGGGACCGGAAGGAGCGGGATTGGGCGGCGGCGACGTTGCAGATTTTGGTGAATCGGTACCGGCAGGTGGCGGTGCGGGTCCGGTTTGGTCCGGGTATTCGGTCGGGTGCGGGGGAGACGGCGGACGATTGCATGGGTCGGATTCGGGCGGCTTTGGGTGCTGGCTAGGGGCTGGGTCAGTGATCCTGCCTTCCATGATTTCCTTTCCTGCACCAGTCTGCGCTTCCTCCATTACGAGCTGTTCCTCTAAGGTGGCTGGCAAACGCCCTTCGATGAGGCTCGCGCCTGTCTTAGCCGCGCCAGCTCCAGCATCTTCAGCAGCCATCGCAACAACGACCGCGGCACGTCCTGCCCTGGCGCTGCTAATGAGATGGCTTGCCCCGAGAGTCGCAGCTTGTAAGACTCCATCCACAATACCATTGGTAACTGAGTCTTGTACGCTGTCTCCATCGCCGTAGTAGCTTCCAAGCCCCCCGCCAAGCGCGGCGCCGCCAATGGCACCAGCCGGGCCGATCAGAATTCCGCCGACAATCGCTCCACCAATGGAGCCAACCTCCCGCCAGAAGCACCCGTCAAGATCCCCTCTGGTAAGGGGATTGTTTCCGCAATAGGAGTACCAGTTGTTACCTTGGCCCTTTTGGTCCCGCGTGATGAAGCGCCCAGTTCCTGAATCATACAGCCGATGGCCCAGCAGCTTCAGGCCAGACTCCCCGTCCTCCTGGTAGCCCCAGTCGCTCGCGAAGCCTTTTTGGGTGGCAGAGGTGCCCGTTCGGTTGGTCACGAGGCCGAAGGCGTCGTATTGGATGGTGTCGGTGACGGTCTGCGCTGAGGTCGACAGCTTCGACGCATAGAGCGAGTAGGTGCCGTTGCTGTTGTTCTGGCGCGTGAGGCGGCCATAGGTGTCAAACACCCAGCTGGTGGTCTCGTTCTCGGGGAACTTCTGAACGTTGGTCAGTCTGTTCGGATGTCTGCAATGCCAATATAGGGATGACGAATGTGGGTTCGCTTGAGGGCTATCAGCCTAATGCAGTGAGTGCTACGGCTCCCATCCGTACGGCGGATAAACATTTCCGTCTGCCGACCCGCATGAAGACCAAACTGTGGTCTCTTCGCCTAGTTCAAAGTTTCGGATGGGAATAAGCGATCCCACTTGGCAGCCATCCGGCAGTAGGCTCGACGGAGGGACCGATTGCACAATATACGCCTTTTGGCTGCCAAAAGGCATCCAGATGACCTTTAGCCAAATTACCTTGCCATCGGGCTCGATTTGCTTCGACTCGAGTTCAATTCGAGATCTGTCAGATGAAGATAGTGACAGAGTCAATACCTCATTTAGAATATATGGAAAGATTGCGATCACAAGCGTCGCAAGGAAGGCCATAAGCCTTGCCTTCCTATTCCACGCCTTTACGACTAACTGCGGGGCAATTACAGATAATGTAATCAACCAGTACAGAAACACCATTGTCACTGTCTCTTGACCTCAAGCTTTATTCCAAGAAGGACTCTAATAACAGATAAAGCTTTGAGAAATCCTTTACCGTAATCACTGGGGCGCGCATCCTTTAATCTCGTTTTCGTCAGACCGCGATTGTATTCTGTAATGGCGATAGACAACTCATGATCATTCAATTTGTCTGTTCTTCCTGGAAACCGGTTAGCAGCACTCGCATTCTTATAGAGCAGTTTTGCCGCGTCCTCAGCGGTAGCGTATGGATCATTCACATAGGATTGATAGTCCCAGAATCGGTCCGCAGAAAATGTATTTGGTGCTGGCTCTTTCGTGACCTGGAATGGCCCGATACTCGCCTTTTTGTTAAACGTAACATACTTCACCATACTTGCAACCTCATTTGAAGTGGTAGCTATAGGATTACTCCCGTTGCCGTCAGATTCCATCCATAGAACTCCAGCTAGCAATTCGGGTTGAATGTGATACTTGGCAGATATTTGAAGAATTATGTCCCGAAACGACCAGACTTTGTGAATGGCCTGAGAAAAATCAGTTCCTTCGGCGTCGGCATTGTAAGTCGGATTGTTGCCACAGTATACGTACCAGTTCTTCCCGCTTTGTATTGGGTCTCTATTGATGAATCGTCCACTACCGGTGTCGTAGAATCTATGGCCTAGTAGCTTCAGGCCTGACTCCTCGTCTTCTTGGTAGCCCCAAGCGGCTGCAAATCCCTTTTGGGACGCATTTGGGTTTGAGGTAGAGATTGGCAGACCAAAGGCGTCGAACGTTCGGGAGTTGGTTTGGACTTGAGATGAGTTCGTCATCTTGGCGGCTGTGCCCAACCGGTCACCGTGGATGGTCCGAGTCACACCGCCGGATCGCTCCGAGATGCCGGGGACCATCGTGGCGGAGCCGTCGCTGAGGACTGGGGCCGTGACGCCCGCGCCATCCCGCTTGTACGTCCGGTTTCCACCGACCCCTGAGGTCTTCGAGACGCGGGTGTCGAGGCCGTTGTAGGTATAGCTACTGGTGACCCCATTGACGACTAGGCTGGTCACTCGGTCTTCGGCATCGTAGTTCAGGGTTGTGGTGTTCGTGCCCTGGGTCACCGTCTTGGTGTTGCCATTCGAATCGTAGGTGTAGTTGAACGTTCCGCTGAGGCCAGACCTTGAGAGGAGCTTGTCCCCTACGTCGTATGAGTACGTCTCCGTGACCCCGTTCAGAGTCTTGGTCAATCGGTTGCCGTTGGAATCGTAGGTGTACGAACAGACGTAACCAGTTCTGGACTCGCTGGTGAGCTGGTCGATGTTGTCGTAACCGTAGGTGGTGGTCACGCCATCGACGGTCTTGGTCGTCAGGTTCCCGGCTTGGTCGTAGACGTAGTCTTCGCTGGTGAGGACGGTGCCATCGGACTTCTTGTGGACGAGGCTGTTCAGGCGGTCGAGGCCGTCGTGGCCGTAGAGGGCATACGTTCCGTTGCTGTTGTTCTGGCGGGTCAGGCGGCCATAGGTGTCGTACACCCAGCCGGTGGTCTCGTTCTCGGGGAACTTCTGAACGCTCGTCAGGCGGTGGGCCGTGTAGCTGGTGTTCGTGTAGTTGGTCCCGGCGACCTCGGTGAGCTTGGTCCGGCGGCCCCACTGGTCGTATTGGTAGGTGAGGTTGCCCTGGGGCTGGTTCAGGGCCGTGAGGCGGTCGCCGTTGTCGTAGGTCCAAGTGGTGGTGCCGGTGGCATCCACCATCTGGGTCCGACGCCCATCGGAGTCATAGGCAAAGGTCGTATCGACCATCGGGGCCGGGTAGTCCACTTTGGTGAGGTTGTTGGTGGAATCGTATTCGTAGTTGACCAGCCCGCCCGACGTGTGGTTGGAATGACGCATCAGGGGGAGAACTCGAATGGGGAGATCCCGGCGCTTTGGCAGACTTTGATGCCTCGATTTGGGGAGATCGCAGTGAGTGGCGTGGTGCTTGGGGTTGGTCGGGACAACGCTTTGCTGCCGATGGGTGAGTTCGAGTATTTGGCGGGGGCGGAGTCGAGGGGGCCGGTGCCGGAGGGCATGGAGGAGTGGGACTTGCCAGCGGGGACCTATGCGAAGGTGGATACGACGCTCAACACCCTTCGGGAGACTATGGAGTCTTTCTACGCGGAGTGGCTGCCCGAGTCGAGTTGGGAGAGCGCGGGCCAGCCGACGCTGGAGATTTATCCGCCCGATTTTCAGAAGGGATTTGAGGTTTTGTTCTCGGTCAAATCGCGGGAGTAGGTTGCTCGGCGAGGATCAGTTCGCGGTGCCTTTGGATGCCGCCGGGTAGCTTCGGATTTGGCTTTCCGTCGAGGGTCACGCGCCACCAGGGTGTGGTGGGCAGTTCGCCTTCTTCGGAGAGTTCGGCGATGATTCGCCAGTAGATTCCGGCGACCATTGGGCACGTGCATTCGGCTCCGGCGGCCTTGGCCATTCGGTCGCGGAGTTCGCGGATGGGCACCGTGGTGCCACTTGGGATCGCGTTGATGGCATCGACCAGGTTCTGGGGCGAGGGGATAAGCATGGTCGCGCCTCCGAGCCGGGCGGCTTTGGCGGGGTCGAGCGGGTGGACCTTCGCGGGTCCGGCGTTGTCGAACTTTTGCCGAGCGGTCATGCGAGCCATGGGGAATTTTAGCCGATGTGAATGCGCGTTCTGTCTCATAATAGGGTCCTTCCATGACCGCACAACTTGACCTTGAATCCCTGAATCCCCAGCAGCACGAAGCGGTCGTTCACTCCGGTGGCCCCTTGTTGATCTTTGCGGGGGCGGGGTCGGGCAAGACCCGGGTCATCACCACACGCATTGCCAAGTTGATCCTGGAGGGGACGCGTCCGAGTCGGATTCTTGCCGTCACCTTTACCAACAAGGCGGCGCGGGAGATGAAGGAGCGGGTGGAGCACCTGGTCGGGGAGCAGAGCGGCGGCATGTGGATCGGGACGTTCCACTCGCTTTGCGCGCGGATGCTGCGCATCGACGGGAAGCATATTGGGATTGACCCGAATTTCGTGGTTTATGACGATGGCGACCAGCTTTCGCTGATTCGTGAGGTTCTGAAGACCCGCAACATCGACGATAAGACCTTGCAGCCGCGGGGCATTTTGGCGGAGATCTCTTCGGCCAAGGAAAAGCTGCTTTCGCCGGAAAAGTACGCGGAGAAGGCGGGCAGCTTCTTTGAGCGCATGGTGAGCGATATCTATCGCGACTACAACCGCTTGCTAGAGCGGGCGAATGCGCTGGACTTTGACGATATCCTTTACTTTGCCAATCGCTTGTTGGACCAGAGGCAGGACGTGCTGGAAAAGTATCAAGAACGGTTTCTGCACGTCCTGGTAGACGAGTATCAGGACGTCAACTTCTCGCAGTACAAGATCGTGCAGAGCATCAGTGCGAAGCACCGCAACATTGTGGTGGTCGGTGACGATGACCAGTCGATTTATGCTTGGCGTGGCGCGGATGTGAGCTTGATTTTGCGGTTTGGGTCGGATTACCCGGATGCAAAGATTGTTAAGCTTGAGCGAAACTACCGGTCCACTCAGAATATTCTGAGCGCGGCGAATGCGGTTATTGCGATGAACCGTTCGCGTGCGGCGAAGCAACTTTGGACTGACAACGACAAGGGCGTTCCGATCACGCTTACGCAGGCGGGAACGGAGCAGGATGAGGGCATGATGGTTGCGGATGCCATCCTCCAGGAAGTGCGGCGGGGTCGGCGCAAGTACGGTGAATTCGCGGTCCTCTACCGAACAAACGCCCAGTCGCGGGTGATGGAAGAAGCATTCCTGACCATGCGGATTCCCCACATCTTGGTTGGCGGTCAGCGCTTCTACGAGCGAAAGGAAGTAAAGGACATGATTTCTTACCTTCGGCTCACCTTGAACACGCGGGACGATGTTTCGCTGCGGCGCGTGATCAATGTCCCGGTGCGGGGAATCGGCGGTGGGGCGATGACGCAGATCACGGATTGGGCCAAAGAGCGGGACACCGACATCTTCACGGCGATGACGGACCAGGCGCTCCAGTCCGCGCTGACGAAGCGGGCGGCTTCGTCGCTGCGCGGGTTTATTGGGTGCATTCAGGAGGCGCAAGATTTGGCCGAGCACGGGGCGATTACTCCGGTTTTGCGGTCGCTCTTGGCTTCCTCGGGCTATGTGGACGCGCTGAAGGCGGACCACTCGGAGGAATCGCTGGGGCGGCTGGACAACCTGCAGGAGCTTCTGAACGTCACGGCGCAATACGATGCCAATGCGGACGATCCGAGCTTGGCGGGCTTCCTTGAGCAGGTCTCACTGGTGGCGGACGTGGATGCGCTCTCGACCTCGGGCGATGGCGTGACGCTGATGACCTTGCACTCTGCGAAGGGGCTCGAGTTCCCGGTGGTGTTCTTGACTGGGCTTGAAGAGGGGGTCTTCCCCCACTCGCGGTCGCTGAATTCGGATTCGGAGATCGAGGAGGAGCGTCGGCTTTGCTACGTGGGAATGACACGGGCGCGGGAGGAGTTGCACCTGATGCATGCCCATCGGCGGGCGATGTTTGGGACTCCGAACTTCAACCCGCGATCTCGGTTCTTGGACGACGTGCCGCCCGAGATTCTGGATTCGCTGAATGGCCAGCCAGCCATGGTTGGTTTGCGCAAAGTGCAATCTGATCGCACGGGCACCTACACAACCACGGAGGCGCGTGCGCCGGTGAGCAGCGCGGCAGGGTTCAATCCGCGCAAGGCAAGCCCGGCGTGGACGCCGCCTTTCGATATCGGCCAACGCGTGAAGCATCCCAAGTTCGGGATTGGAGTCGTGGTCTCGTGTTCGCCGGTCAAGGACGACACCGAGGTGACGGTGGCATTCCCGGGCGTCATTGGGGTCAAGAAGCTGTTGCAGAAGCTGGCGAAACTGGAACTGGTGTAGCAAAGGCCCGGCGGAGGATCAGGTATCCCCCAATCCCGGCCACGAGTGAGGCAACGAGGATGCCGAGTTTGGCGATCTCGATCTCCTTTGGGCCGGAGAAGGCCAACTCGGTGACAAAGATCGACATGGTGAAGCCGACGCCGGCGAGCCAACTGACGCCGAAGATTTGGGGCCAGGTGACGCCTTCGGGCAGACGGGCTAAGCCGGAGCGGACGGCCAACCAAGAGCCGAGAGTCACGCCCGCCATCTTGCCGAGCACGAGGCCGAGCGAAACGCCCCAGAACAACGGGGACGCGACGGCTTGCTGCATTTCGGAGGCGGAGAGCAGGATGCCGCTGTTGGCGAGGGCAAAGATGGGCACCACCAGGTAGGCGATGTAGGGGTGGAGCGAATGCATCAGGGTCTGGAGGGGGGCGGCGATTTGGGCGACATTGACGGAGACGTGATGGACCAGGGTCTCGTGGTCCGGGGAGAGGGGACGTCCGGAGGGTTGATCGGTGAGGGCCTCGAATTCGTCCAAGGTGTCGCGGGTGGCCGTGAGGAAGGTGCCGCCGTCGATCTTGGAGCGAGCGGGGATGGCGAGGGCGGTGAGGATTCCCGCGATGGTGGCGTGGATTCCGGACCGAAACACAAACACCCACAAGAATGCGCCGAGGACCAGGTAGGCGGTGGTCTTGCGCACGCCCATGGCGTTGAGCCCGAGCATGATGGCGTAGGTGACCCCGGCCCCGAGGAGTGCCTGCAGGTCGATGGACTTGGAATAGAACAGGGCGATGATGAGGACCGCGCCGATGTCGTCCACGATGGCGAGGGCGGTGAGAAACACTTTGATGCTGATCGAAACGCGGCTGCCTACGAGGGCGAGGATGCCGAGGGCGAAGGCGATATCGGTGGCTACCGGGATTCCCCAACCTCCACTGGTTGGCGTGCCGGCGTTTAGGGCGGCGAAAATGGTTGCGGGAACCAGCATTCCGCCGATGGCGGCGGCGATGGGGAGGGCGGCGGCGCGGAGATCGGCGAGCTCGCCAACGAGCACTTCCCGCTTGATCTCCAGCCCGACGACCAGGAAGAACAGGGCCATGAGGGCATCGTTGATCCAATGGTGGAGGGTGAGTTTGAACTCGTCGGCACCGAGAGAAAGGCCGAACTTGGTGTGCCAGAAGTCGGCGTAGCCAGCCCCTTGTGCCGAGTTGACCCAGATCATGGCGCTGACGGCACTGATGAGCAGCAGGATGCCGCCAGACGCTTCGTTCTGGGCGAAGGTTTGGAATGCACCGAAGATTTGCCGTATCCGCCGAATGGGCCGAGCGCGCATGGAACCTCAATTCTGACTGAACGGGGTACACAGTGGCTATGAAGCGTCGCACCGCCACCGCAGAGATGATCAAGGCGGGCGAAAGCCTGTTTGACGACCCCGCCGAGGCGGAGAGGTTTGTGCAGGCCTTGGTTGACGGCTTGGCCAAGGAGCAGGCGCTGATTGTGCTTCAGGATCGGCCAGAGCTGCGGACTTTTCCCCGGTTGGGGGCGACGGCATGGCAGCCGAACTTTGTGAT
>JBMOJD010000098.1:0-11773 GCA_049317025.1 Fimbriimonas sp. | reverse complement strand
GAGGCGCGTTCTTGCTCGACTTGCTTTAGGGCGGCGGTGAACTCGCGCATCATGCGCTCGGTGGCGGCCATGGGGTCGCCGGTGTAGGGCCAGACGAAGGAGTCTCGGTTGACGTAGCACTCGCGGTTCTTCTTGCCAAGGATCGAAAAGGCCCGAGGCGGAATCGACTGCTTGTCCTTGAACACGACCGATAGCCGGCCGCCCTTGCCGTCCAGCTTCTCGATGCCGACTTCGCGGCCGGTGATGCGGAGGGCGAGGATGGTGAAGGCGGCGCTGACTTCCTTGGGCGCCTTGCCGTAACGGTCTTCGACTTCGGCTTGGACTTCGCCGAGGGTCTTTAGCTCGCGGGCGCTCATCATGCGCTGGTAGTAGTAGAGCCTCTGGGCATGGTCCTTTAGGTAGCCATCGGGGATGAGCGCGACAACCGGGAGCTCGAAGGCGGGTAGTGGCTCTAGGGCGGAGAGGACGTCCTTCTCGAGATCGGCGGCAGATGGCATTCCATCCACCGAAGACTTTAGGACTTCGACAGCTTCATGGATGAGTTGAGTATAGAGTTCATACCCGACCGAAGCCATTGCGCCATGCTGTTTTGAGCCGAGCATCTCGCCCGCGCCACGAATCTGGAGGTCCCGGAAGGCAAGTGAATAGCCAGATCCGAGAGTGGAAAACTCTTGCAGTGCCTGGAGGCGGGCCATGGCGTTCTCCGTAAGCGATTTGTTCTCTTGGTACAGCAGGTAGGCGTAGGCTTGCCGATCTGATCGTCCCACACGACCACGGAGCTGGTAGAGCTGAGAAAGACCAAGGCGGTCAGCATTTTCGACGATCAGCGTGTTGGCGTTGGAGATGTCGATGCCGTTTTCGATGATCGTGGTCGACAACAGAATGTCGATTTCGCCCTTGATGAAACCGATCATGACGGGTTCGAGTTCCTTCTCGGACATCTGTCCGTGGCCGACTCCAATTCGGGCCAAGGGCACGAGTTTTCTTAGTTTTTCGGCAACATGGTAAATCGATTCCACGCGATTGTAAACATAGAAGACCTGGCCACCTCGGGCGAGCTCGCGGAGGATGGCTTCGCGGACCACTTCCCCACTGTAACCACGTAAGAACGTGCGGATCGGCAATCGTCCGGGGGGTGGGTCGTTGATCAAAGACATCTGGCGGATGTCCATGAGGGCCATGCTGAGCGTTCGAGGTATCGGGGTAGCCGAGAGAGTCAGGACATCAACTTCGGTACGAAGTTGCTTGAGCATCTCCTTTTGCTTTACGCCGAATTTCTGTTCCTCGTCAATGACGACAAGGCCGAGGTCCTTGAACTCTAGACCCGTGCCGAGGAGCGAGTGGGTGCCGATCAGGATTTCGATCTTGCCCGAC
This sequence comes from Fimbriimonas sp., assembly GCA_049317025.1. GTDB lineage: Bacteria > Armatimonadota > Fimbriimonadia > Fimbriimonadales > Fimbriimonadaceae > Fimbriimonas. The sequence goes on along the minus strand of JBMOJD010000098.1, from coordinate 10,399 downwards.
TTCACATCGGCGAGGACTTGCTTCTTCTCGGCGGCTGTGCGGTATCGATTGAGAATCCCTAGCTGAGTACCGAACGGTCCAAGTCGCTCTTCAAAATTTCGGCAATGTTGCTCACTTAGGATGGTAGTCGGACACAGGACAGCGACTTGACGACCGGATTGGACGACCTTGAACGCAGCACGGATGGCGACTTCGGTTTTGCCGAAACCAACGTCTCCGCAGACGAGGCGGTCCATGGGAAAGTCGGCTTGGAGGTCGATCTTGGCGTCAACGATCGCCTGCATCTGGCTCGGCGTCTCCACCCAGGGGAACGTCGACTCCATCTCGTGCTGCCACGGGGTGTCCGGGCCGTAGGGGCGGCGTTGGACGGCTTTCCGAGCCGCGTAGAGCTTCACCAGTTCCCTGGCGAACTCCTTCGCGTCCTCCCGGGCTTTTCCCAGGGTGCGTTGCCACTCCGTTCCCGTGAGCCGGTTCAGTTTGGGGTGGTCGTCGCCGGGGTTGAGGTACTTCTGGATGCGGTCAAGCTGGTCAGCAGGGACAAAGAGCTTGTCCGGGGCCTGGTATTCGATGTAGAGGAACTCGCGCTCCACGCCTTCGATCACGCGCTTGGCGAGACCCCGGAAGATGCCGATGCCGAAATTGATGTGGACGACGTAATCGCCGGGGCGCAGGTCGAGGACGGTGGCAATCGGTGCCCCTTCCATGAATCGCTTTTGGGGCAGCTTGAGGCGCGCGACCCCGAACAATTCGGCGTCGCTGAGGACGGCGATCTTGGCTTCGGGCATGGCAAAGCCGCCGCCGAGGTTGCCGCTCGCGAGCACATAGCCCGGCCCGTCGGTCATTTCCTGGGTCGGGAAAACTTCGATCTGGTTCAGCATCGCCGTCGCGCGGTTCGGCTGATCGGTGCCAAAGAGGACCTTGAAGCCGTTGTCTTGCCAGGTCTTCAGGGTCGTGGTCAGCGCCTCGGGCCGACCTCGATACGGCTCGAGCGAGAGGGCCTGGACCTCGATGGCGTTCTCGCCTTTGGCCCAGCGAGGAACATCGTTCATTGCGGTCAGGGCGAGGCGTCGCTGGGTGTAGCCGAGGTGCTCGGGCGGGAGCATGAAATCGTGGGCGGCGCACTGGAGGATTTCGCCGCGCTTGGTGCGAGCTTCGAGGGCGAGGCCGAGCTCTTCTTCGCCGCGCTCGCCGATGGTCGCGATCTCAAGGGGCTCGTCGAGGAGGAGGATGCCATCCTCGCCGAGAAGGTCGGCGGCGCAGCCAGAATCGGGATGGAGCAGGGGGCGGTAGAGGTCGAGTCGGTCGAAGTAGACCTTGTTGCTCAGGGCCTGGAGGTCGCTGCCGATGGTCTCCTCTAGCTGTTTGGCGACGTCTTCGGGGAGCCCAGCGGCCTCGCGCTCCACCGAGTCCAGGATCATGTCGCGGATGTAGTCCACGTTCTCGCCAAAGAGAGTTTCACGCGAGGGAGAGAGGCTAAGGGCGGGTACCTTGCCCACCGACCGCTGGGTGTTGGGGTCAAATTGTCGCAGCGATTCGACATCATCGCCGAAAAGCTCGATACGAATGGGCAGGTCGCGCCCGGTCGGGAAGACGTCGAGAATGCCGCCGCGGCGGCTGAATTGTCCCGGCAAGCGCACCGGCTCTTGCTTCTCGTAGCCAAGGGCGGCAAGGTGCCGCTGGAGCTTTTCGATATCGAGCGACTCGCCTACTTTGATCTCGAAGTAGGAATCCACGAGGACATCGCGGGGGATCGTGCGTTCTAGGACGGACTGGGGTGTGGCGATCGTGATGGAGGGGGCGTCGTCGGCCAGCTGCTTCAGGGCACCTAGGCGGTCGCTGAGGGCGATGTGCTCGGGGGCGGAGTCTTCGAAAAGGGCAGAAATTCCGCTGGGAAGCTGGCGAATGGCATCGTGGGGGACGCCGCAGAGTTGGAGCTTGGCTTGCCAGGCGAGGGCACGCTCGTAGTTGGCGGTGACGATGAGGGTTTTGCGAGGTGATTGCAGGTAGGCGGCGGCGACGAGGACCGGCCTTGCCTCGTACGCGATCGAACGCCACTCAGTGGGACGTTCGATAGGTTCAAAGGCTTCGGCCAACCCCGTGATTTGAGGGAGGAGGCGCACCCACTGGTCTAGCCGCATAAGCTATGAGGGTACCCGCGCGCCAAGCTTGTCTACTTGGCGGCAGGTCGCTCTTTGGCCTTGTCCGATTCGGCGATGATCTTGCGTTGCTCATCGGCCTTGGCTTCCATCTCGTCCACGGTCTTGGTGTGGATTCGGGCCGCGCCTTGGTTGCCTTCGAATCGGGCAAGGCTCGGTTCCGAGTTGACTCGCTCTTCGACTTCGTCGAGGTCTTCGGCGAATTGGGGCAGCCACTCGCCGAGGGCGACGACCATGCGGTCTGTCATTTGCCAGATTTCCTTGGGGTTGCAGACCGCGCCGGTGAGCGGGTCCATCATCATGGCTTGCTTCAGGAGGTTGAGGTCACCGCTGACGGCGGCTTCGACGGCCATCTTCTGGACCCAGACCGAGGCACTGCAGACGGCGGCGCATCCATTCGGGAGCTCGCCGACCTGGGGAATGCTAATGCCGTTGCGGTCGACGTAGCCGGGGACCTCGACGATGCAGTCGTCGGGCAAGTTTGTGATGGCACCATCGTTGACCACGTTGAAGTGGCCGCGATAGATTCGGCCGGTTTCGAGGGCCTCGATGATGTAGGAGCCGTGCTCTTCGCCGCGCTTCTCGGGTTCGAAGGTGAGGGGCGGAGCTGACATCCAGTTCGGGAAGTCGTGTTCGAACCAGCGGCGTCCTTCGGTGCAAACACGGAGATATCCGCCGGTTTCGCCGTTGATCCAAGATCCGAGGTCGATCCAGTCGAGGATTTCGCTCGTTCGCTTGCGGTACCAAGGCACATACTCGCTGAGGTGGCCGTTGGATTCGGTGCTGTAGTAGCCGAACCGGCGGAGCATGTCGATGCGGACCTTCTCGGTGCGCGAGTATTCCGGGTGCTTCTCGAAACCTTCGAGGAGGAAGCCGGTCATGTCTTGGCCGCGCCAGAGGACTTGGGTGTACCAAGTCTGGTGGTTGATTCCCGCGCAGATGATGTCGACATCCTTCTTGGTGACGACCTCGTCGGGCCCGATCCAGCCCTTTTCGCGGGCCAGGAGTTGGATCACCTGGACGAGCTGCTTGTGGCCACCCATCACGCCATGGCATAGGCCGACCGTGGGGACCTCGCCGTAATGGTTGCAGGCCCAGGTCAGCATGGCCATGGGGTTGGAATAGTTCAGGAAGAGGCAGTCATCGCTGGCGACATCGCGAATGTCTTTGCAGAAATCCAGGAGCACGGGGATGCCGCGCTGGGCGTACATGATTCCGCCCGGTCCGAGGGTGTCGCCGACGCACTGGTCGACGCCGTAGGTTAGGGGGATGTCGATATCGTGGGCGAAGGCTTCGAGGCCGCCGACGCGCACGAAGCTGAGCACGTAATTGGCGTCTTCGAAGGCCTTCTTGCGGTTGGTGGTGGCCTTCAGCTTGGCGGGCAGCTTGGCCGAGGTGATGTCGCGGCGCACGAGTTGCTCGACCATCGAGAGGTTTTGCTCGTTGACGTCCGTGAAGGTGAACGTCGTGTCTTGAAGCTCGGGAACCGTGAGGATGTCGCGCACCATGTTCCGCGTGAATCCGACGCTACCCGCCCCGATGATCGCAATTTTGATCGCCATGACTCCCTCGATTATATTCCCTTAGTCACTTGGCACGCTGAGACATCGTGATAATGTAGATATTGATGACAAATCTCACTCGGCGTGACTTGTTGGCCGGAGCGGCTGGCTTGGTCGCCGATCGAGTATTGCCGAGGACGAAGCCGATGATCATGACCGTGCTGGGCCCGATTGATCCGTCAGATTTTGGGCCTGCCCTTGTGCATGAGCACGTGCTGTGCGACTTCATCGGGGCGGACAAAACGCATCCATCGCGCTGGAATAGTGATGGGGTTGTTCAGTTGATCCAACCTCTGCTTGGCAAAGTTAAGGAGCGTGGGATCAAGGGCTTTGTGGATTGCACGCCCGCATTTATCGGTCGTGATCCGGCCGTTTTGGCCCGCCTCGCCCGCGCCACGGGACTGCATATTCTCACCAACACGGGCTACTACGGGGCTGCGGAGGACCGATTTGTTCCCATTCACGCATACGCCGACAGCGTGGACGAACTGGCCAATCGCTGGGTGGTGGAGGCAGAACAAGGCATTGGGCCAGAAAAGATTCGCCCTGGCTTCATGAAAATCGGGGTTGACCCGGTCGGGGCAGATGGGAAGCTTTCGGCGATTGACGCCAAGATCGTTCGGGCGGCGGCCCGGGCGAGTCGGCGTACGGGCTTGACGATTGGGAGCCACACGGTTCAGGGCAAGGCGGCCTTGGCGCAACTAGAGATTCTGGCGGAGGAAAAAGTAGCGGCGTACAAGTTCATCTTCATTCATGCCGATGGCGAGGAGGATGCGGGGTATCACCGCGAGGTCGCCAGTCGGGGGGCTTGGGTTGAGTTCGATGGCGTTAGCGATGATTCGATTGAGCGTCACCGCAAGATCATTGCGGCCATGCTGCCCAGACATGCCAACCGCCTGCTGCTTTCGCATGACGCGGGGTGGTACGAGGCGGGCAAGGAGTCGCAGACGCCGCGTGGCTACACGGCAATCAGCGATCTGCTGATCCCGGCTTTGAAGGCCGATGGGGTTTCGGACGCAACGGTGCGAGAATTGCTCGTCACGAATCCTGCTCGGGCGTTCTCGATTGGGTGAGGATCAAGGGTAATTCTTAGACTGCTGGTCAAGAACCACATCACTGACCCTTGTTACCGAATACGTCCCGCAGTTCGGGCTTCTCCGCACTAGGCGGAAGCGCGTCCGCCAAGTAGGCCAACCATCGCACCGAAGCCCAGGGTGGCAAGGCTCATTAGTCCTTTACCGAGTTCCTTTAGGCTCTCATCCGGATTGGCACCGCGATTCTGGAAGGCCACCACAATGGAGCCAGCCGCAAAAAGGATGGTGAGGATCATGACGCAAATGAACACCAACTTAAAGTTGGTGTTGACTTGAAGCGGATTGCCCTGCCCACCCCCAGAAGACTGATCTCCGGCCGTCACCGAGTGCTGGAACCTACCTTTCGTGACTGTTCGTCCTCAAGTTGGTAGCGGCCACCAAGCTTGACGATCTTGCCATCACGTCGTGGGTGCGTGAGAGTTGATACGAGGACAAGCCAAGCCTTGCGACTCACCAATACCGACAATACAAAGACCAGCAGGGCAGGTCCAAGGCTAATCAGTATTTCGCGAAATGGATTTTGCATTGCACCCTCTTCTTGTGGAAGCCCATCGAAGTTGACGACGACATCTACAACTAGATAATAACAGAAGGCGCTCCACTTGCGGCGACCTCCGAGGAAATAGGACTACCGCTGAATCACTTCAAGAGGCTTGAACTGCTGGCCAAGAACGACGCCTGAATCTCCGCCGATCCAGTTGTCTAGGGTCGCGGCGTAGACCTCGCGGAAGTCGATGGCGTGCTTCAGGTCGCCGTCGTCCAGATTCATGAGGTCGGGGAGGGGGCCGTAGACGCCACCCTTGACCTTTGAACCGACGAGGAGCATCGGGGCGGCGGCGCCGTGGTCGGTGCCTTGACTGGCGTTTTCCGCCACGCGGCGTCCGAACTCGCTGAAGACGAGCACGACGACTTTATCGGCCTTGCCGACGGCTTCCATTTCCTTCTGGAACGCGTTGAGGGCACTCGATAGGCCGCCCATGAGTTTGCCGTGGGCGTCGGCTTGCTTGGCGTGGGTGTCGAAGCCTCCGGCGGAGAAATAGACCACCCGGGTGGCGGGCGAGGTCGCGATCAGCTGGGCGATCTGCTTGAAGCCACGGCCGAAGTCGTCTTCACCGTATTTCTGCTTGGGATCGTAGTTCTTGAGTTGCTTGCTCAGGATGCCCATGGCATCGAGGGCGGTGCGGCTGGCATTCTGGACCGCGCGCTCGGCCGAACCGGTGGGCGCATCGGCACCTTGGATCTGGCGCAGGAGCTTTTCGGTATCCGGGTCACCGATCATGTTTTGGATGTCGGAGAGGGAGGCAAAGCACGGTACGCTGGCGGTCTTGCCCGAGAGCGCGAGGGGCTTCTCGGTGGAGAGGCCGAGAGCGATGACGGGGTTCATTGCGCCTTGGGCAGCGACGGCATCGAAGTGGCGACCGATCCAGCCGTACTTGAGTTTGCTCTCGGGGCTGGCCGACTGCCAGATGTCCATGCTCTTGAAGTGCGAGCGGTTGGGGTTGGGGTAGCCGACATTCTGGATGACGGCGACCTTCTTTTGCTGGTACAGCTCGGCGAGGCCGGTCATCGAAGGGTGGAACCCGATGTCGTTGTTGATCTTGAGGACCTTGTCTTCGGTGAGGCCGATGGTGGGGCGCAGCTCGTAATAGCGCTTGGTCGTGTAAGGGACCACCATGTTCAGGCCGTCGTTACCGCCGGAGAGTTGGATGACGACGAGGACGGTGTCGCCGGTTTTGCCGCCCTTGGCCTGGGTGAGCAGGTCGGCGTGGGCCACGCTGGATAGCCATCGGGGGGCCACCATGCCAATGGCAATTATGCTGCCGCCCCGGATCACGTCTCTTCGGCTTAGTAGGTCGCTCATCTTTGAAACCTCGATTCAGTCGTTACTATTATTGGCGCAAATCCCATGATGCCACGCCGTTTGGGCCGATTGGTCCTGAACAATTTTGGCTCCTAGGGGCTTGACGCAACACGACCATCAAAGTTCAACGGCGGTATCATCACAAAATGGCATGGGGACGACAGGTGACGAAGCACCTACCGGTCTGGACTCCTGCCGTGCTGCTTGCTGGGCTGGTGTTCTACATCTTCGCCCCGCTTCGATACTACGGGCCGGAGAACGTCGTGCGACGCTTTCACACCGCTATACGGGAGCTTGACAAGCCTGCGGTCGGCCATCTCTCGCTCCAGGCCGTGAACGACCCTTCGGTCGATGCTCTTGCTACTCGGGTCTTTGAAGTTTTGCCCGTCGCGAGCCCGTTGATGATCGGCTCGGAGAGGAAGACGAACGAAGTGTGGGTGGCGTACGACTACCGCACGAGCCCACCGCTTATCATTGTTTGGGTTGTGAAAAAGGACCCGAAGAGCGGAGATTGGAAGGTCGATTGTGAAACGACCCTCCGAATTCTTGAGGGACTCTCCCGCCAGAAGATTAGGCCTCGAACGCGATAGCGCCGACGGGCTCGGCATCGGGATCGGGCAGGTTGCGAAGCGCTTCGCGGGCGTCCACCGGATCGGCGACCTGCTCGTCCACCTGAATTCGTCCGTCCTTGAAGCGAATAATCCGCTTGCAGTGGCGGGCGATGTCTTCCTCGTGGGTGACAATCACGACGGTCTTGCCCTCGCGGTTGAGCTGCTGGAAGACGGCCATGATTTCTTCCGACGTGCGCGAGTCGAGGTTACCGGTCGGCTCGTCGCCGAGGATCAAAACGGGGTCGTTCACGATGGCGCGAGCGATGGCGACGCGCTGTTGCTGACCACCCGAGAGCTCGCTGGGTTTGTGGTTTGCGCGCTGGTTCAGGCCGACCATTTCGAGGGCCTTCAGGGCTCGCTCGACGCGGTTCTTGGCCCCGGCGTACATCAGCGGCAGTTCCACGTTCTTGAGGGCCGAAGTTCGAGGGAGCAAGTTGAAGTTCTGGAAGACGAAGCCGATGTGCTTGTTGCGAATCTCGGCGAGTTGGTTATCGCCCATGTAGGCCACTTCTTCGCCGTGGAGATAGTATTCGCCCGAACTCGGTCGGTCGAGGCATCCGATCAGGTTCATGAAGGTCGATTTACCCGATCCGGAGGGGCCCATGATCGCCACAAACTCGCCCTCGTTGATGGTGACATCGACCGCGCGCAGGGCGTGAACGACCTGATCGCCCATCACATAGTCTTTCGAAATCTTCTTCACTTCAATGATCGTGCGCGACATAAGCTTATGGACCCTACCCGAGACTATGGCGTCCTACGGACAAAAGACCCTTAAGTTTCGGCGGGAATGTCGCTGGGCTTGCCCGCTTCGAGCGATCGCTCGGAGTGGAGCACCCGGGTGAGGCGCTTGGTTCCGGCCCCTTCCTCGATGCGCACGGCCAAGTTTTGGAGGCAGTGGCGGGCGGCGATCGCTTGATGTTGAAGCTCGGCCAGGGGGTGCGAGGAGATCGAAAAGCCGTTTCGCAGAGAGCCATCGGGGCTAAAGGAGGCCTGGAGGACTTCCTGGATATCGGCGACCAAGATCAACTGGGCCCGGCCCGCGCCATCCCATGCCGCCACGTCCATTTGGTTAGGAAGAGCGAGTTCAGACGTCACAAGCGAGACCTGGACCCCGCGGGCCACGGCTCCATCGATGCAATCCAGCAGATGCTTTGAGGGGAGACCGACCCAGATGCCCAAAACAACCGATTCAGCCGAATCGAGTAGCGAAGTCGCCTTGGCGAAGACAGCCTCAGGACTCTTGAGGATCACCATCCGGTCCTCCTTGGCTCGGGGCTCGACCTGGCGAAGGGCGGTCTCGGCCAGGGTTCGCCGGGCGGCGAATTCGCGCGCCAGTCGGCCCATCAGTTCGTCGAGCGGCACCGGCGAGCATTGCTTGGAATCTTCGGCGTCGAGGACTACGGCCCCCTTCTGTTCGAGGGTTTGGAGGGCTTTGTAGGTGTTGGCGGCGGGCTTGCCGATGGCTTGGGCGATGCGATAGCCAGTGGCGGGCGATTCACCCAGCAAGAAGGCGTAAATCTGCGCCTCCAGGGCGGTGAAGCCGAGGTGACCCATCGCCTGGATCGCATCATTGTTGAGCACGAACCATTGTAGCGCAATAGTAGCGCGTGCGACTACGAATCTCCGCTATCTTGGCGCATCGGAGGGGTCGAGGTCGTCGGGCGAGTTCACGACCGGCTTGCCATTGCGGAGGGTCCGGACCATGCAACCGCGCATTTTGGGTTCGACGAAGTAGTAGATCGTCGTCGCTCCGGCGGTGACGATCACGCAAGCGGCTTGCCAGTCATCAATCACCACATCGCGAAGGGTGCGCCGGGTTTGTCCGCGCAGGGCGTGGGCCTCCAGACGGTCGGGGGCTCCGTAGATCACGATGACATCGGCGTGGGTCACATCGAGGCTGGCTAGCATCGATATCCTCGTGTCCCAGTTGCGGTAGGACGCGTCATCAAAGAAGTAGCGGTTGCCGAAGGAAGCCCTGGGCAACCCGAAAGACGCGCTGAATTTCTTGTGCATATTCGGCGGGACAAAGAGGTCTTGGAACTCTTCGAACGCGGCGTCGGCCTCTTCATCGGAAAGAAGACGAGGGGTCGCCCACATCTTCTTCCACTTCTCCACCCGGTCGGCCGGGGTCACGAGGACGATTGGTTTGGCCATGCTACGCTGCTTCGCCGCCGCGCGCGACCGGGATCAGATCGGGGATCAACTCGCCCGTATCGATGCGCCGGAGGCCCGCTACCGAATACTGGATCACATAGGCTTTGCGGATGCCACTCGAAACGTTGGGGCCGCTCTTGTGCAGGGTAAGCGACCAGAAGGCCGCGATTGAACCAGCCTTGACGGGGACGAGCACACCCTGATCGGGGGCATCGGCGTCATAGCCGACCAGGCCGATGGGGCTGCTGGTGTGGGGCCGGAGGCCGCCCTTGTGGGAGCCCGGAAGTACGGAAATGCAACCGTTCTCGACGGTCGCATCGTTGATGGCGAGCCAGAGCGTGAGATAGGGCGCGGGCGTCACCGGAGTGTAGGCGTCGTCTTGGTGCCAGGGGAAAATGCGAGGCACTTCGGGGTGCTTGAAGACGGTCTGGTTCCAATACAGGTCAACGTCACCGCTTTGGAATAGCTCGGTGCAGATCTTCACAAACTCGGGCCGGGTGCAGAAGGCACGAATTCGTTCGTCCTGCTCGGCGATGTGGTCGGTGAAGGTGATTTGGCCCGCTTGGGAGATCGCATCGCGGCCCCCGGCAGCTTCCAGCTCTTCGTTCTTGCGCTTTTCGAACTGGTCGACCCACTCGGCGAGCTGGGCCATCTCCTCGGCATTGAAGACATTTTCGATGAGAACGTAGCCGTCTTCGGCCATCCGTTCGTGATGGTGTTGGGTTATCTCCGGAACCATGGCCCCATGTTATCCCAACTTGGCGAGGCCTTCGACCACGGCGGCGTCGATAGTTTCACGCTTCACCCGGCCAACCCACTGTTGGACGACTCGCCCGTCGACAATCAGGAACGTCGCGGGCACCGCCACCACGTTCCAATCCGCCCAGGTCGTGCCCGAATCGTGGAAGACCGGGTTGCCAAACTTGGTCTTCTTGAGAAATCGATCAAGGTCGGCGCG
>JBMOJD010000097.1:0-11933 GCA_049317025.1 Fimbriimonas sp. | reverse complement strand
GTTTAGGGCGTGGACTACCAGGGTATCTAATCCTGTTTGCTACCCACGCTTTCGCACCTCAGCGTCAGGTGATGACCAGTAAGCCGCCTTCGCCACGGGTGTTCCTCCTGATATCTATGCATTTCACCGCTACACCAGGAATTCCACTTACCTCTTCATCCCTCTAGCCTGCCAGTATGTAAAGCAGTTTCCGCGTTGAGCGCTGGAGATTTCACTTCACACTTAACAGGCCGCCTACGTGCGCTTTACGCCCAGTAAATCCGGACAACGCTTGCTCCCTACGTCTTACCGCGGCTGCTGGCACGTAGTTAGCCGGAGCTTATTCGCAGGGTACCGTCCCAAGTCTTTCCCTGCAAAAGGAGTTTACAACCCTAGAGCCTTCATCCTCCACGCGGCGTCGCGTGTTCAGGGTTTCCCCCATTGACAACGATTCCCAACTGCTGCCACCCGTAGGTGTGTGGACCGTGTCTCAGTTCCACTCGGGGGGATCATCCTCTCAGACCCCCTATGCGTCGTAGGCTTGGTGAGCCATTACCCCACCAACTACCTGATGCATCATAAGCCACTCTCAAAGCGAAAAACCATTTAGTTCCCCAGGGATGCCCTAGGGGAGCCACATCCGGTATTTATGACATTTCTGCGTTTGTCCCGGTCTTTGAGGCATGTTGCTTATGTCTTACTCCGCCGTTCGCCACTGGGACCGAAGTCCCCGTTCGACTTGCATGTTTTAGGCACGCCGCCAGCGTTCGTCCTGAGCCATGATCAAACTCTCCGAAAAAAAGTTTGATTTGACAAACCCTGATTAGAAATCAGGGCGGTTGATCTGACTTTTGTTTGTTTTTGAGTTCCTCTTTCGAGGATAACTTCACTCACCGAGGCTAGCTCGCAGAGATCTGTACTCTTTGAATTGACAGTAATCTTGTATCTTATTCAGATATTCGAAAACTGTCTTCGATATCTGAACGCTTCTTCCTCTATGGAGCTTTCAAGGTTCCCGCCGAACTTTCGTTCAGTGGCAAGGGATATTGTAGGCATGTCGCGCTCCGAATGTCAAGGCCTGAACAGAACTTTTTTCAAAAATCGCTCCTTTTGCGCCTTCCGAACCGTCTATAACTTTCCTGGCTGCCACTTTCGTCAGGTTCGATTGAACCTAAGCAAGAGGGGTGAGAAGCATTTCGCGCTTCTCACCCCTCTTGCACTCCAAAGAGCGAACTCTCTCAGTCCTCGTTGTCCCAATAGTTCTTCGGGTCGCCCAACACATGACCATAGGGCATCTTTCCGATCAATGCCTCAATCAAAACCGAAGCACCGTGCCCATCGGCAAAGGTGATGTTCACCCGTCCGTTGTGCGCAGCAAAAGGTCGCCGGAAATTCTCCTCGTACCCCGTCACGATCTGGGCATACGGATAGACCTCGACCGCGCCAAAAATGTAGGGTCCAGTCACCTGCCAGTCCGTCATCCCCACCGCGTACGGCCCCCAGCGCCGAGGGTAGGTTCGATCCCTTCGTGATCCGCCCAACCGGTCCGCGTCGTACTGGGCGGCATTCGCCAAGAGCAAAGTCTCCGACGGCTTGCGAATCACGTTCGATCCCAGAGCTCCCTTCCAAAACGAAATGCTCTCGTTGATGCCGTAATCCGCCCCGTACCCGCTCGGCGGCATCGAGAACACGCCAGCATGCGAAACCCTCAGCTGAGTCTTGTTCCCCGTATACGGGGCGATGTCGAAGTACCAACGGCTCGCCGCCAAAGTTTCCGCCGGGTGGCCAGGATAATCCCAGGCACCAAGCGGATAAACATCGTCGCTATCCCCCTGATACAGGGCAACCCCAATGGCAAGCTGTCGCAAGTTACTCATGCAGGCCGTAGATTTGGCCGAAGCCTTTGCCCGCACAAATACTGGGAAGAGAACGGCCGCTAAGATCGCTATGATGGCAATGACCACCAGCAACTCAACCAAAGTAAAGGCGCGTAAACGCTTCATCTGCTTCCGAAGTTCTCGCTGATCACAGTGTGACGACTCAGAAAAAAGCTGGTCAAAACACTGCGAAGTACTTTTCGAAGAATACACTGCTTTCGACTGAACGGCAAATGAATTGTTTTCCCGCACCCGGGGTGAAGAGTGTGATCCCATCACGATCTGTGCCCTCGCCGATCACGATTTCCACCGCCCCTTGGGCGAGCTCGCAGAGCTCGGGATGAAAGATCAAGGCCGCCGCCAAAGGGTCATGAAAGGTCAAAAACTCGCTGTGCGAAAACCAAACCTCGGCCATTTCCGAAACGATTTCTAAGCCAGGTTTAGCGAATTTGAGCCTAATCTCATCGGCCGGAAGCACGCAGGCCAGAGTGACGTCGAGACCTACGGACACATGCCCAGGACCACAATGGGAGTAAGCAACCGCCGTGGCTACTGGGTCTACTCGACAGTTCCACTCCGCGTAATCTGGCTCGGAAAACTTCCCCGCCATCGAAACAAATCCTCGTAATAGTGCCGGTATCTCCGGATCCAGCGCCAACAGCGTGGCGATGTTCCCAAACGGACCGATGCTGAGCAGCACAATCTCCCCCGGACGCGACCGAATGGTCTCTTGGAGAAACTGGACCGCCGTATTCTCTGGCCGATCAAGCCGATGAGTGTGGTGGGACACCCGCACATACTGAGGCACATTGGGCTGGCCCGGCCCGCCCGCAAAGACCCCGCGCCGACCGCAATGAATCGGAATGTCGTCCCGACCCGCCGATGCGCAGAGGATTTTCACCAGTGCCGCTCGCTGTTGGACATCCCCGCTCACCGTCGTGACTCCCAAAAGCTCGCACCGGGGCTGCCGCAGCAGATACGCCAGGGCGACCGCATCGTCGATGTCCGAACCAATATCGGTATCCAAAAGAACTGGAATCACATCATTCGGCATATCCAAAACCCCCATCGCGATCTTACATCGCAGCCGACAGGAAAGGATGGCGAAAGGTACAACCAAGGAATGAGTCAGCCGTACGAACGCGTTTTCAATTTCTCCGCCGGCCCGTGCACATTGCCCGTCAGCGTCCTGGAAGAAGCCCGCGACGGATTGCTGAACTACAAAGGAACCGGCATGAGCGTGATGGAAATGAGCCACCGCTCCAAGCCATACGAGAAGATCATCGCCGAAGCCGAAGCCGACCTCCGCACCCTCCTCGGCGTCCCCGAATCCACGCGCGTCCTCTTCCTGCAGGGTGGCGCAAGCCTCCAATTCAGCATGATCCCCCTCTCGTTCCTCGGCTCCAAGTCAGCCGAGTACGTCATCACGGGAACCTGGGGCAAGAAGTCGCTCGAATCGGCCCAAATGGTCGGCACCGCCCGCGCGATTTACGACGGCAAAGCCGAGAACTATCGCTCTGTCCCCGATCTGAGCTCGTTGGATATCTCCTCCGATGGCGCCTACGTCCATATCACGTCGAACGAAACCATCCAGGGTGTCGAATTCGCGACCGACCCTCTCTGCCCCATCCCCCTGGTGTGCGATATGTCAAGCGACATTCTCTCGCGGCCCGCTGATGTTAGCAAGTACTCCCTCATCTATGCTGGCTCCCAAAAGAACATGGGGCCAGCCGGAGTCACCGTCGTTCTTATTAAAGATGAGTTCCTCAAAACTGCCCCGGCTAAGACCCATCCCATGCTTGACTACCGAGTACATGCCGAGAATGGCAGTATGTACAACACTCCGCCATGCTGGAGTATCTACGTATGCGGCCTTGTCTACAAGCATTTGCTCGCCACCGGCGGACTTGAGGGTGCACTTCAGCGAAACCAGGCTAAAGCGGGACGCATCTACTCCGCCATCGACAACTCGGACGGCTTCTATCGTGGTCATGCCACCGAACAAGCTCGATCCCTCATGAATGTCACTTTCACGCTGCCCAGCGACGAACTCACCAATAAGTTCGTCAAGGAAGCCGAAGCCCTCGGGCTCGATGGCCTCAAAGGGCACCGATCTGTCGGCGGCATCCGTGCCAGCATCTACAACGCATTTCCGATCGAAGGATGCGAAGCTCTTGCCTCCTTCATGAAGGAATTTGCCGCCCAGAATGGCTGAAGCAGCCTCCGGCCTCCATGCCTTGAAGCGAGTCTGGAAGCCGTTCGTGCTCATCCAGTCTTTCGCCGTGCTCGCCGCCGTGACCTACTATCTCGTCCCCGGCGCTGCCGGGGTATGGCGTCCGCTTGGCGAACTAAAGGCCCATTACGGTCTGCTCGGCTCCGCGATCGCAACCGTGTTTGCCAGCATCGTTATCCCCCAGCTAGCGCGGGTTCTCACCAAGAAAGCCCGAGAGGCAACGACAAAAGACTATCTCTTCGAGGTCGGATTCTTCGCCACGATCGGCGTCGTTGTCGACCTTCTCTACCAACTCCAGACTCGGCTATTCGGCACCGGAATTGACCTAGTAACCTTAGCCCAGAAGGTTGCTTTCGACCAGTTCGTCGTCGCCCCTCTCACGACCATTCCCTTCACGGCAATCCTCTTTATCTGGCGCGAATCCAACTTCGACTTAAACCAGACCAAGAAGGCTCTCCCCGGATTTCGATCGAAATACTGGTCACTCATGACCACCTGCTGGGCCTTCTGGCTACCGGTTCTCTGCTGCGTCTACGCCATGCCCAGTGTGCTCCAATTCCCGCTCTACCTATTCACCCAAGCGGCCTGGAGCCTTCTGATTGTCACGATGTCAGATCAAACTTAAGGCCGCTCCTCGGCGTCATCTTCACCAAAGAGTTTGCGCAAACGCTCTCGCTCTTGGCGCTCAATTTCTCGCCGCTTAACATCGTCAAAGTAGGCATCTTCCCGCGCCACCTGCGCCTTGGTTTTGCCCCTCTCCGATTCGCGCTGCTGCCGATACCCCAACCCCGGCACTCGATCCTGCGCGAATAGCACCGCGAACCCAATCGGCAACAGAGCGAACAAGCCCAGCATTGGTGCCCCTACGCCAAAAGAAAACAATACAACCGCCGCCGAAAGCCACCCAAGCCAACGACCCGCAATGGGCAAAATCATGAACAGCCGAATGATCGCCCCCGGATTGCGGCCACCCCATGCCACCGTCATCGTGGCCACGAGAAGGCTCGGACCGCCCTCCACCACTGGCACCGCACTCGCCAAACTCCCCAACAGCAGGCCCAGCGATCCGAGCAGGATCGAGAAAAACACGAACATGGAGTGCCGAAACCGCCCAACCTCCCGCTCGATGGCCCCACCCACATAGTAGAGCCAGACAAGCATGAAGATCGTGAAGATAATGCCGCCCCCGGAACTTCCGCGGGCGGCAAGAGGGTAGGTCAGGAGACTCCAAGGATGCACGCTCCAGCGAGCAGAGTCGAACCAAAACGAGCTAAGGCCGCGACCTGCCACAAAGAGCGACGCCAGATACGCCAACCCAAGCAACCCCACCAGCACCAAGGTGACCGGCGATTCCCTGTTCGGCCGAGGGGGTTGCGAAGCGTGCCTCATACCCATCAACGAGGAACGAAATCCGTGTCCGGATGCACCTGGCGGCAATACGCCGCCATCAGCCGAGCACAGTTCTCCACATCCGTCAAAGAGAGAAGCTCGACTGGAGTATGCATGTATCGCAGAGGAACCCCCACAATTCCCGTCGCCATGCCGCCCCGATTGATCTGCATCGCGTTGCCATCGGTTCCCGTCCCCGCCGGAGCCACATCCACCTGGTAAGGAATGTTCTCGTCTGCTGCCCCCTTACAGATCAGCTCAAAGACCTTGTGGTTCGCATTCGCCCCCCGCATCACCGAGGGGCCCTTGCCCACATCCAGCGCACCATACCGAGTCCGGCTAAGCTCCGGCGTATCCGTCGCATGGTTCACGTCAACCGCCAGTCCCGTTTGGGCCCCGATCGAGAAGCTCGAAGTTCGCGCCCCGCGCAAGCCAATCTCCTCTTGAACCGTGGCAACCGAGTAGACGCCAACCTGGTCGTCCAGCCCGCCATCTTCCTTCAGCAATCGAAGCGCCTCGGCCACGATGAACGATCCCATCTTGTTGTCAAAGCCCCGTGCCGTTGCACGGTCGCCAAGTAAGGTCTGAAACTCGTACTGATAGGTCGCGACATCACCCAAGGAGACATAACGGACCGCTTCCTCATAACTGGAAGCCCCGATGTCGATCCAGAGGTTCTTGATCTCCGGCTTCACCTTGCGCTCGTCTTCTTCCAGCAGGTGAATCGCCTTGCGACCGATAACGCCCGCCACGCGCTCCCGGCCATGAACCCAAACCTTCTGACCCGCCGGAATCGCGCCATCATGACCCCCGATTCCGCTGAAGTACAGGTAGCCATTCTCGTCGATATGGTGGACAATGAATCCGATTTCGTCCATATGCCCGGCGAGCATGATCTTCATCTCCGCCTCGGGATTAAGGATCGCGGCCACGTTTCCGTGAATGTCCGTGGTCACACGATCCGCATAAGCCGACGTGTAGGCTCGATACACACGGGCAGCGGAGACTTCGTAGCCCGAAGGGCTTGGGGCGTTGACAATGCTCTTGAGAAACTCGAGCGATTCCGGTCTCATCTGGCGCAGTCTACACTTAACAAATGGCCCTTGTTCGTTTGGTACAGGACTGGCAATTCGAGAACTTAGACACGGTCCGTATTCCCCACGCCTGGGGCACCGAACGCCCCATCACCGACGAAGGCCCCGCCATCTACAGAACTCAAATCCAGCTTGGCCAAGGCAACCCTCACCTGCTCTTTCGCGGTGTCAGCTACGAGGCTAGGGTATCGATCAACGACGAACTGGTCGCCGTGCATCGAGGCATCTGGGATGCCTTCACCGTACCGCTCGCCGCCTACACGAACCAACTAGTCGAAGTCGCCGTGCAAGTGACGAAGAACGGCGGCCCAACCTTCCCCGTCCGCGATGTCGCCAGCGGGTTCCTACCCTACGTCTTCCACACTTTCGGTGGCATCCACGGCGAAGTCGAACTCCACGATGGCCCCCCAACCCTCGAATTCCCCGCCACACCCAGCCGAGTCAAGCTGGAAGGCCGCAAGGTTTTCGTCGACGGCGAGCCCTTATACATGCGCGGTTTGCTCCACTGGGGCTGGTACCCCGAGCTTCGACACACAAACCCGAGTCGAGAAACCATCCGCACCGAAGTCCGCGCTGCCCAGGCCCTCGGATTCAACCTCGTCAAGTTTTGCCTCTGGGTCCCCCCGCATGCCTACCTCGAGGTCCTGGAGGAAGAGGGAATGTTCGGCTGGCTCGAACTCCCGCTTTGGGCCCCCAGCGCGAACCCCGACGCCCAGAAAACCCTCGCCCACGAGCTAGAGCAAATCGTTCGTCAGTATCGCCACCATTCCACCCTCCTGCTCTGGACCGTCGGCTGCGAACTCAGCCACTCGACTCCCGTCGAGCTCCGCCAGCAGCTCACCCAAATGGTCCAAAACCTCACCGGCTGCCCCCTCGTCAAGGACAACTCCGGCGGTGCCGAGATGTACGGCGGTGACCTCCGTGAATTCGGCACCTTCGAAGACTTCCATCCCTACGGTGAGGCCACGTTCTATCCGCTCGTCCTTGATACCCTCCAACCCGGACCGCGCACAACCCGCCCCATATTCCTCGGGGAATGCAACGACTTCGATGTTGCCCGCAACTTCGAGCGCCTAAAGGAGGAGAGACCATACTGGGCATCCGCCGACCCCGACCTGAACGACATCGGCGTACGTTGGCAATACGATCTCCCCGGCATCCTCGCGAAGCCAATCCGCCACCACGAACCAGCCTTCTTCGAGTCATCCCGGAAGCTCGCTCTGTTCGTACGCAAGACCAACACCGAAGCCATTCGAGCCCGCCAAGATTTCGGCGGTTACGTCCTCACCGGCTGGCGCGACACCCCGATCAGCACCGCCGGATTCTTCGACGATTGGCATGAGGCCCGCTTCACCCCCGAAGAACTCGCCCCCTGGAACGGCCCCGATTGCCTTTTCATCATCCCCCACCGCTCACCACCCTGGGTAAACGGAGGCAACCGCCCCGGCTGGCTCGACCCCTTCTGCGTCCACCCCGGCCCAAACCTATGGCGCATCGGGCTGCATTCCGAACAAGGCACTCACGCGACATTGACCTGGCAGATCGTCGCCGAGGACGGGAGTATCGTTAGCAACGGCGAAAGCCAACCGACGCAGGTCGAGTCCCTTTCCAGTCAGGAAGTAGGCCAAATCTGCTGGGCCCCCGAAGCCCCCGGCGAGTTCAGTCTAAGAGTCCAATTTGGCGCGGCCCGAAACGAATGGCCCATCACCGTCGTCCCGTCACTCGAACCCTTAGACGGCACTCCCATCGGCCCCTTGCACCCGTGGGATGGCACCAAGTGGACCGGGAGCGGGCCACTCGTCGGCATCGACGCGCCTGCAAACCAAGGAGTCGCCCTACGCTTCCAGATCACCGACGGCACAATCCCCATGCCGTTCTGGCGCGAAGCCGCCCACAAATTCAGTAGAGAATCCGGCCGTCTTGGCCTCGACGACGCCTGGCACCGATGGCTCAGTATCTCCCCCGACTGCGCCCTCGACCCGGACTGGCTGGACGCCCACTTCAATGGCTGGCAACCACTCATCACCCGAGTCGACACCCGCACCGACCTTGAGCATCCGATCCTTGTCAAGGCCGGACCAACCATCGTCACGACCATCCGTCCCTTCGGCGGACTCGGAATGCAACCTCGATTCAGCCGCAATCCATCCGGTCAAGCGGCTCTGCGGGGTCTCCTAGCGATGGCGCTGGGATAGCCGATTGATCGTCGCCCGCATCACGTCTGGCGTCTGCGCCGAAACCGTGTAAACCAAAGCCTCACGGTAGACCCGCTGCGCCCGGTTATCCAGCGAGTTCGCCGCTCCACTGCTTGCCGTGACTCCCGCATGGGCACAGCGAACAGCCAAGTCAATCACCCATGCCCGGAACTGCAACCGAGCCTCCGTCGTGCCTTCATCGCGCGGGTCGCCGCCATTCACCATTTCGGTCCGACAGTCATCCAACTCGGACTGCAGTGAATCCGCCGCCGACGACAAGAAGGGAAAAGGCTTGCGGGCCGCCACCGACCGCACAATATCGATCCCCGCCTGGGCACACCCAAGGGCGAAATGCCCCTGCAAAGCAATATTGATCTTGTCGTTGTTCTGAATCCACCCAGCCGGACGAATGAACGCAACCAAAGCATCCGGTACGAAGAACCCCGAAAAGTCCACCGTCACCGTGAGCGCCGCCCCCATCGCCGCCAACCGCATTGGCGGACTGACGACAACTCCTTCCTGGGTCGTCAAAGGCACAATCGCAAAAACCGAACGACCATCCGGCAGGCTCGCCCCAATCAGAAACTCGGGGTAAAAAGTCCAACCCGTGACCCAAGGCACGTGGCCAGCCAAGACATAGCCACCCGGCACCGGCGTCGCCCGCATGATCGGGTCGCCCGACCGCCGCAACTGGCTGAACCCGATACCAATGCCCCGGGTGCCATCATGCATTCCCGGCAAAGTCGCTTGCTTCAGCTCGTCGTTGTCACTGCTCGCGATCATGCCAACCGCACTCTGATGCTGGGTCTGCAAAAACGCCAACGTGCCCGACCGACGGGCAAGCTCCTCCTGCCACCGCCGGAACTCGCCTTCTTCCATCTCCGGCCCCCCGTACTTCAGCGGGCGACGGAGCGCACAAAGGCCCAACTCCCCCATCCGGGCGAGGACTTTGCGCAGTTCTTCTGGATCCTGATCGATCCGTTCCGCAACCGGAGCAACGTCTTCGGTCAGAAACCGCAGGCCTGCCTGGAAGGTTGGTGATGGTTCCACAACTATCCTTCGATGACAAGCTTCGAGACGTCTCCGATGGCTAGGACCTGGAGCGCGGCGGCATGCAACAGAGTGAGCCGGGCAAACCGAGTCGCCTCTTCGTCCACCATCACCATGGTCTTCTCGAAGAAATCCGAGATCGGGCCACTGAGGTTGCGCAAGCTCGCGAGCAACACATCCGCCTGCCCCTCACGAGCCGCCACAAACACGGCCTCCTCCTGATCTCGGAGCACTGCCAGCAGCGCGAGGCCCTCGGCCGAAGCCAAATCCGACTCAATCACCTGTCGCAATGGATCGTCCCAACCGTACGAGATACCCTTCTTCTTCGCCGCCGCGACAATGTTCAAAGGTCGAGTCGCGGTCTGCACAAGAGCGACATCCGCACTCACTTCCCGCAAAACTTCAGCTCGCAGTCGCACAGACCGTGGCATCGTCAACTCCCAGCGCATCTCTGCCAGCATCGCCGCATCGAGAATATCGTGCCGGAAGTGACCCATCAAAGCCGGATATCGCCCCCGGAAGATCTCCGTCAAGCTATCGAACGCCGCCGAATCATCCAGCGCCACCGGCTGCTTGCGATACTCCGCCATAGCGAACTCCATCATCTGATCACAAGGCGGGAGCGCGCTCGGCCAAGCCCAGGCCGCTTCAATCAGCAAAGTCACCGCCCGGCGCAAACCAAACGGATCGCTCGACCCCGTCGGACTCAGACCCAAGCCAAGATAGCCCGCCAACTTATCCAGCTGGTCCGCCATGATCAGTCGCAGAGCCGTTCGCGAACTCGCCGTGTCCTCCGCCGGGACCGCCCCGAGGTTGTACTGGTCGCGAATCGCCGCGCAAACCGCCTCCGGGAAGCCCTCGCGCTTGGCATACTCGCCCCCGATGATCCCCTGCAGGCTCGAAAGCTCACTCACCAAGCCTGTGCTCAAATCCGCCTTAGCGTAGAGACCAGCCAGCCGAGCAAACTCGACTTCCTCATCCGAAGCCCCTGTGGCGCGAGCAATTTCCGCCGTCAGGCTCGCCAGCCGATCCGCCCGCTGACGCACCGTCCCGAGTTTCTCCTGGAAAAGAATGCCACTCGTCTTCGCCAAGAAGCCATCAAACGTGACCTTCTTGTCCTCGTCAAAGAAGAACTTGGCGTCGTTGAACCGGGCGTTGAGCACCCACTGGCTGCCCCGCTGCACGGTCTCGTCTTCACCCGAGTTGCGAATAAACACAAACTGGTTCGTCAACCGACCATCATCGCCACGCACGGGGAACATCCTCTCGTGCTTCGCCATGGCAATGACAAGCACCGGCTCCGGCAACCCCATAAACTCTTCGCGGAAATGCCCCGCAATCGCCGTCGGCCATTCGGTCAGATAGGTGTTTTCCTCGATCAGTGACTCCGATAGTTCCGGCTTTCCGGTCGCAACCGCCGCAACCCCAGCTAGAATTCGCTCTCGCCGGAGCGACGCATCCGCCTCAACCTTGCGAGCAACCAGGCCCTCGGTGAGTTCCGTCCAGTTCTTCGCCTCAAAAGCCTCGGACGCATAAAATCGATGCCCCCGGCTGGAAGTCCCGGAAGCAACACCCTCGATCTCAAAAGGCACCACCTGGCCATCAAAAGCACACAGAATCCACCGAATCGGGCGCGCAAACCGCATCCGCGAGGCCCCCCAGCGCATGGATTTCTCAAAGGTCAGCGCCCGAATGGCCTGCGGCACGACCTCGGCAAGGATCTCCCGAGTCTCTCGGCCTGGCACCAGCTTGGTGATCCAAGCGTAATCGCCTTCGTGGCGAACCGAATCCGGCGAAACACCCTGTCCCCGGCAAAATCCCAAAAGTGCCCCAGTAGGCTTCCCGTCGGCATCAAAAGCCGCCTTCACCGCCGGACCCCGCACGTCCTTCTGAACATCCTCCTGACGGTCCCGGAGGTCCGCAAACCCCACCACCAACCGCCGCGGCGTCGCCAACGACCGCCCCTCGCCCAGCAGAATGTTCGCTTCCCGCAACGCCTGCGTCAGCAGACCAAGCAAATCCGCCTGCGCCTTGCGCACAAAAGTCGCCGGAAGCTCCTCACACCCGACCTCAAGAAGGAATTCTGCCATAGGCCATAGGATACCAACCGCACCCG
>JBMOJD010000096.1:0-11953 GCA_049317025.1 Fimbriimonas sp. | reverse complement strand
GTGGCGGCCTTCCGCTACACGTTCCCGATCCCGATCGCGATCTTGCTGGTGGCGGCTGGGACGGTGGTCGCCCGATTCCGCAATTTCGACCCTGTGAGCGTGGTCGAGAGGAGGCTCGTATGATCGAAGTCAAGTCGGCGTCGCTGGTTTACTCGGATCATGGACGCGAGGTTTTCGCTTGTCGGGATATCAACCTTGAGATCCCTTCGGGCAAGTTTGTCGGCATTCTAGGCCCCTCAGGTTCGGGCAAATCTTCGCTACTCTATCTTCTCAGCGGCCTGAAAACGCCGAGCCACGGCTCAATCCTGTTCCAGGGCCGTGATTTGAACTTGATGAGTGATGAGGAACGCAGTGCAGTTCGGCTCAATGAATTTGGGTTCGTTTTTCAGCAGCCCTATCTGCTTGGGTACCTGACCGCGCTGGAGAACGTGCTCGTGGCGGCCCAAGGCGATCAGCATGCCCACGCGGTAGAGTTGCTCACCGCACTCGGCCTGGGAGAGAAGCAGGGCCGCTACCCCCACGAATTGAGCGGCGGCGAGCGCCAGCGTGTCTGCGTGGCTCGTGCGTTGCTCGGGCGACCACGAGCGATTTTTGCCGATGAGCCAACGGCTGCGCTGGATCACAAGAATGGATTGTCCGTCGTTCAGCTGCTGAATCGCTACCGTGGCGACGGCGCGCTCATCATGGTCACGCACGATCCGTCGATGTTGCACGAGGCCGACACCATTGTCGAGTTGGAGGATGGTGTGGTCAAAAAGCCGCATTAGCCTTACGAACTACCAGGAATTTGCTCCCTTTTTCGGTGTGGGGGTTCGGAATGGCCCCCGGCCATTGACGGAAGTCGGGGGGTCTGGTATCATGCCCCTTGCGTCACGGGTGACTCCGCGGCGGCTAACGGTGGAAATCTCTACCCTTAGGAGAGATCCTCAACAGAAATGCGCAACCTTTTTGAGAACCAAAGGCTTCAGGACAAGACTTCTTTCGAGATGCTTGTTTCGCGTTTTTGGGCCTCGCGCATCTCTTGTCCTTTCGTTCGGGTTTCTCGCGCAAGAGCAATTCTTGTGTCTGCGCACGGTGACTTTGTGAGGTCTATGTGATTGGAAAACACCTTCATCCTTGTTAGTAGCGCGGTATGTGCCGCAATCGCCTTCCCCACCATGGGGCTCTCTCGTTTTCGACGCCTGTTCAACCGCAAGGAAGAACGCGAGATGGTCGTCGCCGAACCGCCTTCGATTGATAACGAAGCCGGTTGGAAACTGATCCACTGCGAGGATCCGGAAGCATTTTCGGATTGGCTCGGACAAGACGAAGAGGGACTTCCGCCCAAGCCGGGCGAGATTTCCTCCCTTGGTTCACACCTCCTGATCGAGCTTTTCGGTTGCGATGGCGCGACGCTGGAGCGCGAAGACTTCGTCGGTGATTCGATGCGAGAAGCTGCCGTCGCCTCCAAGGCGACCGTTGTGGCGCAATCGTTCCACGAGTTCAAGCCCTATGGCGTCTCGGGAGCGGTGATCATCCAGGAATCGCATTACACGATCCACACATGGCCCGAGCATGGCTACGCGGCCGTTGACCTGTTCTATTGCGGCGGCACCGTCTTGGTGCACCGAGCCGTTGACGTCCTGCGCGAGCGGTTCAAGCCGCAACGCATCAAGTTCCTCGTCGTCCGACGAGGGTTGCAGAACGAAGTAGACCGCTGAGGTCAAGACTCATCCCGCACCTTGTCATTGCTGACAAGGTGCGTTTCTTTTTGTCCGGCTAGCCGACTTGGCGAAGCATCTCCTTAGGACGTGCCAGAATCAGCTCAACCCATGCCGCTTTCGCTGCTTCTTGCCGTCACCATGATCGCCCCGCCTGCTTCGCTCGAATCATTCATCGTCCAGTACCGAGCCGACCTAGGCAGCCTCGAGCGAAAGTATCCGATTGCGGAATCACCCACAACATCAGCCCGGATGCGCGCTTTCTACGCCGACCGCCTGAAGCAGCTCGAAGACATCGATCTCCGTTCGCTTGATGCCGATGGCAAGCTAGACTTAGCCCTGCTTATCAACCAGATTGACCACGAGGTGCAGGGGCTGGATATCCAAGCTCAAGTTCATAAGCAAGTGTCGCCGCTCGTACCGTTCGGCGCGACCATAGTGGGGCTGGAAGAATCGCGACTCGGGTTCGACAAAATAGAACCCGAGAAAGCAGCCAACAAGCTGGCCGCCCTGGCGAAAGCGATCCGGGCGAACACGGCCGATCTACGCAGTCAGCTTGAGACCGGAAAGCTGGCCGTGACGAATGGAGTAGATGCCAAGCCAACAACCGCCGAGTGGGCCGTAAGCCGGAGCACTGCCTACCGGGCTACGGCAATGCTGGAATCTCTGCGAAACCATTTTGGCAACTGGCACCGGTTCTACCAAGGCTATGATCCCATCTTCACATGGTGGTGCAGCGCGCCTTACAAGGATGCGCTAGCCGCGCTGGATGAGCATACGGCGTTCGTTCGGGAGCGCTTGGTGGGCATCGCGGCCGACGACAAGACCACAATCATTGGCTTCCCCATTGGGCGCGAGGCATTGCAGGCCGAACTGGACTTCGAGCAAATCGCCTACAGTCCGGAAGAGCTGTTGGCAATCGCGGAGCGGGAGTTTGCTTGGTGCGAAAAGGAGATGCAACGCGCCGCCAAGGACCTGGGCAAGAAGGATTGGGCCGAGGCCCTGGAGTACGTGAAAGAGCAGCACGTTGCTCCCGGCGAACAGCCGCAGATGATCCGCGAACTTGCCGAAGAGGCAATCCAGTTCGTAGAGAAGCGAGATCTGGTGACCGTGCCCGACCTCGCCAAGGAAACTTGGCGGATGGAAATGATGTCGCCGGAGGCACAGTTGCGGAGTCCATTCTTCCTCGGGGGTGAGCAAATCCTCGTGAGCTATCCCACCGATGCCATGAGCCACGACGCCAAACGCATGAGCATGCGCGGAAACAATCGCTACTTTGCTCGCGCTACTGTGCAACACGAACTGATCCCCGGGCACCACCTGCAGATGTTCATGATGGATCGGTATCGGCCCTACCGGACCCAGTTCCAAACGCCATTCTGGATCGAAGGCTGGGCACTGTATTGGGAGATGCTTCTCTGGGACCAGGGCTTCCCGCGAACTCCGGAAGAGCGTGTCGGCATGCTGTTTTGGCGCAGCCATCGGGCGGCACGGATCATCTTTTCCCTCAGTTTCCACCTCGGCAAGATGACGCCAGACCAGTGTGTGGACATGCTGGTCCACCGGGTCGGCCACGAGCGAGACAATGCCCTCGCCGAGGTCCGCCGATCGTTTGCCGGTGACTACGGTCCGCTCTACCAAGCCGCCTACATGCTCGGCGGCCTCCAAATCATGGCCCTCAAGCGCGAACTCGTTGATGCGAAGAAGATGACCTTCCGCCAGTTCCACGACGCGATCTTGCAGGGGAATACAATGCCGATTGACTTCGTGCGAGCTCGGTTGAAGGGCGAGGATATCGTGCCCCGCCGCAAGGCAGCCTGGCGATTCGCCGGGTGAAACAAACCGGGGCCGGAGCCCCGGTCAGGTTTTCAGGCCGAGACCTTGAGGTCTCGGTCCATGGCCAACGAATCCACGTACCGCACCACCCGGATGATTCCGGTGGCACGGTTGTCGTAGTTGCGCATAAGGCCGTTGAGGGCATCCAGCACATCGGCTGGCACCTCGTGGTCCCTCGCGAGGGCAATTGCCGTCTGGGCGGCCACGTCTTCGATTTCTGATTCGGTGCGCAACGCGCGCCACCGGGCGGCCAAAATCGCCGCTTCGTCCTTAAACAACATCGCTATCTCCTTTCGTAGTCCCTGGGCACAACGAAACAACACAACCTCGCCAACATGGCGAGCGTCTTAGGGGACTTAGCTAAATCGATGGACAAGCAAAACTGGGAGAAGATACCCGAACGTCAAGATGCCTTCGACGAGGCGTCCGGGCTCCACCCAATCAGGGATACTTGGACCATGGCTTTGTTCCGTTTGGCTGGAATCGCCTTCCATGGTCCCGAGGTCGAGATTGATGGCGTACGTCACAGCGAGTGGGTGGACCAGGGCGATCACTTTGTCTCCGCCCTGAGCTCGGACGTTCGACTGGAGATTGAACGGCAGGATTCAGCGAAGACCAACTTCTCTCGATTCCGCTACCGCCTTATCTTCCCCGGCGTGCTGACCCGGTCGGCCCCAGACTTCCGCCTGACTTACCTTTCTTGGAGCGATGCCCCCAAGAAGGTTGAGCAGATTGAGCTATCCCACTTCGACCCGGTTGCGCACAGCTACTTGCCCGGACGCAGCAACTTTGCTCCCGAAGAGACTCCGGTCGGCTCACGATTCCCAGGACCGATTCTGCGCTTTGGCGAGGACACGCTTCTCCAAGTCGCTTATGAGCACGGCCATGATCATCCTGATTCCTTCCTGGAATTTGTGCGAACGGATTTCGGCTGGAAGATCTGCGAGCGGAAGACCAACTACCTCGCCGGAACCTACGGCCCTTGGGAATCGATTTGGTTCCAAATCGGCCACGGCCCTACGGAACGGCTACCCAAGAACTATCGACAGTTCGTCCTCGAAGACGTCTGCCCCACGCCATCCAGCCGGGCACCGTACCTTTTCTACAACACTTGGAACTATCAAGAGCGCCTGAAGTACCTCCATGACCAGCCCTATCTGGGCGACATGAACCTGAAGCGGATGCTCGGGGAAATCGATGTCGCGCACCGCATGGGAATCGATGTCTTTGTCATCGACACCGGCTGGTACGCCAAGACGGGCGATTGGGAAGTCGATCTCGACCGCTTCCCCGATGACCTCGTCGAGGTCAAACGCGCACTCGACGAACGAGGCATGAAGCTCGGGCTCTGGTTCAACCCGACCATGGCGGCGCGTACGTCCAAGGCCTACTCCGCCCATCCCGAATGGCAAATGACGCGGGCGGGCCAGGGACGATTCGATCCAGTTTGGGAAACCGAGGAGAGCACCTCCATGTGCTTGGTATCAGACTTCGCCGCCGACTACGTCGAGACCGTTGTTCGGCTTCATCGCGAACTCGGCGTTGCCTATCTGAAGTGGGACGCGATTGGCCAGTACGGTTGCGACTCGCCTGTGCACCAGCACGGGACGTCCGAGCAAACGGCGGAAGAACGCGCACAACTCTACGGATTTGAGAGTGGCCGCAGGCTCCAGTGGATCGTGGAGCAAGTCACCACGCGTTGCCCGGGCATGATCGTGGACTTCGACATGACCGAATGCGGGCGCTACTTCGGTCTCGGCTTCCTGAACGTGGGCAAGTACTTCCTGGTGAACAACGGGCCGTATTTCCATGACTTCGATATCCCCAGCAGCCACAAGCGGAACCCTGAGACCATCAATGTGTTCTTCAATCCCGGTCCCGCCCGCCCCCGAGTCTGCCGAACCGGCGCTGCATTCGATGATGTGATCCCTAGCATTCTGTTCCTGACGCACTACCTGCCCGATGGTCCCCGGCTCAGTCAGGAGAATTCGCTAGCCTCGCTCGCCCTCGGCGGCAATGGCATCTGGGGAGACCTGCTGGCCCTCACCGATGAAGACGTCTCGTGGTGGGGTGAGCACCTCCGCCTCTACGCGACTGTGGCCGAAGAAATGACGCGGGCGTTTCCGCGAAGCCGGGGTTTTCGCGGTTCCAGTCCGGAGATTGTGGAGAAGATCAATCCCGAGAACGGACGAGGGCTCGTTAGCTTCTTCACCGTGAAGGCGGGCGAGTATCGGCACATCACCGCTCCTCTGCCCGGACTGCCTGTTGTCCACGGGGCCAACGAAGTCCGGGAACTGGAGGATGGTCGCCTTGAAATCGTTGTGCGGCTCGAGCAAAATGGCGCACGGATGGTGGTGCTCGCTTAGGAGGTAATCAGTTGCGGCTTCGCAGTGCGACTGCAGCCTCGTAGGCCCTAGCAATATCGGCGACCAATAGCGAATAGCCACCATCGTTCTTCTGCATGTTCGCCTGTCGAAGTATGTAGGAAGGATGCAGGGTCGCCATCGCGGTCTTGGCATACAAGCACGGGAAGTACTTCCCTCGCTCTTGGGTGATCTTGAAATCCTTCTTAATGAGGTTGCGGGCGCTGGGGGCACCGACGCACAGGATGACCATGGGCCGCAGCAACTCAAGCTGCGGCATGAGCCAATGGCGGCACGCCTCGGCTTCGTCCTCTTGGGGCGCACGATTCACGGGCTTGCCCGTGCTCCAATCGGCGGCACGGCACTTGACCGTGTTCGTGATGTAAACCGCATCGCGCGATAGACCCACTTCGACCATCGCCTGGTCCAGCAGTTGGCCCGCCCGCCCGACGAAAGGTCGCCCCGTCTGATCCTCCTGCTCGCCCGGCCCCTCACCCACCAACACCAAGGGCGATTCCGGGTTGCCTTCGCCAAAGACTACATTCGTGCGCCGCTCCGCGAGGCGGCACTTTTGGCAACCAAGGCATTCATTGCGGAGGTCAGCTAACGTCAAGGATCACTCTTCGAAGGCGTTCGTAGCTGCTCTCCAGGCTCTCGGGCAAGACGCGGACATCTCCCACCGCAGTCATGAAGTTCGAATCCCCGCTCCAGCGCGGCACGATGTGCCAATGAATGTGAACAGGGATCCCCGCCCCGGCGGCCGAGCCGAGGTTCGCGCCGACATTGAATCCATTCGGGCGATAGGCTCGCTTTAGCCAACCGACCCCCTTGGCGAGGAGTTGGTTTATCTCCAAAAGCTCGCTATCGCTAAGGTCCTCGATATCCACGGTCTGGCGGAAAGGTGCAATGAGCAGGTGACCGTTGGTGTAGGGGAAGGCGTTCAACATCACGAAGGCCTCTTTGCCGCGCCAGAGGATAAAGTTCTTGGCGTCGTCCTCCTCGGCGGGCAGCTCGACGAAAATGTTGCGCGCATCGGAGCCACCCGTGGTGGGGCGCTCCACATAATGGATTCGCCAGGGTGCCCAAAGTCTTTCGGCCATCCAGGCAGTTTATCATTCACAATGGTTCCCATGGTTGCGATCATTCCCGCCGGGGGACGAGGGACCCGAATGCTGTCGATCACGCAGGGGCGGCCCAAGGAGTTGCTCCGATTGGGTCGCCAGACCGTGATCGAACGGGTCATTCGAGAGGCGCAAGAAGTGGTGGATCGGGTGATCGTCGTCTCATCGCCTGAGAAACCGACCCTGTCCGAGCGGGCCGAAGCCCTGGGAGCCGAGGTCGTACTGCAGCATGAGCCCCGGGGACTGGGTCACGCCATCGCCTGTGCTCAGTCCGATGATGATGCCTTGATCCTGCTTGCCGACGCCGCATACCTGGGTGGGTCGCCGATCAACCGCATCGACAACCTCCTGCGAATGGGGGTTTCGGGATGCATCGCGGTGGAAGAAGTCCCCGACGACCAGGTCCCGCTCTACGGCATTGTCGAAGTCAACCCTGGAATCGGCCGGATCGAGAGAGTCTTGGAGAAGCCACGGCTTGAAGAGACGCCGAGTCGGTGGGCGATAGCGTCGCGATATGGGTTATCAATCACCCTGATGTCGGCTTTGGCGGAGTACGTCGAGGCGAACGACGCGAGCGCGGGAGAGATCGGGTTTTCGCCCTTCCTGGCGATGGTCCTTGATGCCGACCTGAAGGCAGTGGCCGTTCAGCCGGGTCAGCGGCGGTTCGACTGTGGCGACCCCGAGGGATACAAGGAGGCTTTGGGCTACCAATGGGACATCTGATTAGCGCTTCGGCACCGGGGCGATGCGGGATACTCGGCAACCCGAGCGACATTTACGGCGGGCAAGTGCTCTCCTGCTCGATCCCGGCGCGCAACACCTGCCACCTCACTTTCGGGGTTGAATCTCGACTTCCTGAGGACCTCAAGCTATGGGATGCGGCGACAGCGAGATTTCCTTTGCATGAGCCCGTAGCAGTCGAGTGGATTTGCGAAGTTCCGCGTTCGAGCGGGCTCGCGGGGTCCACGGCGTTGTTGGCCGCCACCTTGGCATGCGTGCGGGCGCGGCTGGAATTGCCTGGCCTAGAATCCCGTGAGATGGGCGAGCTTGTGCGCGATCTAGAGCGACATGAGGCAGGCGTGATGTGTGGCTATCAAGATGCCCAGATGGTCGTCCACGGCGGGCTCCAGTTCATGGATTTTGCTGGCAAACATCCGGTGGAGCCCGGCCCTTTGCCGACCCTCACCGCCCTGCACCCTTCCCCGCTCCTGGACAATCTATTGCTTGTGACAACGGGCGTTGAGCGACTAAGTGGCTCCGTGCATGGACCGATGTCGGAGCGATGGCTGCAAGGTGAACCGCTGGTTGTTGATGTGATCCCCAAGATCTCGGCCCTGGCCCAGGTTGGGGTTATGGCATTGGCCTCGCGAGATCGCGCTATGCTTGCCGAAGCGATGAACGAGAACCAGCGTCGAATCGTCGAACTCGGTGGTTCGGGTGAAGCAATTGACCATCTCATTTCTCGCTGCATGGCCCATGGGGCATGGGCGGCCAAGCTGGCTGGAGCGGGAATGGGCGGCACCATAATCGCCTTTACGGAGGATGTAAATGCATTAGAGCGTAACCTTCGCGAGGAAGGTTACGCTCGCTTCATGCGGCCAGGCATCTACTCTGGCCTTGTCTTGCACGGTTAGTTACGGTTAGTTGCTGTTCTTCTTCTTGCGTCGGAAGAATGCAAATGCGCCGAATCCGAGAGCAGCCATGGAAGCAGGCTCAGGAACGGGGTTCTCGTAGTTGTAGGTTACTTCTGCGTAAGCAGCCGACAAGGTGTCGAAGGAAGAAGCCAGGTTTCCGGGTCCAGTTGCCTTCGAAGTGCTTACGGACGATACATCGAGATCAATGCTCCCAGCTCCTTCGAAAATGGAGTTGTAGGAAGTCGTCCCACTGCTTGTAACCGTCTTCTCGGCGGAAAGTCCGGCGTAGGTCCGACCTGAGGTTCCCCCGAAATCAAAGACCCCATCATACTTCGCAACATTCTCAGTCTTGCTAAATAACGGAAGAGTAGTAATTAGTAGTGTGCCATCGGGAGCGGTCAGCGAGATCAGCGAATCAAACTCAAGAGTGACGTTTGCGGCGTTTTTGCTCTTATTTTCAAACTGAGCATCGCCAATCACAGTGCCACGCAACAGGAAGCTGACGCTAGTCAGTTTTCCGAGGGAACCATCGAATTTTGGAAGGCTGATAGTGGCGTCCCAATCGGTTACAGTAAGCGGTACTGCCTGGGAGTAGGTTATGACGCCAGCGCGACTCACAACGGAACCGGAAAGAACGACAAGAGAAATCAGGATTCTTTGTGTATTCATGCTCACCAATCGACGCCAGGGTCGGCGCTTAGGAGAAGCAACAAACACTGTCAGTCAAAGGTTCCTGATTTCCAAGATTTCATGAAAATTTCATCACACAAGTTCAAACCAG
The DNA here is from genome assembly GCA_049317025.1 of Fimbriimonas sp. GTDB lineage: Bacteria > Armatimonadota > Fimbriimonadia > Fimbriimonadales > Fimbriimonadaceae > Fimbriimonas. The sequence continues at coordinate 2,518 of JBMOJD010000096.1, read as the reverse complement.
CCCATCCAGCCCACGTGGACTGACCTCAGCGGCGGGGCCCACGCATGGTCGCGACTCCTTTGAACCCGCCGATAATGTAGGGGAACTTGCCCGGAGTGACGTGATAGTGAAGACCCCGGACGGCATCACTGTGGGCATTGAACCCATCGAGTTTGTTTACCGAGAGATCACGCGCCATAAGGCCGCTGCTCTCGTATGGACCGTAGACCGGTATGCCGTCAAACGCAAAGCCGATGAGGGGTGAGTGCCCTTCCCCCTTGTCAGCAAAGGGCGTATTGACGCAAATTGGATACTTGTGATAGTGGTAGAGATTATTTGGAGTAGGATGCCCACAGCATCGATCCATGATATTCACCGCTTCTGTCGAGTTGGCATCGAAGGGGTTGAAGAAGACGACTCCATTCACGGCAAACCCAACCGGCCCCATCGGGAGCGAGCCATCGTTCCTGCCCTGCATGTACTTCGCGTTTGGGTTCAGGGTTGGTGTGAGGGGAACCGTCCAAACGTTGTCCTGCTCCTGGATGTAGCCGGGATTGTAGAATTGGGTTCCGATGGTATCGGGGAACTTTGCCGTTGGGTGGTTTGGAAGGTTCTTGGACCGAACTGTGAGGCTATTCCCCGTGAAGGTGAGGACCAGCGAATCCTTGACAAACTTGTCCTCCTTCACCATGTTCCCATTGATATCTAAGTACCCTGGATGCAAGAAGGAACTCATGTTGCGAGCAAATGGATTGCTCAGGCGGTCATCCTTGTAGAACAGCCGATTGGCATTGTCGGCATCCACCTTGAGACCCGAAGTCGTGACCTTTTCGCCGGGCCGCGGCATGTAGTACCAACGGCCGCCAAGAGCCACCATGCCTTCGGTCGAGGTGGCACTAGTGTCGGCCGACTTTGCGCGCGGCTCGCGCTTGCCGAAGGCAGACTTCGCAGACTGGGTCACGGCGAAGTCGTCAACGAAGAAGGATGTCCGCTTCGCCCCTCGGGCGTGGCCATTGCGGAAGTGGACCTCCACCTGCACGGCATCGACCTCCTGAAACGGAAGAAGCTCCTCAAATTCATAGGTCCTCCAAACGGCGGCACCATCCTTGCCCTCGATCCCATTGATATCGAGGTCCTTACGATCGCGCAGAACCTGCCGATAGATCAGCCGCTCAGCTCGTTCCAGCTGATTCCTACCCCCTTTCGAGAAGAAAGTGATGCTCATGCCAACCTGGTCCTTATCGACGGCAAAGTTTGCTTCGGCAAGGCCACGGAAGCTGAATCGAACCCAGCGACCCTGGCTCGGGTCGAGGCGCACCATCTGGGAAACCGCACCCTGGCTTCCCTTCTTGGCCGCGTCAAGTGCAATGCCTGGCGTCGAAATCTCGTCGGCGTAGCCCGTGTAGGCCCAAATCGCCGAACCGGTGAGCTTGGTCGCCAAGGGCGCATTTCCAGTAGGGCCTGCCACCTCAAATCCGGGGTTGGGCGCGAGATTGGCAGCGATGACGAATGCGAGGGTCGGGGTTAGCATCAGGTTCTCCTTTCCAGACGTTGCCATTAAGAACGACCTGAATGAGGAATTCGTGAGCCCCAGCCAGAACTATGCGCACGGGACATAATCGATGCATGAGCCAAACGCTGCCCACCAAGGTCGCCCAGATCGCCATCGTCGTCCGAAACATCGAGGAGTCGATCGCCAAGTACGCCGCGCTGTTTGGGGTAGAGCCGCCAAAGCCAATGACCACCGCGCCCGGCCTGGACGTGAACCAGACCTACCGGGGCGTGCCTACAAATGCCCAGGCCAAGCTCGCCTTTTTCAATCTGGAGAACGTCCAGATCGAGCTGATCGAGCCCCTGGGTGGCGACAGTGTGTGGCAGGAAGCTCTCGATAAGAATGGTGAGAGCGTCCAGCACATCGCATTCTGGGTCGAGGGAATGCCCAAGGTCGCCGAGTTCCTGAGCACTCAGGGCATCGAAATGGTGCAGCGCGGCGACATGGGCGACGGCCAGTATGCCTACTTTGATGCCGAATCGACCCACGGCCTGACTCTTGAGCTGCTGGAGCACAAACGAACTCCATTTGTCTAAGGTAAAAGGGAGCCATGGTTACCGTGGCATTGTTTGGGGCGGGCGGAAAGATGGGTTGTCGGCTCACCGACAACCTCAGCCGCTGTGATTTGTTTGAAACCCTCTATGTAGAAACGGGCGAGCAGGGCTTGGCCAATTTGGCTCATCGCGGACTTGCGGCGACTTCCGCCGACGACGCACTGCCTCAGGCCGATGTGGTGATTCTTGCCCTGCCGGACACTCTGCTCGGCAAGGTCTCGCACGAAGTTGCCCCCAAGATGAAGCCGGGAGCAATGCTGATGACCTTAGACCCGGCGGCGGCCCATGCCGGGGTTCTCGCCTCTCGAGAGGACCTCGTCCTATTTGTGACTCACCCTTGCCACCCGCCGATCTGGAACGATGAAGAGGGCGACGCCCGACGAGATTTCTTTGGCGGAATCAAGGCGAAGCAGAGCATCGTCAGCGCCGTCGT
>JBMOJD010000095.1:0-11966 GCA_049317025.1 Fimbriimonas sp. | reverse complement strand
GGTTTTCTAACCTGCTAGCTCTAATCTGCTAACCCGGATTCCGTTGTCTAGGGTGCTCGCTGTAGTTGCTGCTCGTTCGCAAAGACCCAGCCACCGGTGCTCAGACGCTCTTCGATTAGCACGCTCAGGCTGTTGCCCTGGCGTTTGAAGGTCAGACGCTCTTGCCGGGGTAGACCTGGCTCGTCCACGAATCGTTCGCCGGAGAACTGGTCTTGGCTGGAAGCAATGAGCTTGAACTCCTGGCGATCGCCTTTGTCGGTATAGATGAGCTGCTTCGATTCGGGCAAGACCTGGATGCTTGCGTCCACGGCCCAGCCTGGCTCGGAATACCCAACCCGCATCCGCAGACCATTGGGAGCAACGTTCAGCTCGGTGTTGGCGCGCAGGGTCACCCGGTTGCCGGTTCGACGGACAATGTAGGTGAAGCTGCCGTTCCACTTGCCCACAAATCCTTCGTAGGCGGGGCGGGTCAGGGTGAGGGCCGACTTCGTGGTGGCCTGTTGAGTTCGAATTGCGGCACCGGTTCCTCCCACGATGAGGAGGGCGGCGACGAGGGTGATTGCGAGGCGTTGTGCGTTTGTCATGAGTATCCACGTGAGTGAGAGTGACCCGGCGGTTGCTACGGGCACGAGGCGTGCCGACGCGGCGAACCGGGTCTGATCGGATGCGGAGAGAGGAGTGACCTTGAGCCGTTCGAGCGCGGGCATGACGGCGCTCGCACTCAGACCCAGCTTCCGCCGGATGCGGTCAATCGCGCGGTTCGAGCGCATCCGAGCCGCATCTTCCGAAACACCTAACCTCTCGCCCACCTCGCGGTGAGTTAGTCCCTCGGCTGCATGAAGCAGCAAACATTCCCGATCCTCGGCGCGGAGCTTGAGGAGAAGGTCATCAATTTGGTGGGTCAGGTCGTCGGCGTTGCGGTTCATCTGAGTCTGGCTCCGGGCGAACTCTCGGGAGGCCGCCGTTTCGCGAACGAGGCGTCGCCGGTGGGCACGATTCTCGGTATCGCATAGGTGAGTGGTGACACGGACCAGCCATCCCGTCACTTCGCCGTAGGGGACACGGGTCGGGCGAGCCGCCATGAGGGCGAAGGCCCTGCCCGCGATATCCGGGGCCAAGTCGGCCTCGGACAGTCGCCGACGCGCAACCCCGGTGAGAAGAGCGCCGTGGCGCTCAATCAACACACGGATTGCATCTTCGTCGCGGGCTCGGTGCCATGCCTGCAGTAGCTCGGTATCGCTTTTGAGATTCATAGGTCGTTCTCTCGACATCCGAACCCCTATCGCCGCTCGGCGGAGAAACCGAACGCACATTTTTGCCCGCAGTGCGTTACGGGTGTGGAACTTGGAGTGGACTGCTTCGGGGAACCAGTTCACACCACATCGATGGCGAGACCTGCCTCAATGACCCGACGAGGAATGGCATCGAGGCAAAGTACTGCTACTTCTTGGCCGCTCTCCGTTGGAGGAGAGCCTCTGCAAATGCCCTTCCGATCGGAGCCAGGATTTTGGCGGCACCGAGGTAGTGGTAGCCCCCGTTCGATACTCCCTGCTGTAGGCGTTTCGTCAGGGGTGAAGTTCTCCGCCATGAGCTTCATCTTGTTCTCCCATGAATCCGCCTCGGGCTTGTTCTGCTTCTTCTGCTTTTCGATCATCGCATCGACCTTTGGCCAGTAACTATTCATCCTCTCGTGAAGCTTCTCGAGATCGTCGTCCCAGAAGGGCGCCGTCTCGACGGTCAAGACGTTCCCCTGGAATTCCTTGAGCAAACCTGGCTTTCGTTGGGCCTCGCGGAAGTGCATCATCGGAGCATTGGTGTTCCCCCTCATGCCGTCGATTCCCATGACGCCAACCACAAACGGCATCTTCGGGGCGGACAGATCCTTTCGTACGTCTCGGATGAAGTGGCCCAGCAGGTTGGCATAGAGGTCGTACCCTCCAGGCTCGTTTTGGCGCGGGTACACCCCGCCATCGACATAGTCGTTGAACCCCTGGAACCAGACGAAACCGGCTAGCTCAAAGCCCTGCTTCGCGTCGTAGTCGGGCACCACTCGCTTGATGTCCTTGAGGACCTTTCGCACGTGCGCAATCATCTCGCGGTAGTACACGCCAGTGGCGGCGGTCTTTTCGGCAAAGACCTTGGGTCTATCCTCGGCCTTCGGAATGCCGTGCGCGCCCTGCGGATACTTGTCCCAGAGTTCCTGGGTCTCCTTCGCCATCACGAAAGGTCCGGCGCTGGGCGAACGGAAGTCGGTAAGGAGGCTTCGGCCACCCCACGAGGTCTTGATGATGAGCACCGGCTCCTTCGTCTGCTTCTCCATCGTCAATCCGAAGGTGAACTCCGGTCCGATCTTGTGCTCCGGGGCGCCGAAGCCCACCGTCAGCTTGCCCTTCGCCTCAGTTAGGTCGGTGTAGGCGTCGCCAAGGCATCCAATCGAGGTGATCCAGACCTTCTCGCACACCTTGGGCTTCCCATCAGCAGTCCGCATCTCCTTGAGCATTGGAGCCGTCTTCGGGTCGTCGGCCATCGAGTCGAAAGTGGTGATGCTCGCGTGCCCCTGCATGTTCGACTGACCGGCCAGGATGTAGACTGACCCATGCCATTGAAGCCTACCCCGGACGGTTCGGGCTTCCCCCGATGCCTTGGATGGTCGATCTCAGCGCATGGTCCTGAACGGCGACTCGGAGCTTGACTTTTGAAGCACACACCATTTCTAAAGAACCTGATGCTAACCAGAGGTGTTGGCTTTCGTAGACCAGTTGTTGAGCGTAGTCTTTGATGTTTCAAAGACTTCTTCGACTTGGGATATGTCTATGAATGAACTCTCGATCTCACAATTTGAGCTGGTCTACAACAGCTTATCGTTCGGAATTGCCGGAATGGGTGCGGTTACCCTATTCCTGTGGCTCAGTAGAGATATGGTGGCACCAGCTTATCGCACGGCTGTCACCATCTCCGGCTTGGTCACGTTCATCGCCTGCTATCACTACTCGCGAATGCTCGGCAGTTGGAACGATGCCTATTCCGTGGTCAATGGTACGCTTGCCTCGACTGGGTCTAAGTTTAATGATGCTTATCGCTATGTCGATTGGCTCCTTACCGTGCCGCTCCTTCTCATCGAGCTAATCTTAGTAATGCGCTTAACGCGTTCTGAGACCATGTCGAAAAGTATCCGATTGGGCTCGTTGGCGGCGCTCATGATTTTGCTCGGCTACCCAGGTGAGATCAGCGCCGACTCGAACACGCGCTGGATCTTTTGGACATTGTCGATGATTCCCTTTTCTATCATCGTGTTTGAGCTGTTCGTCGGCCTCAAGCAGTCAATCGCGAGTCAGCCAGCAAATGTCAAAGGACTTGTCAATGGTGCGAGATTCATGACAGTAGCATCGTGGTGCTTCTACCCGATCGTCTTTGTCTTGCCGATGGTCGGGCTCTCGGGCGGCGATGCTACGGCAGCTGTGCAAGTAGGCTACACGATCGCAGACCTTGTAGCGAAAGCGGCATTCGGCATCCTTATCTTCAGCATCGCCTCCCGAAAGTCTGAAGCCGAAGGGACTGGCGAGCCTTCTCTTACCACTGCGTGATTGTCGACCAGGAAAGGGTCATGAAGGAAACCCAAATACTGATTCTTGGGGGAGGTTGTGCGGGCTTGAGCTTGGCAAAGAGGCTCGCACAATCCTCGTCCGATGCTAGAGCCGTTGTCGTAGAGCCTCGAATCGAGTATGGGGATGATCGCACCTGGTGCTTCTGGGAAGGGCAATACATGCTCCCAGAAGCACTCCCGCTTCATTCTTGGCCCTGCGTGGCTTTGAGCAATGAGTCTAAATCGATTATCGTTGATGTTAGTGAGCGGCCTTATCAGATGCTTCGCTCTAAAGACTTTTACGCGGATGCACTCAACTGCATTCGTACTCGTCCGAATATAGAACTTTGGCTTGAGACATCCGCGCTCTCAAGTATCCAACTCCAGTCAGGGCGCTGGAAGACGGAAACCTCAAAGGGGTCGATCGAGTCAGACGTTGTGATTGACACTCGTCCGTTCGCGATGACTCCGACAAGCCAACCAACTATTTGGCAGTCCTTTTTGGGCCAGGAAATCGAGTGCACCGGGAACGTCTTCGACGCTAGCAAGGCTCATTTGATGGATTTCCTCAAGTCAAATCGCTATGAATCAGCGTTCGCATACATTCTCCCCACCAGCTCTACTCGAGCACTAGTCGAGCTGACGGTCTTGAGCGAGGATCGCCTGTTGCCGTCCGAACTAATCACACGTTTGAATGATGCCATCACTGCGCGAACCGGAGGTTCTCCGTATAGGATCCTGCGTGAGGAATATGGGACGATCCCAATGGGCATTAGCTCAGTACCGTCTCCGAACGATTCGTATGTTCGCGTCGGAGTGGGCGCAGGGTCAGCTCGGGCTAGCTCCGGCTATACTTTTTGTCGTTTACAAGGCTGGGCCGACCACTGCGCTAAGTCACTCTCCAGCAGAGGCTTACCAGTCGGTCCAATCGCAGACTCAAGGCTAGTGCAATTCATGGATCATGTGTTCCTGAAGGTGTTGCGCGCCAACCCTTCGCTAGCACCACAACTGTTCGTCGACTTGTTCGACAAGGTGCCAGCACGACGACTCCTCCGGTTTCTCTCGGATAGCCCAACTCTGGTAGACGCGCTTGCGATCGTCGCCGCTTTGCCAAAGCTGCCTTTCCTGCGAGAGTGCTTCAAATCCTCCGAACCGCGGGCTCAACAGGCGAGCGAGGCAACGTGAATTCAGTAGCCACCCAGCGGAGCATCTTCCTCGTGTCGGCTGTGGCCTTGGTCTTGGTCAGTGCTCTGTTGACGCGTCCGGATACTGGAGCAGATTTGCTCGTCGCAGGGGCCCTAATCGTCGCTCTCGGAGTCCCCCACGGCGCGCTCGACGTTCTGTATTTGCGGAAGATCTTGAGGGTTCGGCCAACTTCTCGCCTGCTTCTTGCGCTACTTGGCTACGTCGGTGTGGCGGTTGGGGTGGTCGTTGTTTGGCTTTTGAGTCCCGTTGTGTTTCTGATGGGCTTCTTGGCCGCTTCTGGGTTCCACTTCAGCGGAGACCCGGAAGAGGGTGCGTCGACGTTGATGAGGATCAGCGTCGGCATGGGGGTAATCGCTTTGCCAAGCCTGCGCCACGGTCAGGAGCTTGAGTACTTGTACGGACTCTTGACGAATCCGTCAGCTGCGAGTGTCTTGGTCCAAATCTCGCTGCCCCTGGCAATGCTAGTCGTCGGGATCGCGGTAGTTGCGCTCATCGTGGAGACGACGCGCAAGCGGTACGGAAACGCGCTGGAGCTAATCGGGATTTTGCTAACTGCGACCTTTGTCTCACCTCTTTTAGCTTTCACCACCTACTTTTGCTTGATGCATAGTGCTCGTCACATTCTGCGAACGGTGGAGCTGGCCAATCTGAGATGGCGGGCCATGCTCGTCGAGTGCACGCTCCCGATGCTCTCAGTACTCGTGGTCGGAGCTGTGGCTTTTCGGTTGAGCCCAGCTAAAGGTCTTGATGCGAAAGTGATTCAGATCCTGTTTGTTTCGCTTGCCGCCCTAACGGCTCCGCACATGATCATCGTCGAACCCATTCGGTTCCGCGGTTGGCGGGTGAAGACTAAGACGGGGCTCTCTGATGGGTCTCTTCGTAGCCGGTGAGAGGTTCACATTGAATTTGTGCTCTGCATGGCTCGCGCCTGCGCAACCCCCGTGAGAAGAGCGCCATGGCGCTCGATCAACACCCGGATCGCGTCTTCGTCGCGGGCTCGGTGCCATGCCTGCAGTAGCTCGGTATCGCTTTTGAGATTCATAGGTCGTTCTCTCGACATCCGACCCCCTATCGCCGCTCACCAAAGAAACCGAACACACATTTTTTCTGGCCGGAGAGTTGGAAGCTTGAGCCCAGCGGAGTTTAGACACTCACTATGATCGACGTCGAGCCAAGATTGTCCGCGTCAGTACTCTAGACGTGCAAGTCCTGGACTGACTTGAGCGGAAGGATCCGGCCTCCTGGCGCCCGTCTATTCGGCCAGTGTCCGGGGTAGGCTTCGTCATGCCTCAACGCAACAATTCGCATCTTCCCACAAAGCTTTGTGCCACCTGCGGAAGGGCTTTTTCTTGGCGGAAGAAGTGGGAGAAGAATTGGGACGACGTGAAGTACTGTTCAGAGAAATGCCGCCGGGCGAAACCATAATCTTTCGCGTCGATAATCTGGCCCGACATCGCTTGCCCGTTCTGACTTTTAGGGTGCAAATCCTTCCGGAAACCTCGACGACACTTTCTCCTATCTCAGGGAGGTGAGAGTCGACAGGAGGTTCCGATCTCATTTTTGTTGCGAGTGCTTAGGGGTATCGAGGTCAACGGCAGACACTTTTACCGAATGCCCGTAGAGTATGGGGTGGAAGAAACACTACATACAAAAACTTGGCCTGACCTTGCCATTGGGCTGTACGACAAGCTCACTGGACGCAACGCGGAAATTGAGTACGAGTTTGATGACCTGCGGATTAGCGTTCCGAGCGGTACCGGTGACAAGGCTGAGTACGCCCAGTGGCGGGTCAGCGGACAAGTGAAGATTCGCACGAAGGATCTGAGCCAGAACCCAAACTGATCGTGGTCGGCCGCCTACAGGGGACTGTTGAGGGTCGACCTTACGCTGTCGAGGCAGAAGGCCAAGAGATCGTTCTGAAACTGGATGGTATTCGGGTGTTGCTACCCTTGCTTAGGGTAGCACGTGCTCTGGTTCAAGGAACGCAATGGTTTGACTGGGACCGCGTTCCTCGCATCAAGGTCTGCATAGGGAAGTTCCCCGCTATCTCGGTGACTCCCAACTCCTTTGCATGGAAATGGTTCCTGAAGCTGAGGAAGCTGTGAGGGTTGTGGTCACCGGGGTAACCGGTTACGTTGGAGGGCGCCTTGTTCCAGCTCTTTTGGAGCACGGACATGACGTCCGCTGCCTGGTTAGGAATCCTCGCAAACTTGACGATAGACACTGGCGGAGTGACCCAAAAGTTGATATCGTTGCCGATGACGTGACGGACGTAGATAGGTTGGCGGCAAAACTATCTGGCTATGAAGTCGCCTACTACTTGATTCACTCCATGCAGGCGAGTGGTGACAAGTATGCGGAGGAAGACCGCCGTCTTGCCGACACATTTTCGAAATCGGCCAAAATTGCCGGTATCCAACGCATTATCTACCTCGGCGGGCTCGGGGAGATGGGTCCCAACCTCAGCGAGCACCTGAGTTCACGGCGCGAGATTGAGCAGCTGTTGGCCAAGGACGGAGTGTCGGTGACGACCTTGCGTGCGGCGATGATTATCGGCTCGGGCTCCGCATCATTCGAGATTCTTCGCTACTTGGTCGAAAGACTGCCGATCATGGTCACGCCTCGGTGGGTGAAAACGGAGTCTCAACCGGTCGCGATTTCCGACGTTCTGTATTGGCTGGTGAAGTGCCTCGACGTCGCCGAGACAAAGGGACAGACGCTCGAGATTGGCGGCAAGGATGTGGTGCAGTATCGTGAGCTCATGAGGATCATGGCGGAGGAGTTGAAGCTTTCGAAACGCATCATCATTCCTCTACCGGTGCTCACGCCGGGCCTCAGTTCAGGGTGGATCGGACTGGTAACCCCTGTCTCATACCGCATCGCCCGGCCATTGGCAGAAGGGCTGCGTAACCGCGTGGTCGTCACCAACGATCTAACTCAAAAGCTGATGCCACACGAGGCGATGGGGGTCCGCGAGGCCATTCATAAGGCCCTTGTGCGAGTTCGCGAAGACAAGGTTATTACGAGTTGGTCTGCCGCTGGTCCGGTTCCGGGCGATCCGGAATGGGCGGGGGGGACCGTCTTTAAAGACCAGCGTACGATTGACATCGCGGCAGGCAAGGGCAGTGTCTTCCGAGCCGTCTGCAGGGTCGGCGGTGGGCACGGCTGGTACTCGGGCGACATTCTTTGGCAGATCCGGGGCTGGCTGGATAAACTCGTGGGCGGACCGGGCCTCCGAAGGGGTCGCCGACATACAGAGCAGGTCGGCTACGGAGAAGCGCTGGATTTCTGGCGCGTCATCGGCATTGAGAAGGAAAAGCGATTGACGCTCCTCGCCGAAATGAAGCTCCCGGGTACGGCCACACTTGATTTCTCTTTGGAGTCAACCGCCGAGGGCGCGACGCGTTTGACCATGACGGCACGTTTCCGGCCGAAAGGCTTTTCGGGTCTGCTGTACTGGTATTTGGTCGTCCCATTCCATAACATCGTTTTTGGAGGAATGCTCAAGGGCATTCGGCGTGCGGCGGAAGTGGGTGCTTAGGGCCATGGAACCGGTGAGCGTGGTAGCCCTGGACCGCCGGAGAATTCGACCAGGGGTCATTCCAATGTCGACGTCGTTTCAAGCCCCGCAGGGAGTTCCAGCGCGTCCGGTGCAGCCAGCTGGCCTTTCGTCGGGCAGACAGATCACAGCGAGCGATGGCGGGCGCAAAATGACTATGCTAGGCAGTCATGATGCAGCCTTGGTTTCTGGACGCAAAACTCGGCATTTTCATCCATTACGGCATCTATGCCGTCAACGGGATCTCGGAGAGCTGGTCGTTCTTCAATGGCCAGATCTCCCACGAAGACTACATGAAGCAGCTCGATGGCTTCACCGCCTCGGCGTATGACCCCGAGGAATGGGCGGACCTTTTTGCTCGCGCGGGGGCGCAGTATGCGGTCCTCACCACCAAGCACCACGATGGCGTCGCCCTTTGGGATACCAAAGCCAACGACCTGAGCGTGGTCAACAAGACCCCGGCGGGACGAGACCTTGTCACGCCTTTCGTCGAGGCGCTTCGCAAGCATGGTCTGCGCGTGGGCCTCTACTACTCGCATCTCGATTGGTCACATCCTGACTACCCAACCTTGCGCAAAGTCGAAGACGGCACCAAGGACCTGAACCCGTTCGCGGGCCCTCCCGCCGGTCACGAAGACCCCGAGCGATGGGCGAACTTCCTGAAGTTCCATCGCGCCCAGCTAGAAGAGCTTTGCACCCAGTTTGGCAAGGTTGATCTGCACTGGTTCGATGGAGATTGGGAGCGCGAGCCCGAACAATTCCAGATGAAGGAGCTTCGGGATCAGCTCCACGCTTGGCAACCGGAAGTCATCCTGAACTCGCGGATGCTCGGCTACGGCGACTATGCGACCCCCGAGCAGGGTCAGCCCGTGGTCGCCCCGGATGGCGTGTGGGAGTTCTGCGTCACCATCAACGATTCGTGGGGGTATCAAACTCAAGACCATAATCATAAGCCCACCCGTGAGATCGTCCGGATGTTCGCTGAGGTCATCGGCATGGGCGGAAACGTCCTCCTTGATGTTGGCCCCTTCGCCGATGGCTCCCTGCAGCCAGAGCAAGTGCAGCGTCTCGAAGAGCTTGGCACCTGGACCCACAAGCACGCCGAAGCCATTTATGGCTCGGTCGCGGGCCTGCCTCTGGGCCTCCACTACGGCCCGAGCACCCTCAGCAAGGACGGCCAGACCCTGTATCTGATACTCCTCGATCGTCCGGTCGAAAAGGTCTACGTGAAGGGAATTCGCAACAACGTGAAGGCCGTCAGCGTTGTCGGCAACGGCACCGCCCTGAAGTTCACCAAGCCCAAAATGGTTGAGTGGACCGGAGTGCCCGGCACCCTCGTGATCGATGTGCCAGAGCATGAGCTCGACACCTACGCCACCGTGCTCAAGGTTGAGCTCGAAGGCAAGATCGAGACCATGCTCGGCAAGGGCCGTGACTGATCGTTAGCGAGTGATCTTCTGCACCTTGGTGGCGTGGAGCGGGGTTTTGAAGGCGTCGGCTTCGAAATCCTTGCGGCTACGCCACTCGGCACTCCAGTTCACAATCTCGGGCTTCTTGCCCGGGGCGTTTACGGCCGACCGCATGCTCATGGGGAGGCCGTATTTTTTGTCCACGACCATTTCCATCACGAGAACGCCGAGCTTCTTCACGGCGGCATCGTCGCGCTCGATCAAGAACCGCTGTTGCTCGTGGGGCTGGCCATCGAATGTGATCACGCGGCGGTCCACGCGCACCTTCAGGCCGCTACCTGGCTTGCTCACTTCTTTGACTAAGGTCGACCACGGATTGCTCGAATTGCCTACGCCCGAGAAGGCAAGCGACATGCACTCCTGCGGCCATCGCTTCACGAGGTCGGGGCCGGTGAAGTCCCGTCGATTGCCCACCGGTTTGGGCTCGATCCAGCCATCGCCAGCGATGCGCGAGAACTTCTTGCCGTCGGCCACCACGATCTCGTAAGTCGCACCGCGGTCATCGTTCACGATCTTGGGGTGCTGGAACCGCCAGGTCTTGCTGTCCTTCACCATCATGATGGCTTCGCCGCTGGCCCGGCCCGCAGGGACATCGAAAGCGATGCGGATGCCACCCATCACATTACGCATTTGGTTCAGCTGGCCATCGACAAACTTGGCCAAATCCGCTGGCTTGGCCGCGTCCCGCGTCCAGCCTTCTTGGTTCGCGAGGGGGATGTCGTTCTTCAGCGGGTTCGGGCGAACCGGCATTCCTGGCGGACGAACTCCCGACCCTTTGTTGTCGGTTGGGTTGGTTGGGTTTGCCGTCTCGGGGTTGGCCTTTTCCGTATTGGTCGGCTCTTTTGTCTCACCCGTGTTCTTCTCGGTGGAGTTCGTCTCGGCCGCCTTGGGCGCTTCGGTCGTCTTCGAGTCGGTCGGTGAAGGGTTCGCATCGGGCCCGGACGAGCAACCGGCGACGACGAGGCAGAGCAAAAGGGATGGGTGTAGTTTCATAAAGTTAAGCCTCGGCCGGGAGGGCGTGCCAGAGCGATAGGTCCAGTTCCTGGAACGGCGCATCCTTTTCTTGGCACTCAAGCAGAAACGCACTTTCGTCGGCGGTCAGTTCCGCCCCGGCGTGGACTCGGTCGGCCATCTCGGCCAATCGGTTGAACCGGTCGATATGGTCTTGGAAGCGAATTTCGGCATAGTCTTTGGCGGCAAACGTGGAGATAAGGAACTGCCAATCTGATGCCTCGGCCAGGAGCATTTCGCGGGCGGCTTGCCGCGAGATCTCGTCAGCGGGACCTCCGGCGTATTCCCGCGCCATCTGGCGCAGCTTGCGCTCGACCTTGTACAGGCTGGCCCAAGTCCAGTGGTTGTCTTCGTTGATCCAGATGAAGTGATAGCCGCCTTCGCCCCACGATCCTTCCGGCATATGGATTAGGTGTCGCGCGGGCTCCGAATCGATCACATCACTTCCGGAAACCATCTCGACCTCGCCATCCTTATGGAGTTCGCGGGCCAGTTCGTAGAGGAATTCTGGCCCTTCCCACCACCAGTGGCCAAAGAGCTCGGTGTCGTACATCGCCACCACGGTGCCATTGCGGTCGGCTTGGCCTCGATAGGTCGCGAGGGCGCCCTTGATCGTGTTCACCATGTCTTTGGCGTGGTTGGCAATGTTTTCGAACGCCTGGTACGGGTCGTAGGGCTGCTTCTGGCCGAGGTCGGCCTTGTTCTCACTGATGCGCCAGTAGCGCAGGCGGCCAGGATAGAGTTGCTTGTGGAATTCGAGGTAGTTCGGGTCGCCCGGATAGCCAACGTCGCCGGACCAAACCTTGACAGTGGTCTGCGGGTCGCGGGCAAACACTTGCATGCCCGTGGCGAGGCGGTAGTGCTCGTACTCGCTGCGGAACTCATCGGGCGGGCTGAAGTACTTCGAACTCCGGGCAAACATCTCGGCGAGCTGGGGGAAGTTCGCTGCGTACGTTCCAAGCGGAATCCCACCTCGGATCATGTGCGAATCGACAAAGAAATACTCCAAGCCTTCGAGCTGCAAAAGTTCGTCGGTGCCGGCCCGGGGGAAGGTGCTCGCGTTGGGCTCGACGGGTGATTTCCAGTCGTAGCGCGGGCGATAGGCACATTCGGGCAGCCAAATGCCGCGCGGCTTGCG
>JBMOJD010000094.1:0-12121 GCA_049317025.1 Fimbriimonas sp. | reverse complement strand
GCACAGACCTGCGATCATTCACTAGTATTCCTTTTTGGGGGTTCGGAAGTCAACGAACCTCCCGGATCAGGGCAGTTCCTAGTAGGTGATCACCGTGAGATCAGGCACGCGTTCGAATTCTCGCCGGTTGCGGGTGAGCACGGGAAGGTTGTTCGCGATTGCAACGGCGGCTATCCAAAGGTCATTCACTCCGATGAGTTGCCCCTGTTGGCGAAGGTAACGAACGCTCCGGCTCCATGCTGCGGCAGCTTCCTGGCCCAGCGGAGCGATCTCCGGCGCAATATAGATTTCAATAGCCGAGAGGTCTCGGCCCACCGCGAGCAGCTCGGCACGAACGACTTCACAGAGCGTAAGTTCAGCGGCTGGATTTGATCGGAGGAATTGTATGGCCTCAGGATTTCGGCGCTCAAGGTCGATGAAGAAGCATGTATCGGCAAGGACTCTCAAAGCAGTTCGTCCTTCATGAATGCATCATCGATCGACTCAATCTGTTCCATTTCCTGGTCCGTCCAACCAACTTTCGGAAGGCTCCCAGACTCCAACATGGCAAGGATGTTCGATGCTCGGACACTGCGGTTGGCAGGCAATGTCCGTCGCAAAACCTGCGAGAACGACTCCGAGTCGCGGCTCTTGAGCGACTTCAGACGCTCGTAGACATCAAGCTCAATCGAGATTGTTTTGGTGGCCATGCATGAATCATACACGAAGCAACAGGAGAGGGCCAAATACAAGAAAGGACTTGAGGAGATATCCCCAAATCCTTTCGAGAGACGACTCGATAGATTAGAAGCGGTAGTGAGCGAACGCCTTGTTGGCGTCGGCCATTCGGTGAGTGTCCTCGCGCTTCTTGAAGGTGGAACCAGTGCCGTTGTAGGCATCGAGCAGCTCGTTGGCCAGTCGTTCCTTCATGGTCTTGCCGCTTCGCTTGCGTGCAGCGCCAACCATCCAGCGCAGAGCCAGAGTTCGACGTCGGTCCGGTCGGACTTCCATCGGAACCTGGTAGGTCTGGCCACCAACTCGTCGAGGTCGAACCTCAACGGCGGGCATGACGTTCTGGAGAGCCTTCTCGAAGACCTCCAACGCAGGCACGCCAGCCTTCTCTTCGACGATAGCCATCGCTCCGTAGAAAATCTTCTCGGCGGTGACTTTCTTGCCGTCCAGCATCATCCGGTTAATGAACCGGCTGATGAGCTCCGAGCCGTAAACGGCATCAGGAGGAAGGTGCTTCTTCGGTCCAAGTCCTTTACGTGACATTTACTTCTTTCCTCCCTTGGCGGCAGCGGCTGGTTGACCCGGCTTCGGACGCTTCGCGCCGTACTTGCTTCGGCCTTGCATTCGCTTACCAACGCCGGTGGTCTGCTGAGCACCGCGCACGATGTGGTAGCGCACGCCAGGAAGGTCCTTCACACGACCGCCTCGAACGAGGACGACCGAGTGCTCTTGCAGGTTGTGGCCTTCGCCAGGGATGTAGGCGGTGACCTCAATACCATTGGTCAAACGGACACGAGCCGTCTTTCGGAGAGCCGAGTTCGGCTTCTTGGGAGTCATCGTTCGCACGATGGTGCAAACGCCTCTTTTGAAGGGGTTGCCCTTCATAGCGGGTGACTTCGACTTCGTCTTTGGCGCTTTTCGCCCTTTTCGAACCAATTGGTTAACGGTCGGCATTCATTCCTCGAATTCTTTTCGTGCTGCGTCTGGGATCGATGTCTCTGCATCAAAAAGCCCTTTCGCATTGCGAAAGGGCGCGTTCGTCCGATCAATCTGCTCTAAGTTTTCACTCTTCTGTCTGCAGAAACGGGCCGAAAGCCTCCTGTCGCAAATGTCGGCATGGTTCCCCACCCGGCAAAAGAGAAGTATGACCGCATGCCTGCCTCCAAGTCAACGGCAATTGACCAAATATCGAAAGAGTCCCGGCTAGCGGGTCACCAAATTGAAGGCAATCTCGCGTCCGTGGCCATATTTCGCCGCCATCGAGATCCAAAGCCAAGCCTGAGCCTCAAGATATCTGGACTGAAGAAGGGGGCCAGCATCCACGGGCGCAAAGCCAATTTCGCGGGCAAGTCCCGATACGATGGCCTTCGACGGAGCATCATCGCCCGCGATAAGAAGGGAAGCGGGAGTTCCGGCAAAGTCGGGGTTGGCCATCACGTTGAAGCCGATGGTGTTGAAGGCTTTGACCACGATTGCACCCGGCGCGAATCGGGCGACGCGCTCGCCCCAGGATGACTCTTCGCCCCAGTTCAAACCGCCAAAGTCTGCCGCAATCGGGTTGGTTGCGTCCACGACGACCTTGCCCGCCAAAGGCAGGCCGCCGATAAACTCGGGCGTGATGCCACCGGCGGGAAGGGCAAGGATCACAACCTCGGATTCGGCTACTGCGGTTGCCGCATCCGCTTCATCCGCTTCGCCCGGACGACGCACTCCGTACCGAACATCGTGGCCAATGGAAGTCCATCTCTGGCCCAATGTCGCACCAACGTTTCCCCGGCCAATAATGGCAATCTTCATGGACCTATTTTGGCCCGTTCCGTGACCCATCCCACGGAGTCGATGGTTCCGTTGAGGATTAGGTCTTCCGTCCAGAGTGCATCGCTAACGCCAATCTTGATGAGCGGCACGGTTGAACCAACTTCGATGTCCCAGACGCGATCCGTGGCCGGACCGAACGATTGGTGCCCCTTGGTTGTGGCCATTTGCCAAACCTGCTCTGCAGTCAACGGCTGGCCCAGTTCGTAGCCAGCGGTCAGAGCCGCCCTCATCTCCGCAAACATGTCGATCTCGCCGCTACTCGCCACCGAGTCCAACCCGAGCCCGACGTTGATCCCAGCTTCGAGCATCCGACGGACTGGTGCAATCGGGCATCGCAGTCGGACGTTCGAACGGGGACAATGGGCGACCGTGACGCCGCCTTCGGCCATCGAAGCAATGTCTTGGTCGCTAACATCGCAAGCGTGGACGAACTGCACTCCGGGACGGACAAGTCCGACGAGCCGAAGGGCCTCCACCACGCTGATACCGATGGGGAACCGCTTCAAACCCTCCACGCGCCATGGGTCGGCCAATAGGCCCTCGCGCTTCTGTAAGAGTTGGTTTTCAAGCTTAGACTCGGCAAGATGGATGCTGACCGGGTCGCCACGTTGGCCAATCTCGGTCAAAGTATCCGGGTCAACCGTGTGGAAAGCATGGGGGCTTAGGGTCACGGTCCCACTGAACGAATGGCGATTGCGCTCGGCCCGGGCTTCCACCTCAGCCAAGATTTCGAGACGTCTCTCTAGCTGAAAGAAGGTGATAACTTCCTGAAAGATTGCCCCGCCGATGCCCTCGGCCGCAAGGGCTTCGCCCGCGAACGGCCGATCAGAGTGCTCCCCGATCCAAGCGACGCCTGTCGCTCGGTTCTCCCTCGCGGCGAGGTGGCAGGCTTCTCGCACTTGATCATCGGATTCCAAAGCCTTGAGACGGATCAACTCCCGAATCCAGGGGAGGTATTCAGGGGCGTCAATCGCGCCCAACATCGAGCGATACTCAAGGTGAGAATGCGCATTGACGAACGCGGGCGACACCACAAAGGGGCCAGGCAAGCCCGTGTGCGGTCGAATCTCGTCAATGCGATCGCCATCGAGCACCAGCTCGAGCCCAGTCTCCAATACCCCGCCGATCACGAGGCCATAGGGGCGAAGGATCACCTTAGAGTTTGGTCCCCCAGGCTTCCTGGAGTTGGTTGAAGTTCAGGGACTTGGCATGAAAATCGCCGAAGAGCGTCGTGTAACGATAGCCACGAATCTTGTTGTAATAGCTGAAATAGTCATCCCCCTGGTTGAGGGCGCCGCCATCGCCATGCCAGTGCCCTGCCCCGTCAAAGAGCACATTCACATTGGCCGGGAGCTGGAACGATGTCTGGGTGAAGGCTTTGAAGGCAATCTCCGTTCGGAAGAAGTAGCTTGACCCAAAGGTCTTGTGCATGCTAGGGGCGGAGAGGAAGCGCTCGGGAAAGTGGTTGTCCAGAACCTCAGTGCCACTATCGGACGGGCACTGGAACACCTGCTGGCTCTTCAGATAGGGCTGCAAGACCTCCTGGAGGAGCGGCATCGTGGGGATACGCAATCGGAATTCAGGCTCGCCATCCCAAATCTGGGGGGCAAACTTGTCCGAGGCATCAAGTGCGAAAGGGAAGACATCGTCCGAGTCCCCCATATACAGTGCCGTAGCCGTGCCGATTTGGCGCAGATTGCTCAGACAGGTTGTCTGCTTCGCGCTCGCCTTGGCCCGCGCGAACACCGGGAACAGAATGGCGGCAAGCAGGGCAATGATGGCGATGACAACCAGCAACTCGATGAGCGTAAATGCGCGACGCATACCCTCATGGTACGCCACGTGGGTGCAAATGCGTCCACAAAGTGCCCAGCCGAAGGTATCTTCAGTAACTCATGGACGCCAATCTTGCCCGACCGTCGGCAAACCAAGTGGCTCGACGGATGTTGAGCGTCAATCTTCTCCAATACCGACTCGCTTCCGAGATCGCGTTCCAGGAGGCGGCCGACGAAACCGAGCGCGATGAAGCAGCCGATTCGATCGCCGATCTCCAGGACCACCTGATGGAAACCGGGATCTGGGATTCGGTCGTGCCGAGCGAAAGAGCCCTCTTCACGTCATTCCCTGGGTCCTGGACCGAGGCCCAGTTTGGCTACGCCGCATGGCGTCGGGAGTCCCTCGGAGTTTTGCTTTGGGCCCTGAACCTGGTGCCCGCAATTCCTCCGTACGACCAGCAGTTTCAGGATTTGGGTGCAGTGATTGACCCCGACCAATGGCTTTTCGCCATCGAAGAATCGTTCCTCGTCCCCGAGGACGACATCATCCTCGCCCAGCGAGTGGCCGAGACCTGGTACTGGCGGTCGCAATCGGGCAAGCCGCCGTTCGACGAGGAAAACAACCCCGAGCGGATCGCCTTCTTGGCCGCCCAATATGCCGCCGGGGGCCACATTCCCCCAACATTAGAGGGCGATTTCCCCGCGTTCGGGTTGCCTTTTCACATGCTGGATGACGAGCGCGTCGCCTATGTCCAGGCTTTGGCCTCCGAGCGTTACTTCTGCCTTAGCTGGCTGATGGGCCTGCAGGCCTGGGAATAACTTGAGCGAACAACCTTTGAAAGTGCTCTTTGTCGCCGCCGAGGCGGCCCCGTTCGCCAAAGTAGGGGGCC
Organism: Fimbriimonas sp.; assembly: GCA_049317025.1. Lineage (GTDB taxonomy): Bacteria > Armatimonadota > Fimbriimonadia > Fimbriimonadales > Fimbriimonadaceae > Fimbriimonas. The sequence goes on along the minus strand of JBMOJD010000094.1, from coordinate 6,927 downwards.
TAGCCGACGTCATCGGGGCACTCCCCAAGGCGTTGCGAAAGCTCGGTGTCGATGCTCGGGTTCTGATTCCTGCCTACGCGCTGGTCACCTCCGACCCAAGGTGGGCGGTCACCCAAGCCACCGACCCCTTCCAAGTGCGGATGAACGACCACTGGTCGGAACCATCCGGCCTGCTTGAGACGGAAGTCGATGGGCTACCTGTCTGCTTGCTCCAATCGGACCGCTTCTTCGCGGATTGTTCCTCAAGCCAATCGCTTTACGGACCGGGCTTCGAGCGTCACCTTTTCCTTTCCGCCGGGACCCTGGCCGCAATGGAGCAGCTCGATTGGATTCCGGATGTGATCCATTGCCACGACTTCCACACCGGTTTCCTGCCTGTGTTGCTAAAGGAGAAGGCCGGGCCAGTTTGGTCAAAAACCGCAAGCATCTTTACCATCCACAACCTGGCTTACCAGGGCGAATGGGGAACCGAAGTTCTCGACGCCCTCGGCCTTAGCCACGACCTCTTCACGCCCGACAAACTGGAAACCTGGGGCCGGGTGAACTTCCTCAAGGCGGGTTGCGCCTTTGCCGATCGCGTGAACACGGTGAGCCCGAACTACGCCCGCGAAATCCAATCGCCCGAGTACGGTTGTGCCCTGGAAGGGCTCATGCGATACCTGAACGACCAAGGCCGCCTCAGCGGAATCCTAAACGGGATCGACACCACGGTCTTCGATGCCGCAACCGACCCCCATATCCCGGCGACCTATTGGCCCGACCACCTGGAAGGCAAGGCAACTTGCCGGACCAAGCTGATCGAGGAGTGCGGGTTTACCGCCGATAACCAAACGCCAGTGGTTGGCCTGATCGGACGGCTCAGCCATCAAAAGGGTCTCGACTTGGTCCTGAGTCGGATCGAGGAGCTGGTGAAGCTCCCGATTCAGTTGGTAGTCCTGGGCTCCGGAGATCCTGTCCTGGCTGATGCCTTGCGCCTCGCCGAGTACGACTTTCCCGGCAATGTCCGCTTCTTCGACCGCTTTGACGAAGCCCTCGCTCAGCGAATCTACGCGGGTAGCGACCTCTTCCTAATGCCCAGCAACTTCGAGCCCTGCGGCCTTGGCCAGCTGATTGCTCTGCGGTACGGCACCCTTCCCATCGTCCGGGCTACTGGCGGACTGCGTGATACGGTATTCAACGACGTGAACGGGTTCGTGTTCTATGACCGAAGCCCCGATGCCCTGGTTGGGGCCGTTGAGCGCGCGGTAAATACGTGGCGCGACCAGGAGGCGAGGCTCGCGATGGTTGGTAGGGCTATGGCCGGGGACTACGGATGGACCGAGAGCGCGCGCAAATACGTCGATTTGTACGGGGCAGCCCTGGATGGGTTGCAACCAGCCGTCGAGCTTGGGCGTCCCTAGAATTGGACCATGAATGCGCTGCCGCCTGCCGAACCCATCGTTGAAACGATCGAGGACGCACCCCCGAAGCCTCTCGGCCCCATCGTTTGGGGCTTCTTTGGCATCATTTTCGGCGCCGGCGTGATGATGTTGGCGAACTCGTTCACAAGTGGTGCCGTCCCGTCCGACACGGCCGCCAGGCTCGAAAAGGCCCTGGCGCAGTACCACAGTGCTAACACCCAACAGGTTCCCTCCATCTACCGCCCCGATATGGGCGCGCCTCCGGTCGGGATCCCAAAGGTCAAGGGTGACGTTGCACCTCCAGCAGCGACCGGACCTCTGGTCGGCCCCTTGAGTCCGTTTGGGGCAGATACCATGATCCAGCCGCCTGGGCTTCCGGGCGCCATCCCCACCGGTCCCGTCCTTCCTCTGCCGCTCGACAGTCAAAAGTCCGGCTCCCCCGCCGCGACCGCCAAAGAGGAAACCTCCGACCTCGCCTTCGTTCGCCTGACCTCCGAAGATTCAGCCGTCAGCCGTCAGAAGCTTGCCCAAACAGTGACCAAGCTGAAGGGCTTCAGTCAGCCCTTTTCCGATTGGTTTGGCAAAGAAAACCTCGTCGAAGTCCCTGGCGTGCTCGCCTTCATCCCGCCCAAGAATGTGGCCGAGTTCGAAAGTGAGCTCAAGCGAGTCGGGGGCCGGATCGAAGAGCGCTGGCGGTCTGCAGCAAAGGAGAGAGCCGCGGCCATCGAAGAGCTACCGCGAACTCTCCTCGCTCGCTTACTTACCGAACGCGAGACCCTGCTGAAAGACTTCCAAGAAGACGCCGCCCCCGTGAAGGACGTCGACGAAAAAGTCGAACGCGTCCGAAACACCTTCCGAAGCTTGCGACCAAAGAAGGACGCCACCGGGTTCGTGGCCTACCGGATCACCCTCGACGAGAGCCGCTAGATAGCGATCGCAACGCGTCGGCCCTCGCGGGACGATTGCATCGCGGCAAAGACCATCGCAAGGCTCTTGATGTTGTCGTGGCATTCGCCGTTCGGCGTCGGACCGCCCTCCAGAGCGTCCAGAAACTCGTTCAGTGAACTGGCGATTCCGTAGGGAATCTCGGTGATAGCCCGGGTCACAGGGCGGCATTCCGAGAAGAAGCTACCGGTCTTTCCCACGACCTCGCCCCGAACAACCGCGCCGCCGTCCCAAAGCGCCGTGCCGTGCTCACCGACCGCGCGCCAATCACCCTCCCAAGAGCTATGCAGGCCCTCGGCGCACCAACTTCCGCGATAGGTAAATCGAAGACCATTGGACATCTCAAACAGGCAAGTCGCGGAGGCATCGCCCTTGTACCAACTCCAACTCGGGTTGAACTCTTCCGCATACACCGAAACGGGGTCGGCCCCGCTGATGTACCGGGCCGCGTCGAACGTATGGATCGCCATATCCAGCACAAGCGGGCTAGGCATCTCGTCGCGGAAACCTCCAAAGTGGGCACCGATATAGAAGTCCGCATTGAGGATTCCCAGCCGTCCCAGCTCTTCCTGAACCAACGTCCGGTAGGCGCGCACGCCTCCCGCATACCGGCGGCTCTGGCTCACCATGTAGAGCTTTCCGCTCGCCTCGCTCGCCGCGACCATCTGCCGCGCTTCGTCCATGCTGCTCGCCATCGGCTTCTCACCAAGTACCGGGATGCCTTGGGCCAAGGCGGTGAGCGTAACTTCGCAGTGAGCCTCGGGGATGGTCACATCGACCACAAAGTCTGGTTGGGTCCCCGCAATGGCCGCTTCCAGGTTCTCGCCGGTCCAGATGTCGAGATTGCGCTTTTGGGCTTCTTCGGCGGCCTTGCCAGGGAAGACATCGACCCAGCCCGCAAGCTCGGTTCGCTCGTTCTTCAGGATGTTATCTGCCCATCCCTGGCCCATTCCGCCCGCACCCACCAACAACGCTCGTTTCACGCTCAGGGTTTTACCCCCGCGCTCCCTTCCATAATGGTTGCCATGATCGTCGACCTCCGCAGCGATACCGTCACCCGCCCGACCCCCGAAATGTACGCCGCGATGGCGACCGCGCCCTTGGGAGATGACGTTCTGGGCGACGACCCAACGGTCACAGCCCTCGAAACCCTCGCCGCCGAGATGGTCGGCAAGGAAGCCTCACTGTTCGTTCCGAGCGGAACCATGGGCAACCAGATCGCCATCGCCACCCACTGCGAACGTGGCGACGCCATGATCGTGGAGGAAGAGGCCCACACGGTTTATTACGAGGTAGGCGGCTCGGCCCTGATCGCCGGGGTCGTGACCTGGACCCTGCCTTCCGTCCGAGGCACCATGGACCCCGAGAATGTCGAGCGGCACGTCCTGAGCCGGGACCTCCATCGTCCCGGAACGACCCTGCTCTGCCTAGAGAACACCCACAACCGCGCCGGCGGCGCGATCATTCCTCAAACCGCCATGGCCGCCTATCGAGAGATTGCCGACCGGCACGAGATGATTGTCCACCTCGACGGAGCGCGGGTCTTCAATGCCGCCGTCGGCCTCGGAGTCGATGTCCGCGAAATCACCCAGTACGTCGATACGGTGAACTTCTGCCTCTCCAAGGGCCTGCGGGCCCCGATAGGGTCCATGCTCTGCGGCCCGAAGGAATTCATCGACAAGGCTCGTCGATGGCGCAAGCGACTCGGAGGTGGCATCCGACAGGGCGGCATCCTCGCCGCCTGCGGGATCGAGAGCCTCACGAACAATGTCGCTCGTCTAGCCGAAGACCACGCCCGCGCCAAGACCATCGGGACGGCCCTGGCCGAACTTGGCGGCCTTCATGTCAACCTCGAAGGCGTCGAGACCAATCTTCTGATGGTCGAAACCACCCGGCCCGCCGTCGAGTGGCAGCTACGCCTTCACGAACTTGGAATCTGGTGCTTCCCGGTCGCCGCGAACCGGCTTCGGTTGGTCCTCCATGCCGACATCGACGATGCGATGGTGAGCCACACAATCGCAGCCTTCCGTCACCTCTCGCAAGTGGGCTAGGCCCCGCGAGAGATGACCTCGGATTCATCCAACGCCGCCCGGCCCCCGGATTCGATCATTGGAAGGATGCTTGTGGCGAACGACCGCAGATCAGGGCTGGAAAAATCCGCTCCGGCTTCGGTGAACCGCTCGGGGTAGTGCTGAACCGAATGTCCGCCCACTCCAAGGGCAAAGTTTAGCTTTTGCGCTCGCAGCTCGTTGAGTGCCCGGACGAGCTGAACCGACTCTTCCAACGCCTCGTCGGCCGAACAACTCACCAACACCAGTTGAGGCCGGTGTTGCTTCACGGCCGCGGCAAAGCTTGGTGTGGGTACGTTTGCCCCCAAAAACAGGGTGCGCCACCCCGAGAGCCGCAGGAAGTCTGCAAGCATCCGAAGTCCAATCACATGCCAAGAGTTCGCCGCGCATCCGAGGAGAGCCGTGCGCGCCTGCCGTCCACTGGGACCGCTCAGCTGGATCGTGCGGGCCATCATTCGCTCAGTAATCGAACTCGCCAGGTGCTCCTGGGCCTCGTCAATCGCCTCGACCTTGTACCAGGTCCCGATCAACGTCATCGCAGGCGAAAGAATCTCTTGATAAATATCAATAAGGGGGATCCGCGCTCGGTAAGCGCGATCCATGATCTCGCCACAGGTCTGCTCATCGCCGGCAACGCCTGCTTTGGCATACATCTTCGCCAGGCTCTCAAAATCCAGAATCTCGTCGGTTGGGTCGAGGTTGCTGAGGGCACTGTTCACAATGACCTCAACTTCGGGCGAGGCCAAACTGTAGAACACCTGACGCCCAACCTTGGAATTGCGGACGATGCCTCGATCCTTGAGCCGAGCAAGGTGGTTGGAAACGTTCGGCTGTTTGAGGCCAGTGGCTTTGACGAGGTCCGTTACACTCTTGTGACCAGTTCTCAACTCTGAGAGGATTTGCCTTCGGGATGTTTCTCCAAGCTCTTGATACACGTTCATCATCGAAACGTAGCCGCCTTGGACTTTTCAGTCAGAAACATATTACACCAATGTGCTTTGGTAAGAAAAAGCGGGAGGAGCCATCACCGGTACAATACGGGATACAATGGCGTCGGCGCTCGATGGTGAGAAAAAATGTTCGTAGAAGTTCCAGATTCGCAAGCTACCTTTATCGACCAGATTCGGGAATTTGTTGCTCTTGAAGTACTCCCCAACACTCGTGTTTGGGAAGAAGAAACTTCCTTTCCAGATTCAATTTGGCCCCGACTTGGCGAGCTTGGTCTGCTTTCCATGACTTTGCCCGTCGATCTGGGTGGCCGTGGCTACAGTTGCCAGACCTACTGCGAAGCCATTCGCGAACTCGCCAAAGGTGATCCGGCGTTGGCGATGAATGTGGCCGCGATCAATGCCCTCTGTGTGGCGCATTTTCATCACTTTGCATCAGCAGAGCAACGCGCAAAGTATCTGCCCGGGATTATTCGTGGCGAAATCAAACTCGCCTGGGGTCTGACCGAGCCGGATGCGGGCTCCGACGCCCGAAGGGTGAAGACTGTCGCGTCGCCGGTCGAAGGCAGAGAAGGGTGGTACCACCTGAACGGCAAGAAGATGTTCATCACCAACGGCGGCAAAGCCGACCTGATCATCCTTATCGCGAGGATGCCCGGCACTTCCGAAGCCGAAGGCGGACTCTCCGCATTCCTGCTCGAAACAAACCAGCCCGGATTTCAACTCGACAAACGCATCCACACCGTCGGGGTCTCGGCATCCAACACCGTCCAGTTCACGCTGAAAGACGCGATCGCTTGGCACACGCCCTGCAGCTTTGAAGACGCAATCGGCCTGCTGTACCGAGGTCGCCTTGGCATCGGAGCGATGGCGCTGGGAATCGCAGAGAAGGCCTTCGAACTGACCGTGCAATACAGCAAACAGCGCGAGCAGTTCAACCGACGCCTCGCGGATATGCAGTCCGTGCAAAACATGATCGCCGATAGCGCGATGGAAATCGAAGCCTCGCGCCTCCTGCTTCTCAGCGGAGCCCAAAGATTCGATGAGGGTTTGCCCATCATCAAGGAATCGGCCTACGCCAAGCTCTACGCCAGCGAAACCGCCAATCGGGTAACCAATCGGGCTATCCAGATTCACGGCGGGCGTGGCATGACGCGCGAATTCTTGGTTGAGAAGCTCTGGCGCGATGCCAAGCTGACCGAGATCGGCGAAGGATGCTCCGAAATCCAACGCTTGGTGATCGCGAAGCAAGTGCTTCGGTAGGCTCTGGGTTCAAAGTCGAATCGCTGAGGCAACTTGGACAAGAAAAGCAGGTCCTCAGCCTCCAAGATGCCGACTTATTGCTAAAATAGGGGTGATGTCGCTTGTCGCCCATTTACTTCTGCTGAGCACCGCCGCCACTGGTTTGGGGGATAACCCGGTCCCAATATCGAGGGTTTTCGCCTTGGGCGAGAAGAACACCTACGCGGTTCGCTCCGCTCTCCAAGTCGAAGCCAGTTCGAAGGAACTCAAGACGGCGATCCCGGAAGACTTGGGGCTTCAATACAACTTCACCACCGAGGTGAC
>JBMOJD010000093.1:0-12358 GCA_049317025.1 Fimbriimonas sp. | reverse complement strand
GATGCGGGCTATGCGCAGTAGGACGGAAAGACCCCGTGGAGCTTTACTACACCTTAAGATTGTAAATTGGGTGTAGATGTAGAGCGTAGGTGGGAGCTTCGGCACCAATGGAACACCACCCTTCTGCATCTGGTTTACTAACCTGGGCCGTTATCCGGTCTGGAGACAATCTTAGGCGGGTAGTTTGACTGGGGCGGTCGCCTCCGAAAGAGTAACGGAGGCGCCCAAAGGTGCACTCAGGCTGGTTGGAAATCAGCCGTTGAGCGTATAGGTATAGAGTGTGCTTGACTGCGAGACCTACAAGTCGAGCAGGTACGAAAGTAGGGCTAAGTGACCCTCTGGTGGTGCGTGGGCACGCCAGGGTTCATCGGATATAAGCTACCCCGGGGATAACAGGCTGATCTTGCCCGAGCGCTCACAGCGACGGCATGGTTTGGCACCTCGATGTCGGCTCGTCGCATCCTGGGGCTGTACACGGTCCCAAGGGTTCCGGAGTTCACGGATTAAAGCGGCACGCGAGCTGGGTTCAGAACGGCGTGAGCCAGTTCGGTCCCTATCCACTGCGCACGGAGGAAATTTGAGAGGAGTCGCTCTTAGTACGAGAGGACCGGAGTGAACCGACCTCTGGTGTACCAGTTGTTCCGCCAGGAGCATACGCTGGGTAGCCACGTCGGGTATTGATAAGCGCTGAAAGCATCTAAGCGCCAAGCAGACCTCAAGATTAGATTTCCCATCGAAAGAGTAAGGCCTCCGGAAGACTACCGGGTTGATAGGTCGCGGCTGTATAACAGTAATGTCAAGGTTAGCGATACTAAGTGGCCGAGGGCTTCTACTCCAAGCTTTAACGAAGGCTCGGTGCGTTTCTTTCTACACACATATTCAACTCTCACAGCGCTTTGGCGCTCACCAGTTTCCGGGTGACCATGGCGAGGAGGTCACACCCGTTCCCATCCCGAACACGGCCGTTAAGCTCCTCAGCGTCGGAAGTAGTTGGACCGCAGGGTCCCGCCAGATAAGAACGTTGCCCGGTTAAAATATTCAAAGCCCCTCTCGAAAGAGAGGGGCTTTTTTTTGTTTCCAGGGCATGCTTGGCCCTCAATCCCTGTACACTGCGTTGTGGACACACGCTCGGATGCGTGTCCAGGAGACAAAACGATGAAGCTTTCTCAGGTCAATTTGCGAACCCTATTCCTCACGATGGTGGCCATGTGCCTCGTCGTCCCCATGTCCTTCGGCCAGGCGCCGACCACCAAGCCGCCCAAGGCCACGAAGCCTTCGGTTGCCAAGAAGAGTCCCAAGACTCTTCCCGCCCGCGACCCCAAGACCGGCCGCTTCGTGAAGAAGGCAGCCAAGGTTGAGGCCAAGAAGGGCCCGGCGCGTGATCCGAAGACGGGTCGATTCGTGAAGAAGAAGTAGGTCTTCCGTGTGGGTCAAATGGCCAGCCAGGTGTTAACCTGGCTGGCCATTTGTCTTTCTGGAGGGGCCATTCGGACCATTGTGTGAATATTCTCACAGAAGTGGATAGCCGGGCCCTGGGTCTCACGTCCTAAAACATGTGCCGTCAACTAACCCTGGTGGCCGCTCGGACCTCAGGGTTAGAGGTCTGGCGAATGCGCTCTGCCGCGCAAGTTGGATCTGGAAAGGAGACATATTGTGAAAGCAAGTTTCGGTTTACTCGGGCTCGTGCCCATCGCATTCGCTGTCGTTCTCACGGTTGCTAGCTTCCAAGAGAGCAAGGTTACTCGACCAGTTGCGCAACTCAAAGTTTCGGGCGAACCCGGTGTTCGGGTCTCCAAACTCTCGATTGATGGTCGCGGGAGTGAATTCCCTTATCAATCGCAAGTAGCCAAGGACATCTACCAAGTTGTGACCCAGCGCGGTCCTCGCATCGTGGAGACTTGGGTGCGCATTTCTGACGGGCAAGAGGTTGCTGTGGTTGTGAGCCCGGAGAAGGTGTCAGTGACTCCCGAGACGTCGATGGTGCGCCAGGCCGAGCGCGAAGCCACGGCGCATGAAGCAGCAGGCTGGTTCGAGTGATCTAGAGGGTCCGTTGCGGGAGGCTGGTGCCTCCCCAACGGTAAACTAGACCTTAGACATGGAAAACGAGACGACTTCACCCGAACCTAAGGAACCCATTTTGGATCAGGAGCCCATCTTGGATGAGGTTACCGACCTGGAAGGCGTGGGGACCGAAGCGGCACCCGAGGGAGACGGCGGGGCGCCAGTCGAAGAGGACATCCTTGGCCTCTTCTTACAGATGAAGAAGCTGACCGAGGAGCGCGACCAGCTCCAGGATCAGGTCTACCGCACCATGGCGGACTTCCAGAACTTCCGCAAGCGGAAGATGGAGCAGGAAGCCCAGATCAAGCTGCTTGCGACCGAGAAGCTAGTACGAGACCTCCTCCCGGTTGTTGACAACTTTGCCCGCACGGTTCAGGCAGCTGATGCTGGGGCCACCATTGAGGCGATCACCGATGGCGTTCGCGCGGTTGCGCGCCAGCTCAACAGCGCCCTCGAAGGGCAGCAAGTCTCGCGCATTGAACCTCTTGGCGAGGCGTTTGACCCCGAGTTTCACGAGGCATTGGGCATCGAAGTGACGGACGCCGTCCCCGAAGGTCATGTGGCCATCGTTCTTGAGTCGGGCTACAAGATGGGCGATCGCCTGATTCGCCCCGCGCGCGTCAAGGTCGCTGGCAAAGCGTGAGCCGCAAGTATTTCGGCACCGATGGCGTTCGTGGAGTGGCCAATGGCAAACTGACGCCAGAGTTGGCTTTTCAACTCGGCTGGGCGGCGGGGCGTTGGCTGAAGTCTTCGGACCAACCTCATCGCGCTGTCATCGGTCGTGATACGCGCCGGAGTGGGCCTATGCTTGGTGCTGCGCTCGCGGCTGGCCTTTGCTCGGCAGGAATCGACGTCGTGGCCATTGGCCATGCCCCTACCCCCACTATCTCGTTTCTTGCCCGGACTGGGGACTATGGGTTAGGCGGGATTATCTCGGCTAGTCATAATCCCGCTCCGGATAACGGGGTCAAGTTTGTCGGCCATGACGGTCGCAAACTACCGGATGAAGTCGAAGCTCTTATCGAATCTTTGATGGACCCGGTTGTGGATCGACCGGAGGGCAGGGAAGTGGGCTACCTTAACGCTTCGACCGATGTCGAAGCATATCTTCAGTTTCTTGAAGCCATCGTCCCGGAGCGGCTGGATGGAGTTCGCGTCGCAGTGGATGCTGCCCACGGGGCGGCCTATCATCTCGGGCCAGAGATTCTGCGCAGGCTTGGGGCAATCGTGTTCTCCACGGGGGTGACTCCGGACGGGATGAATATCAACGCCGAAGGCGGAGCGACGAAACCAGAAACCATCCAGGAGTTCACCGTCCGCGGCCAAGCGGAGATTGGGGTGGCGTTTGACGGCGATGCGGATAGAGCGGTTTTCAGCGACGACAAAGGACGACTCATCAACGGCGACCGGACGCTTGGAATCTGGGCCTCGGATGCTCAGGAGCGTGGTGAGCTGGTCCCGCCCATCGTGGTCGGCACGGTCATGAGCAACGGCGGGTTTGAAGCGTTTCTGAAATCGAAGGAAATCCAACTGGAAAGAACCCCGGTGGGCGATAAGTATGTGGCCCAAAAGCTTGCGCAGACGGGCGCATTGATCGGGGGCGAGCAGAGCGGGCACGTGATCTTCCCTCACCACGGACCCACGGGTGATGGACTGGTGACCATGCTGGAGCTTCTGCGCGTGTTGCGACGCACGGGCAAATCGGCTTCGGAGCTTTACGACATCTACGCTCCTTGGCCCCAGATTCTGGTGAACATGACCGTGCGATCGACCGTTGGTTGGGAGCAGGTGCCTGAGGTTGCGAGCGCTTTGGATGCGGGCTTGGTCCGGTTGGGTGGCGAGGGGCGGCTGGTGGTGCGTGCGAGTGGCACTCAGCCCATGGTGCGAGTCATGGTTGAGGCCTCGAGCTATGAATTGCGAGACGAAATTTCCGCGATCGTGGTGCAAGCCATGGTGGCCAGCCTCGAAGGAAGAATTTACAGTCAGGTAGACCTTACGCATGCTCTTGGCGATTGACGTCGGCAACACTCACACCGTCTTCGGGATCTGGGACCGCGACAATTGGCGGGCCATCTGGCGACGGGCGACCGATCCGAGCGAGACCTCGGATCAGATCGGAGCCTGGCTGGAAGTCGTGCTGAAGCGCGAGGGTTTGACCAATGTCCGGGGCGCGGTGTGCGCTTCGGTGGTCCCTCGGCTGGATACGGCAATCTCCGAGGTTTGTCGGGAGTGGGTGCGGACGCCTTTGCAGTTCTTGCGTTCCGGCGTGGCTGTCGGGCTCGATGTGGTCTACGAGCCGCCAACGTCGGTGGGGGCAGACCGCCTCGCCAACGCGTTGGCTGCCCGCGAGGGCTGGGGTAGCCCGGTGATCGTGGTGGATTTTGGTACGGCGACCAAGTTCGATGTGGTCGATATCGCGGGCCGGTTTGTGGGTGGGGCGATTTTGCCTGGGGTCAAGCTGAGCGCGGAGGCCCTTTTCGCCAAAGCGGCGAAGCTGCCTACGGTCGAGATCGTCGCGCCGGTTCGGGCTTTGGGACAAAGCACCCAGGACGCGCTTCGCTCGGGCATCGTGTTGGGCTATGCCGATGCGGTGGAGGGCCTTCTCGGCCGCTTGCAGCGCGAAGTCGGTGAAGCTACGGCGATTGCCACGGGGGGGCTGGGCGAGCCGTTCTTGGAGCTTTGCCCTTCGCTTTCGGCTTACATCCCGACGTTGACCCTCGATGGCCTTGTGATTGCGGCGGGACTGCTCCGGCCGGAGATTGTTTGACCTGATCGGGTATCCCTCCCAGGTGTCCGAGCGACAAATGTACGAGCGTTTCCGCGAGCATCTTGAGTCCCGCCAACTGCTGCCCAAGGGGGCTCCGATTCTGGTGGGTTATAGCGGGGGCGCGGATAGCACATGCCTGCTGCACATGCTCGCTGGGCTGGGCTATGACCTAATCGCCGCCCACCTGCACCACGGTCAACGGGCCGAGGCGGAGCTTGAGATGCGGCTTTGCGAGGGATTTTGCTCGGAGCTCGAGGTCGCGTTCGTGGCGGGGCGGGCGGATGTTCCTCGAATTGCCCAAGAATCGGGGGTGTCGCTGGAGGAGGCAGGCCGGAATGCTCGCTACGAGTTCTTTCGCCAGGCGAAGGGCCGGTTGAATTGCGCGGCAATTGTCACCGCCCATACTCGCACCGATCTGGTCGAGACGGTCATTTTGAACCTCGCGCGGGGCACTGGGCTGGCCGGGCTGGCCGGAATCCCAGAATCCCGCGATGGCATCGTGCGTCCACTCTTGCCTTTTTCACGCGAAGAGACGCGAGCCTATTGCGACGAGCTTGGGCTTTGGTACCACGACGACCCGTCGAATGATTCGCTGGAGCACAGTCGTGCCCGCATTCGGCACCACGTGGTGCCCGAACTCGCCCACCTGAACCCCAGCTTGGAGGCCACGGTCGCCCGTTCGGCGGCCCTGGTGGGCGAGGAAGACCAGTTTCTGAACGGGATGGCGGCGGCGGCCTTGGAGAATTCCGAAGAAAGCCTGAACGGAGCGCTCAACTTTATCACCCAGGATGTCGAGCTGGCCTTCCACACGGTCGCGCTGGGACATCTTCCGTCCGTGCTTTTTCGGCGGGCGATCCGTTTGGCGGTCGGTGCGCTCGGGGGCGGGCTCGATTTCGCCCAGACGAAGCGGATTGAAGATGGCTTGCGCGAGGGTGGCAAGGGATCGGTCACGACGGAGGGGGGCACTGTGGTCATGGAGTGGACCCCCGACCGCGTCCACGTTCGGCAAATCGAAGAAGACGAGCCGTTTCGTTTTGCTCTGACGATCCCGGGTGAGACAGTGGCCGAGGTCTTCGGTTGGCAGTTCACGGCTTTCGAAGACGGGCCGACTCTGGGCACCACCGCGCGAAATGCACTCACGGTTGAAATTCTGAAGGCCAACATTCGGGGGCCGCTCTATTTCCGTTCGGTCCAGCCGGGAGACCAGATCACGCCCCAAGGTTTCGACCACCGGCGAAAACTGTCCGACCTATTTGGCGAAGCCAAGCTGACTCAATCCGCCCGGCGGCGACTGCCCATCGTGTGTGATTTGCTGGGTCCGATTTGGGCTCCGGGAGTGTGTTTGGATGCACGGGCGACCGCGGTTGACCCGACAAAAGTGACAGAAGATCGGGTGATCCGAATCGAGTTCGGAAACCTCAACTCGTAACGGGGCCATAATAGAGCAACGTGGACCCGTCTGGGAACGTACAAACTTTAGAGCATAACGCTCGGAGCCTCCGTATTGAACAAGCACGCACGCTCACTCCTGTTTATTGTCATCCTGCTTATGGCTGGGGTTGCCTTAATGAATTCCAACCCCGGACTCACCGGGCTTGGAGAGGCTCAGGTCCCGGTTGATTACAGCGTCCTCCGCGAGGAACTGGTCAAGAAGAATGTTGAGAAATCCTGGTGGCAGGGAACCACGCTCTATGCGAAAAAGAAGAGCGATGGTCAGATTCTGCGCGCCATAGTTCCGCCGCAGGATAGCCCGTCGGCCCAGGATGTCGTCGCTACCCTCAATGGTAGCGGGGCTTCGTGGCGCTACGAGCCGCCCCCCGTGGGCCAGATGCTCGCTGGGTTGCTGCCCGTTATTGGCTTCCCGATTTTGCTGCTGGGTCTTTTCTACTTCTTTGTGATTCGCCCGGCCCAGATGGGCGGCAATCAGGCCATGTCCTTTGGCCGAAGTAAAGCCAAGCGAGTCGGCGAGACGACCTCGAAGGTGACGTTTGAGGACGTTGCGGGCGTGGAAGAAGCCAAGCAAGAGCTCTTCGAAATTGTCGACTTCCTGAAGAACACCAAGAAGTATTCCGCGCTTGGGGCCAAGATTCCGAAGGGAATTCTGCTGACCGGCCCTCCCGGCGTGGGCAAGACTTACCTCGCCCGTGCGATTGCCGGTGAGGCGGGCGTTCCGTTCTTCCACATCAGCGGTTCGGACTTCGTTGAGATGTTCGTCGGTGTGGGTGCGGCCCGTGTTCGCGATCTCTTCGAGACGGCCAAGGCTCATCGTCCTTCGCTCATCTTTATCGACGAAATTGACGCGGTGGGTCGTCAGCGCGGCGCCGGACTAGGTGGCGGTCACGACGAAAGGGAACAGACCCTGAACCAGATGCTCGTCGAGATGGATGGCTTTGACCCGAACTCGGGCGTCATCATGATCGCGGCCACCAACCGGCCCGACGTTCTCGATCCGGCTTTGTTGCGTCCAGGACGATTCGACCGCCAGATCGTGGTCGATGCTCCCGACGCCGTTGGTCGCCTGGCGATCCTGAAGGTTCACTCCAAGGGCAAGCCGATTGATCCTGAGGTCGACTTGGAAGTCCTCTCGCGACGGACCCCAGGCTTCACCGGTGCCGACCTTGCGAACATGCTGAACGAGGCTGCCTTGCTCGCGGCACGGCGCAACCACACCAAGGTTCTCCAAGAGGATCTTGAGGAAGCGCTCGACCGTGTGATGTCGGGGCCGCAACGCAAGAGCCGCGTTATCGACCCGCGTGAGCGCGAAATCATTGCCTACCATGAGGCGGGCCATGCGGTCGTGGGTGAGCTGTGCGAGCATGCCAACCCGGTCCACAAGGTCACGATCCTGCCGCGCGGCATGGCCCTGGGCGTCACCATGAGCCTGCCCGAGCGCGACAAGTATTTGGTCAGCGAGAAAGAGCTTCTCGACGACATCGCGATGAGCTTGGGCGGTCGGTGCGCAGAAGAGCTGGTTTACGGGGAAACCTGGACCGGTTCGAGCTCGGACCTTGAGCGTGTCACCAGAACGGCTCGTGCGATGGTCTGCGCCTATGGCATGAGCGAGAAGCTCGGCACGTTGGCCCTGGGCCGACGCAACAACAACCCGTTCTTGGGTCGCGACATGTACGAAGATCGCAACTACTCGGAAGAGGTTGCGAAGATGATCGACGAGGAAGTTCGAAGCATTGTCGACCGCTGCCAGCAGCGCGCGGTGGATCTGCTGACCTCGCATCGGTCGCAACTCGATGCCGTTGTCCAGGCCCTGTTGGACCGGGAGACGTTGGATCGACCGGACTTCCTCCGGGTGATGGCGGGCGAGACTTTGTCGCCGCTGGTCCTCGATCCAAAGGCAGCCGAGGTCGCTGAGCCGATCGAAGTGCGCGATGCCGATAAGGGTGGAAAGCAGCTGAACCCGCCCCGCCTCGAACCGGGCACGGCCTAAGAAACGCTTAGACAAAAAGGGCGGGAAGATTGTTCCAAATCTTCCCGCCCTTTTGACCTTTTTAGGGAGCTGTGTTATAATCACCCAACCTATGGCGCAGGCTGTCGATGTCGAGGCGATCTACGAACAGGCGTTTCAGTTCCGAAGCGAGGGACGCTACGGATTGGCTCGGTTAGAAATTCAGAAGGTTCTGGCTGCCGACCCGCGCCACCTTAAGGCGCGGCACTTGCTTGCCCTGATCCTTGGGTTTGAGGGCGATTTCGACGGCAGCATCGCCGCGCTTGCCGCGCTCGCGACCGAAGCTCCCACCAACGTTGCCATTCGGTATGACCTGGCCATGAGCCAGGTGATGCTGGGAATGGTGGACGAAGCGGGGGCGAATTTCCGTGAAGTCCTTCGCCTCCAACCTGACCACCAGGATGCCAAGAAGCAGCTCGCCTACTTCTGATTAGACGTGGGTCAAGCGCTTGGTCTCGTCTTGACGCTCGACTTGGGAGTTCATTGACCGGAGCTTGCGGCTGAGCACCTTGGCGAGATTCGCGTGGATCGTAGCCGCCACCGCCGAATCCATGTCCATGATGCTCTGCAGGAGCGGAGCGCTGAGGACAGCCGCCCGCACCTTGCCGACGGCGACCACCGTGGCCGACCGGGGCAGATCGTCGATCAGCGACATCTCGCCGAGCACACTGCCAGGGCCGAACTCGGCGATCGACTCGCCCGAGAATGATCGAATTCTTGCCTCACCTTCGAGGAGAATGAACAGGTCGTTGCTTCGCTCGAACTGCCGCATCAAGGTATCGCCGCCTTGGAAGCTCTTCACGCTTGCCAGGGCCGCGATCGTCGAAATGACGGCCGGCGAAAGTCCACGAAACAGATACGTGTGATTGAGTTCCTTTGCAATATCCATGGTTTTCTCCACAAAGAATGTACTTGGGCTAGGTGGAGCCTCCCCGCACAAGGTCCTAAGGTGTGGGCCCGGCGATCCGTCCAAAGTCCCGGCGTGAGGCTCCCGAACCCCAGGGGCCGCGAGAGCGTAAACTATTGACATGCGTCGAGTCATTTGGCCTTTGTTGTGTGCGGTCGCAAGCCTGAGTTTTGCCCAGATCAACCCGCCTCCTACCGTGAAAGCAAAGGCGGACAAGCTGACCGTCGCGCCGGGTGGTGTGGTGAAGACCACCCTGCAGGTGACGTTCGCGCCAGACTTCCATGCCTACCAGAACCCGCCGAGCGACAAGTTCCAGATTCCCGTCGAGGTGCGCAAGCCAGCGGCACCGTTCAAGCTCGCCAAGGTCACCTATCCAAAGGGTGTCCTCAAGGTAGTTGCTGGTTCGGATCAGCCATCGGGTGTCTATGAAGGTTTGACGGAGTTGCCAATCGAACTGACTGCGCCAGCGAAGCCGGGCAAGTACAAAGTCAAGCTGGTCGTCGCGTACCAGCAGTGCAACGAAGAGAACTGCTATCCGCCTAGCCAGGTTGAGGTCGTGGTCGATGTGACGGTCGCGACTAAGGCGAAAAAGCCGAAGTGAGGTCGTTTGGTCTCGGCGCTTTTGAGGTGGGCAATCCGCCGCTAACGATCATCGCAGGCCCCTGCATGGCCGAATCGTTGGAGCTTTGCCTGAAAGTGGGCGAGGAGATGGCCCAGATTTGCGCTGATCTTGGGTTCAACTATGTCTTCAAAGCCTCTTACGACAAGGCGAATCGCTCTTCGGTGGAGACCACGCGCGGACTTGGCTTTGATGAGGGCCTTCGCATCTTGGAGCATGTGGGCAGGTCGCTTGGTGTGCCGACGACGACCGATGTGCACCTCCCCGACCAGGCCGCGCCGGTTTCGCAGGTTGTGGACCTCTTGCAGGTGCCTGCGTTCCTTTGCCGCCAAAGCGACCTCTTGGAGGCCTGTGCGGCGACGGGCAAGCCCGTAAATGTGAAGAAAGGGCAGTTCTTGGCCCCGCACGATACGCTGAACATTGTGAAGAAGCTTGAGAGCTTCGGCGCCATCGGCATCATGTTGACGGAGCGAGGGACGACTTTTGGCTACAATGCGCTGGTCGTCGATATGCCTGGGCTGGAGACGATGCGATCGTTCGGGGTTCCCGTTTGCTTCGATGCCACCCACTCGGCCCAGCGGCCGGGGGCGGCGGGGACCTCCAGCGGGGGCAACCGGGAAGCGATCCCAGCTTTGACGCGAGCGGCCATCGCGGTTGGCATCGATGCGCTGTTTTTGGAAGTCCACCCCGACCCGGCGAAGGCGCTTTCGGACGCGGCAACTCAGTGGCCGCTACATCTAGCGCGGGAGCTCTTGCAGACGGTCAAGCGCCTGGATGATGCCGTAAAATGTGATTTATGACTAGTTTGCTTTTCCTCACGATGCTGACTCAGGGCGATCTCAATCAGGAGTTGCTGCAGTGGCGGGCCGACCAGGAGAAGTCGATCCGCAAGGAGCGCGGCTGGCTCGCGGTCTCAGGGCTTTACTGGCTCCGGCCGGGCGTCAACCCCATCGGCCCCGGTGGTATCGAATTACCTCGGGCGCAGGGGAACATTGGCTCGGCCGTTTTCTCGGGTGGCACTGTGACATTGCGAATCGCTAAGGGTCTTCAGTTCGACGGCAAGCCGGTAACAGAAGCAGTTTTGCGGCCCGACTCGGGGGATCGCGCGGTGTTGGGTCCGTTGACCTTCGCCATCATCAAGCGAGGCACCCGGACTGGGATCCGACTTTGGGACAGCCAATCGGAAGAGCGACTGAACTTCAAGGGGCGTAAGTGGTACGCGCCGAGCCAGAAACTGCGCATCGAGGCCTACTTCATGCCTTACGATCCGCCCAAGAGGGTCCCGATCACCAATGTGCTGGGTGATACCGAGTCGCAAAACAGCCCGGGTTATCTCAGCTTCTTCTTGGATGGAAAGGAGTATCGGCTGGACACGATCGACGAAGGCGAGACCCTTTTTGTGAACTTCAAGGACGCCACCAGCGGCAAGACCACCTATCCCGCGGGGCGATTCATCGATGCACCGAGGCCCAAGAATGGCATCGTGATCCTCGACTTCAACAAGGCCTACAACCCGCCTTGTGCGTTCACGAACTTTGCGACGTGCCCGCTCCCGCTCAAGGGGAACGAGTTGCCGATCCCGATTCCCGCCGGAGAGCTCACGCACCATGCCCGAGTCAAATGAGACTTCCGTTACCATCCGGGGTGATCTCATCACCCTGGGGCAGTTGGTGAAGCTGCTCGGCCTGATTGGGAACGGTGGGGAAGCGAAGGACCTCCTGACTCAGTACGAGTTTCGGGTCAATGGCGAGCCGGACGACCGACGCGGGCGCAAAATTCGGCCCGGTGACCGCGTGACCTTGCCTGATGGGGCGGTGGTGTTGATTTGCGGTGAACCTGCCGCCGATTCGCCACAATGAAGGCATGCGTATCGGGGAATATCAAGACCTGCAGGTGACTCGCGAGTCGCCGCACGGCGTTTACTTGGCCGACCAAGAGGCCGAAGTGCTTTTGCCCAGCAATCAGGTCCGCCGAGGCACCAAGATTGGCGATTCCCTGCGGGTCTTTGTCTACACCGACTCGCAGGACCGCCCGATTGCGACTTTGAAGAAGCCGCTCGCGACCGTTGGTGAGTTTGCCAAGTTGCGCGCAGTCTCGGTGACGGGTCTCGGGGCGTTCTTCGACTGGGGATTGGACAAGGACTTGCTTTGCCCGATTCGGGAGCAGATCCACGCAATACGGGAGGGCGATAGCTACCTGGTCCGGCTCTATCTCGACGAGGCGATCGGGCGCGTGGTCTGTACGACCAACCTGACGAAGTACTTGCGGCCCGACGGACCCGAGCTGGAGCAGGGTCAGAAGGTCAAGATCATGATCTCGGGGCGTGTGCGTGACGTGATGACCGTGATCATTGATGGCCATATCCAGGGGGCGCTATTCCAAGACGAGTGGATCGAGCGACTCGAGATTGGCGACG
Source organism: Fimbriimonas sp. (assembly GCA_049317025.1). Classification (GTDB taxonomy): domain Bacteria; phylum Armatimonadota; class Fimbriimonadia; order Fimbriimonadales; family Fimbriimonadaceae; genus Fimbriimonas. The sequence goes on along the minus strand of JBMOJD010000093.1, from coordinate 128 downwards.
TCCGGGATGCCTACGTGAAGCGCGTACGGCCCGACGACAAGAAGGTGGCGGTTTCGTTGCGGCCGCAGGGCTACGAGGCAGTTCTGGGCGAGCGTGACCGTTTTGTGCGAGCGTTGCGGGCTGCGGAG
>JBMOJD010000092.1:0-12520 GCA_049317025.1 Fimbriimonas sp. | reverse complement strand
CGTTGACTTCCGAACCCCCAAAAAGGAATACTAGTGAATGATCGCAGGTCTGTGCCTGACGAGACTTGAGTGGCACCCACAAGGTGCGGAGAGCGAAGTTTCCCAGTCGGGCTACTTCAATCATACAACTCTTGCGCTCGTTTGTGGGCACTTTCTTTGACGATAGGAGGCGGAAACTTCCGCCTGGCCTCTCGCCTTTTAACTTTGAAAACGGAAGAGAACTCCCATGCCCCGCAGTCACCCATTAAACCTAGTTCGAAACATCGGAATCGCCGCGCACATTGACGCTGGAAAGACCACCACAACTGAGCGCATCCTCTACTACACCGGACGATCGCACAAAATCGGTGAGGTTCACGATGGTACGGCGACGATGGACTGGATGGAGCAAGAGCAAGAGCGAGGAATCACCATTACCTCGGCTGCCACGTCCTGCTTCTGGAGCGGTACCAACAAGGACAAGCCCGAGCACAAGATCAACATCATCGACACCCCCGGCCACGTCGACTTCACGGTTGAAGTCGAGCGCTCGCTGCGCGTACTTGATGGTTGCGTCTCCGTCTTCTGTGCCGTCGGTGGCGTGCAGCCCCAGTCGGAAACCGTGTGGCGACAGGCCAACAAATACGGCGTCCCCCGCGTGGTCTACGTCAACAAGATGGACCGGCTTGGTGCTGACTTCTTTGCCGTCGTGAACCGAATCCGCGAGCGACTGGGTGCCAACATTGCCCCGATCCAGATCCCCATCGGCGCCGAAGGCGATTATAAGGGCTATATTGACCTCGTCGAGATGAAGGCCACCACTTACCTCTCCGACGACGGAAAGCAGTACATCGAGGGCGACATTCCTGCCGACCTCCAAGAGCTCGCCGCCGAATTCCGCGAGAAGATGATTGAAGCCATTTCGGACTTCAACGACTCGATCATGGAGCGATTCCTCGACGGTCAGGAGATCAGCGAGCAGGACCTTCGCGATGCCATTCGCGTGGGAACGCTGGCGGGCAAGTTCGTGCCAGCCATCTCTGGTTCTTCGTTCAAGAACAAGGGCGTCCAGGCTATGATCGATGCCGTCGTCGACTTCCTGCCTTCGCCGCTCGATGTTGGTAGCGTGAAGGGTGTGAACCCGCGCACCGAAGAAGAGCTGATCCGCGAGCCGGATGACAAGGCGCCGTTCTCGGCCCTTGCCTTCAAGATCATGAGCGACAAGTATGTCGGTCGTCTCACGTTCCTCCGCGTCTACAGCGGCATGCTCAAGAAGGGCTCGCCGGTCACCATCGCTTACCGCGACCCGGTCTCGAACGAGTTCCGGTTCCGAAGCGAGCGCGTCGGCCGAATCCTTGAGATGCACGCGAACAGCCGAAACGACATCGATGAAGTGTACGCAGGCGAAATCGTTGGCGTCATCGGTCTTGGTGACGTGAACACTGGTCACACCGTGTGCTCCGAAGACAACATGATCGCCCTCGAGTCGATCAAATTCCCCGAGCCGGTTATCCAGATTGCGATCGAGCCGAAGTCGAAGGCGGACCAAGAGAAGCTTGGCCAGTCGCTCCACCGACTTGCGCAAGAGGACCCGACTTTCCGAGTCTTTACCGACCAGGAGAGCGGCCAGACCATCATCTCGGGTATGGGCGAGCTTCACCTCGAAATCATCGTCGACCGACTTGGTCGCGAGTTCGGAGTGCAGGCCAACCAGGGTAAGCCGCAGGTTGCTTATCGCGAGACCGTGCGCATCAAGGCAAAGGCCGAAGGCCGATTCATCCGCCAGACGGGTGGTTCGGGTCAGTACGGTCACTGCTGGATCGAGATGGAGCCACTGCCGGCCGGTTCGGGCTTCGTGTTCGAGAACAAGACGGTTGGCGGTTCGATTCCGAAGGAATACATCCCCGCTTGCGAAAAGGGAATCCGAGAGGGTCTGATCTCCGGCGTCCTCGCGGGCTACCCGGTTGTTGACCTCAAGGTCTCCTTGACGGAAGGTTCTTACCACGAAGTTGACTCGAACGAAAACGCGTTCAAGCAGGCTGGTCTGATCGCTTTCCGCGAAGCCATGAAGAAGGCGAACCCGGTCCTTAAGGAGCCGATCATGCACGTCGAAGTCACGACGCCGGAAGGCAACGTAGGCGACGTGGTTGGCGACATCAACAGCCGACGCGGACGCATCGAAGGCATGGAGCCCGCCCTCGGCGGAGTCACCATCGTCAACTCGCACGTGCCGCTCTCGGAGATGTTCGGCTACGTTACGACGCTGCGGTCCTTGACTCAGGGACGCGCGGTGCCCAACGTGACCCCTTCGCACTACGAAGAGGTACCGGCCAACATCGCCACGGAAATCACGGCGAAAGCCTCCAGCGGTCGCTAAGTTAGAGCTATGCTTGCCACATACGGACCAGGTTGCTTGTCAACCTGGTCCGTTGGCATTTTCGAGCCATGAGAAGTCCCTTTGACACAATCGAAGAATTGGCCGGGAGCCCCAGCGGGGGTCCCTTGCAGAAGTGGGGAGGCGGCGTGGTCGCGCCCTTGGTCCTCCTTTGGCCGGGTGTCTCGAACCTGATCACCCAGTCGGCAACCTTCCCTTCCCGTTCACCGGCTGGACGTATCGCGTTGACGGGCCCGAGCGCGATCGGCTTGGGCATTGCCACGATTGGGTTGGCCCTGTTCCTCCACTTTCATTTCTTCTGGGGGCTCTCCGATAGGCTGGAGCCGTACAGCACTCCACTGAAGGCGGTGGCTTGCGTGGTCTTCGTGGGCGGGTTTGGCTTCGTGCTGAGCTAGATTGGCTTTCGCTAGACCTCCTCGTGTCACGCAGGACGCTTGGGAGCGAGTGCCGAATTCAGAACGCATGCTGAATCTAGTCCTTGCCGCTGTTGTCCTTACGCCCGCTCCTGAACTTGATGAACTGGTTCGGCAGGTGGATGGCAAGCGCATGAAGGCGACGGTGGCCAAGCTGGCGAGTTGGCCGAATCGGAACACCAACAACCCGACGCTTACGGAGGCGGCGGAGTGGCTTGCCGGGCAGTTTCGGGCGATTCCTGGGCTCAGGGTGGAGATCATGCGATATCCGATCCCGGTATCGGCCCGGGTGCCGGTGGCTCGGGAGGTCGTGCAGGTGGTGGCGACTTTGCCGGGGCGGACGGATCGGCGGGTGCTTGTTGGTGGGCACTTTGATTCGATCAACATGGCCGATGTGACGAAGCTGGAGGCGCCCGCGCCGGGGGCGAATGACGATGCCACCGAGGTCGCTCTGACCTTGGAGGCGGCGCGAGTTCTGGCCCAAAAGACCTGCGAGCAGACCATCGTCTTTACCGCTTTCAGTGGAGAAGAGCAGGACCTGCTGGGGTCATCGGCATTGGCTCGGCGGGCGAAGGCCGAGGGATGGAAGCTGGAAGCGGTCTTGAACAACGACATCATCGGCGGTGTCCGCAACAAGCGGGGCGAGCGAGACGACCGGAATGTGCGGGTCTTTAGTGACGAAGCCACGACCCACCAGAGCCGAAGCCTGGCCCGGTTCATCGAGTGGACCCAGCGCGCGGCAAATCCCAAGTTTGGCGTCCGGCTGGTGCTGCGGTCGGACCGCCTTGGGCGCGGGGGCGACCATTCTTCGTTCAACCGCGAGGGCTTCAATGCGGTGCGCTTCACCGAGGTGCACGAGGAGTACAGTCGGCAACACACGGCGAACGACCTGCCTGAGTTCGTGGACGAGCGGTACTTGGCCAACGTCGCCCGGGTGAATGTGCGTGCCTTGGCCAATCTTGCGAGTGCGTTGCCTTCGCCGACCAACGTTCGCACCGACCGGCGGTCGGGTTACGACACCAAGCTTTCTTGGACGGGCAATGCGAGTGGGACCTACGTGGTTTATTGGCGGGAGACTACTTCGGCCACGTGGCAGCATTCGCGCCGGGTCACGGGGACGAGTGCGACCATCGCGGAGGCTCACAAGGATGACCACTTCTTCGCGGTCGGGTCCGAGGGCGGGCTTCCGGTGGATGCCAGGTGATTTCTGTCACTTAATTTTTTGACTTGATTTTGGTGCGCTCCGGGGGGTGCAAAGTTTGTTAAGTCGCTTTTCGCGGCTTCGATGTGTTGGCTGGTTTGGGCGTGAAAGTCAACCGATGGGTTGCATATGCGCGCCACCAGCGGGTTTGAGTTAACGGGTCGTGAGCGGTAGTTCCGGAACCCTCATCCGCCCTTCGGGCACCTTCTCCCTACTTCCGTAAGGAGAAGGAAGGGTCGTCCCTTCAGGACTCGGAAGTCATTCTGGGCGACTTTCACCAGGGCTGACGCCCTTCGCTGGGATCGGCCCGCCCCTTCAGGGCTCGGCGCGCCGGATGGCAAAATCCATCGACCGAGACTAGGCGGGTTTCGTGATAGCTTTGGCCGGTTGGTGGTTTTAGGTCCACTGTCCACTGGGCACCGGGGCCGTCAAGTGGCACATTCAGGCTACCATGGCAGATTCGGCGTTGGGGCAATGGTGCTTGTGCCTGGTGAGCCATCGCCTACTCTCTTGGGTTTGGAGGACATGCCTGGCTTGTCGGCGCGTGCGGGCAGGGGGCGAGCAGCCAAACTGGGGTATCGGCGAACAATTGATCGACTGGCTTCACGTTGCCTTGCGCAAACGTAGGCGAAGTCGGTAAACTCCCTTCTTGTCACACGCCCTACCGTGCGGTTGGGACAAGACCGAAGTCGGGCGACGGGTCGCCCTCAGTTCCGAATCTTAAGGATAACACTAAAAACACATGGCACGAGCTAAGTTTGAAAGAAAGAAGCCGCACGTGAACATCGGCACGATTGGTCACGTTGACCACGGCAAGACCACTTTGACCGCCGCGATCACCGGCGTTCTCCAGACCCTTGGTCTGGCCCAGGCACGTCGATACGACGAGATTGACTCCGCGCCCGAAGAAAAGGCCCGCGGTATCACCATCAACATCAGCCACCAGGAGTACGAGACGACCACGCGACACTATGCGCACGTCGACTGCCCTGGCCACGCTGACTTCATCAAGAACATGATCACCGGTGCCGCCCAGATGGACGGCGCGATCCTCGTGGTCGCCGGTACCGACGGTCCGATGCAGCAGACTCGCGAGCACATTCTTTTGGCTCGACAGGTCGGTGTTCCTTACATCGTCGTCTTCATCAACAAGGTTGACCAGGTGGACGATCCGGAGCTCATCGAGCTCGTTGAGATGGAGATCCGCGAACTGCTTTCGAAGTACGGCTTCGATGGCGACGCGACCCCGATCATCAAGGGTTCGGCTCGCAAGGCCCTCGACCAGGTTGAGGCCGGCACGGTTAACGTTGAGAGCGATGCGGTTAAGCCGATCATCGAGCTGATGGATGCCGTTGACAGCTTCATCCCGACTCCGGAGCGCGACAAGGACAAGCCGTTCCTTATGGCTGTGGAAGACGTCTTCACGATCACTGGTCGTGGAACGGTTGCCACCGGTCGTGTGGAGCGCGGTCAGCTGAAGTCGATGGAAGAAGTCGAGATCGTTGGTCTGAACGAAGGTCCTCGCAAGACGGTTTGCACCGGCGTGGAAATGTTCCGAAAGACTTTGGACTACTGCGAAGCGGGCGACAACGTCGGCCTTCTTCTTCGCGGCGTCGATCGAACATCGATCGAGCGCGGCCAGGTCGTCTGCAAGCCCGGTACGATCAAGCCTCACCGCACGTTCAAGGCCCAGGTCTACGTCCTCTCCAAGGATGAAGGCGGTCGCCACACCCCGTTCGTTTCGGGTTACCGACCTCAGTTCTTCTTCCGCACGACGGACGTTACCGGAACTCTGAACCTGCCCGACGGTGTCGAGATGGTTATGCCCGGTGACAACATCGTCATGTCGGTTGAGCTTATCGAAGGTAAGCCAATCGCTATGGAAATCGGTTCGAAGTTCGCTATCCGTGAGGGTGGTCGAACGGTCGGTGCCGGTTCGGTTATCGAGATCACTGCCTAATCCAGGACTAAGTTGTGGATTCGGACGCCCCGCGAGTTTTTCGCGGGGCGTTTTTTGTTGGGTTCTTGATAGGTCGGTTCCAGTTGCGTTATAGGTAGATGTTGCAACCCCTGGCCGGGTTGATCCGTCTTCTTACCGGATGGATGGCGGGACTCTTGTTGTTTTGGGCGTGATCGCCATGGTTGTGGTCATGATTCTTGGGGCGATGTATTCGGCCAAGAAGGCAGCGGAGCGGCGGGCGGCGCTTGGGGCCTTGGCGCAGTCACTTGGGTTGGACTACGTTGCTGAAGGGCTGAGCACGGCGGTGGCAGGAAACTTTTGGGAGCGTCTGGCGGCGGGGCCGGGTGCTTCTTCGGCGGGGCAGTTCTTGGCCCGGTTTGAGGGGTTTCATCCGTTTGGTCAGGGTCATACGCCGGAAACGTGCAATCTCATCTATGGCGATCGGGAAGGGATCAACTGGTCGATTTTCGACTATTCCTACAAGGTCACGACTAGCAACGGGAAAAGCGTTTCTACTACGACCCACCCCTATTCTATTGTCTGTGCGCGGGTACCGGTCTTCCTTCCGGCTGTTCGCCTGGTTCCGGAGAACTTCCTGAATCGCATTGCGACGAAGTTTGGTTCGCAGGATATCAGTGTCGAGCTTGAGGAATTCAATCGCCGCTATATTGTTAAGAGCAACGATTCTCGACTCTGCTACGACTTGTTGCATCCCCAGGCACTGGAGTACTTTATGCGACTTCCTGCGCGCGATTGGCAGATTGCTGGGTACCAGATTGTGCTTGTGAGTCCGGGATCGATCAGTCCGGCCGACTATTTGCAGATGATGCGAGAGATCGAGGGGTTTGTTGCTCTCATTCCGGCCTACGTCCGCGAGGACCATGGATTTGCGGCAAAATGGAATAGTCCGCTATGAACGAGCTCACTCTTCTTCTCTTCCCGGCCTTGCTGCTCGTGCTTCTGATCTGGTTTATCTCGACCAAGAATCGCTTCACTCGGCTTGAGTACCTGATCAAGGAGTCTTGGGCGAATGTTGACGTGTCTTTGCGCCGCAGGCACGACCTGATTCCCAACTTGGTGGAGACAGTCAAGGGCTACGCGGCCCACGAGCGGGAGCTTCTTGAGCGACTTTCTCACGCCCGGGAAAATGCGATTCAATCTCCCAGCGCGAATTCCGAGACTGAGGTTAGTCGGCTGCTAAGTTCGGTGATCATGCGCTCCGAAGCCTATCCGGCGCTAAAGTCGAGCGACGCCTTTACGCAGCTTATGGGCGAGCTGGTCAATACGGAAGACCGTATCGCCGCTGCGCGACGGTTTTACAACGCAAACGTGCGTGACTACAACATTTCTCTTGAGAGTTTCCCTTCATCTCTGCTCGCTCAGGGGAGGCTACCGAAAGAGATGTACGAGATTGATTCGGTACAAATCCGGTTGGTCCCGCAAGTATCGTTGTGATCTACTTCACAGATTATCGCTGACAGTCCAAACGAGTTCCTCACACTTTCCGTCCATTCTATCGAGAGTTCGGGGCCAAAGCACGAGGGGGCGATGGAACTGGACAAGGAAGTAGAGATGAAACAATCGATGCACAAGTCGTCTTGGTCCGCCAAGACCTTGCATGCCTTGTTGACGGCAGGTGTGGTCGCTGCGATGCTGCCCGGGTGCGGCGGTTCGAACAGTGGCGACCTCGCTCGACTGGAGATTCCGGGCGGCGATGCCTCCGAAGTGACACCGGTCGAGCTCGGCAATTCCCTCGCTGGACTCGATGCTGCCGACCAGGCCACCTTTACCGAAGGCAGAATTGCCTTCATGACCGCCGAAGACCCCGACGAAGGGCTGGGACCGGTTTTCAACGGGACGTCGTGCGGCGAGTGTCACCTCTCGGGGGCGGTTGGCGGAGCAGGTTTTGACTTGACTCTGACCCGCGTGACCCGGATTGGCGGAATGAAGAACGGTGCCTACTCCGACCTCGAAGAGTTTGGCGGGCCTGTGATTCAGCGTCGCTCCATCCGTGAAATGATCGCGAATCACCCGGTTGCGCCCGAAGTTGTTCCTCCTCAGGCAAGGTTCGTTTCGGAGCGGATCACCACGCCGCTCTTTGGCTTGGGATTGATCGAGTCTATTCCGGATAGTACGATCATTGCTTTGGCAGCCAAGAGGCATCCTGATGGCGTAAATGGCGTGATCAACTATGTTGTGAACCCAATCAATGGCAAAACGGAGATTGGGCGTTACGGCTGGAAATCGCAAATATCGAGCCTGGATGTCTTCTCGAGCGACGCCTATCTGAACGAGATGGGCATCACGACGCCGCTGTTCCCTTCGGAAAACATGCCGCAGGGTCAGCCGATGCCAGCCGGGGCCGACACGGTTGGCGATCCTGAGGACCAAGATGATGGACCGCTGTTCGCGCAGTTCATCCGGTTCTTGGCGCCGCCAACGCGCCAAAACATCACTTCGATCGTGGCCCAGGCGGGTGAGCGAGTGTTTGACCAGATCAAATGCACCTCGTGCCACGTGCCTTCGCTGCAAACTTCGGCTTCGCTGAGTTCGGCTCTGGCGAGCAAGAAGGTGAACCTGTACTCCGACTTGCTGATCCACCGAATGGGGCGCGGCTTGGCAGATGGAGTGATCCAGGGCGAAGCGAAGGGCGATCAGTGGAGGACGGCTCCTCTTTGGGGCCTGTCGCGGCGGGTCCTGTTCCTGCATGACGGTCGCTCGACGACCATCGAGGACGCCATCATGCAACATGATGGTGAGGGACGGGCTTCGCGCGATCGATTCGCTCGACTCTCGGCCGAGGATAAGGCGGCGGTCCTGCAGTTCCTCTCGGGACTCTGAGGTTGGGTGCCCGCGCGAGCGATCGCGCGGGCATTTCGTTATGCCTGTGTTAAGGGATGTCACGATTCGGCCGGACCGGTTTAGACTAGTTCTATGCGAAGAGTCTGGCCCGTAGTGCTGATTGCCGCCCTGGGTGGAACCGGGTGGGTTTTTCAGAACCGAATTCAAAAGACGAAGACCTCGGTGGGGCGGTACCTAAGCCCGGCGGGGCAAGCGGTGAACGTGGGAAGCTTTCCGCTGAATTCCGCCCTGAGTCCGGACGGAAAGTACTTTGTGGTGACGACTTCGGGCTTTCGTCAGCAGCTCACTTTGCTTCGAACGAGTGATGGATCGATTGCTAGCGTGGTCGGCTCGAACACGGGCACGCCAAAAGATGCTCTCTACTTTGGCTTGGCCTGGAGCAGCAAGGGCCACCTCTTCGTCTCGCGGGGAGTGCGGGACAAGGTTACGGAATACCGACTCGAAGGAGAGACCCTTACGTTTGTCCGAGATATTGTCTTGCCTAAGGTAGATAACCCAGGGACCAAGGCTGTCGGCCTTCATGTGGCTGGGTTAGCTTTGTCGTCGGATGAAAAGACTCTCTTCGCGGTCTATAACCAGACTCACGCCTTTAACTCATTCCGGGGCGCAGTGGCGGCGATTGAAGTTGCGAGCGGCAGTGTGCTGAGGACCACTCCGGTGGGTGGATTTCCTTATGCCGTTGTAGCGACAAAGACGGGCCAAGTCTTCGTTACTAACGAACGTGATAGCACGATCTCCGTTCTGGATGATAAGACTCTCGCGGTGAGGGGGACAATTCGAACTGGCGCACAGCCCAACGGGCTCTTGTTGAACAAGGAGCAATCGAAGATCTTTGTCTCCAATGGTGGCTCGGATACGATTTCGATTATTGATGCTGTGAGCCGAAAGGTAAGGCAAACTGTTAGCCTTCGCCCTAACGCATTTCGTGGTCGCCGGGGCTTCTCGCCTTTGGGTTCCTGCCTGAGTGCGGACGAGAAGACTCTCTACGTCGCGTTGGCGGATCTCAATGCGGTAGCCATTGTGGACTTGGCAAGCGCCAAGGTTAGAGGTTACGTGCCGACTGGTTGGTATCCGACCCTTGTGACGCTCTCTCCCGATGGAAAGAACCTGTTTGTGGCGAGCGCAAAGGGCATTCGCCCTCAGATTCCAAACGGTAATGCGCCAGCGGGCGACCGCCGATGGGCAAATCTTGCCGAAGGAACCCTCAGTACGATCAAGCTTGACCAAGCCTTATCGGATCTTGATAGCCACACGGCGCAGGTGCTCAGCAACAACCTTGACGGCAATGCTACTGAAGTCGCCGTGCGAAAGGCGTTCGTAGACCCAGGTATTGAGCATGTTATCTATGTCATCAAAGAGAACCGCACTTACGACCAAGTGATGGGCGATCTGCCGCAGGGCAATGGCGACCCGAAACTTTGCCTCTTTCCTCGGGACGTCACGCCGAATCAGCATGCCCTTGCCGAGCGGTTTGGCCTCTACGACAACTTCTATGTGTGCGCCGAAGTTTCGGCTGATGGATGGAATTGGTCGACCGCAGGCATTGCCAACCCGTACGTCCAGCGAAACACCTTCACGAACTATAGTAGCCGGGGCCGGACTTATGATTTCGAGGGGCAGAACAATGGTGTCAGCGTTGAGCTGAAGGGGCTCCCGAATGTGGCCCGTCCGACTTCGGGATACATTTGGGATCTGGTGTTGCGGCACGGCAAGTCCATGCGCAATTACGGTGCCTTCTTGGCGGAAGCTAGCGGGGCCGCACTTGGCCCGGACGGCAAACCATTGGCGGAAGACAACGCGGCTACCCAAAAGGCTCTGGCTAAGAATACCAATCTGGATTTCCGAAAGTATGACCTAGCTTTTCCGGATAGCGAAGCATTTTTGAAGCATGGGTTGACGCCAGGTAGCCGGCAGCTTCTTGCTTACGGATCGAAGGGCGACAAGAGCCGGATGACAACTTGGCTGCGAGATTATCGCGACCTAATCGCAAAAAACAAAGTTCCACACTTTATGATTGTGCGGCTGGGGCGAAATCATACTTGGGGCACAACGGCCAATATCTCGACTCCACGGGCAATGGTGGCAGACAATGATTATGCCGTCGGGCAGCTTGTTGAGGAAGTTAGCCGGGGACCCTTGTGGCGAAAGACGGCAATTTTCATTCTGGAAGATGATGCCCAAGCGGGAGTCGATCATGTCGACGGTCACCGATCGCCGGTTCTTGTGATCAGTCCCTACTCGGCCCCGGCTAAGGTGGATAGCACTTTCTACAACACAGATAGTGTGCTGCGCACCATGGAGTTACTCTTGGAGCTTCCTCCGATGCACCAATATGACGCGACGGCTTCTGCCTTTAAGTTTTATCCAGGCGCGATCAACATTGAACCGTTCAACGCCATTTTGCCCGCGCGCGAGATCGTTGGAGAGTTGAATGATCGCCGGGCATACCGATCCGGCGATAGCGCGAGGCTCATTTCTCGCTTCGAGGAAGAGTCGGCGCCCGACTTTGAGCTGAACGACATCCTTTGGGGATCAATCCGTGGGGCGAATTCGAAGCGCCCGCAGACGCCAGGGGCGGTCTGGTCGATGCGCTAGCGTAGAATCGAGTCGGTGGTTGTCGGTTCGATGCGTCTGCAGCTTCTCCTTGAGGGGATTCGTTCTCTCAAGGAGAAGCGCATGGTCATCCGTAGCCTCATTGAGCGGCAACGCAGTGCGGGCGGCATCTCCATTGCGGAAGTCGAAGATCATGATCTTTGGGGGAATTCCACCATTGGGGTTGCTTGCGTTGGGTCCGACGTTGCGACCGTGGAATCGGTTCTTGCCCGGGTTGAGGCTGCCTTTGCGGACGCAGGGACAGTTTCGGTGGTCTCGGTGGAGCGCGAAGTCGAAAGATGGTAACCAACCGTTTGCGGCCATCGTATGGAATAATTGAACTATCGTCGAGGAGCGTTGCGATGCCAGATGTGGCACCAGGCTCGACGAGCCGCCTTGGAAAGAGGCGAAGCAACGGCGCTCGTGAGATCGAACATCGACCTCGCGAGCGTTTTTTGCGTTTCGGGGTCGTGGGAAACGCAAGTTATGAACACAATTCAAGACCTAATCCAGACTGATTTTCACGTCGCTGACCTGAATCTGGCGGAATGGGGCCGCAAGGAAATGCGCATCGCCGAGACGGAAATGCCGGGCCTCATGGCCATCCGCGAAGAGTTCGCAGCGAGCCAACCTCTGAAGGACGCCCGCATTTGTGGCTCGCTCCACATGACCATTCAGACCGCCGTCCTCATTGAGACTCTGAAGGCACTCGGGGCAGACGTCCGTTGGGCGAGCTGCAACATCTTCAGCACCCAGGATCACGCGGCGGCGGCTATTGCCGATGGTGGCACTCCGGTTTTCGCCTTTAAGGGTGAGAACCTCGATGAGTACTGGGAGTTCACTCACCGCATCATGGAGTGGGCGGATGGTGGCACTCCGAACATGATCCTGGACGATGGCGGCGATGCGACGATGCTTGTTCTTCTGGGAAGCCGAGCCGAGGAGGACGCCAGTGTTCTCGACAACCCGACGAGTGAGGAAGAGGTCGCGTTCTTCAACAGCATTCGCCGGCGATTGGCCAGTAAGCCTGGCTACTATGCGAGGATCAAGCAGAACATTCTCGGCGTTAGTGAAGAGACGACGACGGGCGTTATGCGCCTTTATCAGCTCCAGAAGGA
>JBMOJD010000091.1:0-12603 GCA_049317025.1 Fimbriimonas sp. | reverse complement strand
GAGTCGTAGGCATACGTCGTGAGGTACCCAAGCGCATCCTGCTGAGCGATGACGCGCTTGCTGGCATCGTAAACCGTCGTGCTCACCCGGCCCAACGGGTCAGTGGCGCTGGTCTGGTAGCCCATGTTGTCATAGCCGTAGGTGGTGACGAATCCAAGAGCATCCTGCACGGTGAGCGGGTTCGTGAAGCGACCATAGGTGGTCGTCGTTCGTTGTCCCAGGCCGCTGACCTCGGCAACCCGCAGGCAGCCATCGTAAACGTACGTCGTGACGTCACCGACCGCGTTCATCACCGAGACTACGTTGTCCCCGGCGTCATAGCTGTAGGACGTGCGGTAGTCGAACTGGTTCTGAGTACTGGTGAGACGGTTGAGGGTGTCGTAGTTGTGAGTGACAAGCCAGCCGTACATCTCCAGAGTGGACTTGAGGTTCCCCGGAGTGTCGTACGTGTAGGTGAAACGCAGCCCTCGCGGATCGATGACCGCCTGCAATGACCCATCGCTGTTATAGGTCCACGATGTCACCCGGTTCAGGGCATCGATCTGGCTGACCTTGTTCCGCGCGGCGTCATAGCTGTAGGTGGTGAGGTTGCCCAAAGCATCCTGGACCGAGCTGAGGTTGTTGCTGCCGTCGTAGCTGAAGCTAGTGCGGTAGCCAAGCGGATCTTCCGAGACCGTCACCTGGTTCCTTGCGTTGTAGACGAGGCTGGTGATGACCCGGTCAACCGCCACCGCCTTCACGCGGCGCTTGTTCGCGTCGTACGAGTAGGTGACCGTGTACCCTTCCGGCCTTTGCTCATTCGCAATGTTGCCATCCGCATCGAGGACATAGGTCGTGATGGCCCCGCTGGGCGCGGTGACGGCTGAGCCGTAGAGCCCTCCGCCAAGCGAATAGCTCCAGGTCCACACCGCCGTCCCTGCTCCCATGGAAACCACGCGGTCGCTGGTGTCGTACATGTAGATCGTTCGGTAACCGCGAGGATCATCGATGGCATGGAGCTTCTTGGAGCTAGAACCGGCGTTGTCGTAGGTGTACTGAGTCGTGCAGCCTAGGGGCGTTTGAAAGCTTGTAAGGTAGCGACTTGCGTCGTACGCTAGGGTCCAGGTCCGTCCCGACCAATCCACGATACTGCTAAGCAGCGAGGTCGGAGTCCCGGTTGAGTAGTTGAAGGTAACCCTTTGTCCAGAAGGCTCCTGGATGGAGCGAAGGTAGGACCTTGTGCCGATGACATCATAGGCGTAGGTGGTTCGCAGGCCAGTCGGAGTCGAGAGGACCTCGGGCCGATAGTTGCCCGAGACAGTCGGCTTGTAGTACGCCATCTCCCGACCGTCCGGGTAACCCTCGTAGAACCTGGATGTGGCACTGTCGTAAATGAGGGTCGTCGGGCTGTAAGCCGTGGAAGAAGCATCAAAGGTCGTTTTGGTTCCGCTGACCGCTCCCTTCACGAATGCGTCAGCGCGACCATCTCCGCGCGTGATGATGGCATTTGACCCACCCAGGTAGGCAAGTTGGTCGTTCACGCTTGACGAGCGAGATTGGCCGTACTCGGCATTGACCGTGCTGCGAGCGTTGTAGAGCAGCTCAACAGAGACCGTGCCGCCTTTGACCTTCAGCTCTACCTCGGGATCGACGACGAGGTTACCATCGATGGGATTCGGGGTTGCAAAGTACGGGTGGCGAGATGCCTGATCAAAGTTCCTGGTTTCCATGACATTACTCGATGTTGACGCTCAAGCAGAAGTTCGGTCGCTGGGGGGTGGGGAAGTCTGAGGACGATGGGGTATAGCTCGGGCAAGAGGGCGCAGGCAATCCACCTGCACCAAGGACGTTGCAGTAGCTTCCGCCAGGATCACAGCAACCGCCGGGTGCGCCGACTGGGGTTTCCAGGGAGGCGATGTAAACCATGACCCCACCTCCTCCATTTCCCCAGCCACCGCCGCCACTGCAGACCCCGTTAGCGCAACTGACACCACCGTTTGGCATACTAGTACTCCTCCAACTTGTTGAGCGCATCTTTCAGGGACGTCGCGGCAAGGGCCGCGCAGTGCTCTTTCCCTTCTGGTAATCCACCTAAAATGAGGATCAAATCCTTCGCATCAAGATTCGCGAGTTGATCCGTTTGCCTTCCTATGCACAGCTCGCAAACCAGACTTCCACAAGCGATTGATGACGGGCAACCCATCGTTTTGAACCCTGCGTCCGTTACTTTGCCTGCCTCAACATGCAGGGACAGAATCATAAAGGGGCCATCGCCTTCAACTCCTGCATGCCCAGTGTGAGTTACTTTCTGCAAAGGCCGAAAGCCACGTGGTGCTGCGATATGTCTTTTGGCGACTTCTCCGAACATGACTGCTATGTCATCATCATACGCGACGTTCGTTTCATTCCCGAAGACCTTTTTCAAGAATTTTGTTAAGAATTTCGCGATTGAGTTCACTGGCCCGCAAAATTGCCATGCTGAATCATTCTCTCTTCCGCAATTGCCGTGAAACCGAGCCCATGCGTGGGACTTCAGGACCATCCACCCCTGCTTTCGATGCGCTGATGAAGTGCGGAAACTTTTGCTTGCTGCCGAATCAAGTCAGAGAGTGGTTGCAAATGGGGGCGATCCCAAAGACTGGCTCATGCGGAGACAAAGGATGATTATCAATCTTTTTGGCACAAGAGACCCAAAATTGGAGCGCATCACGTAATATGGCCTGGTATGCGCAGACGCAAAAGTGCGTAACATAGCCACGGGATAGCTTGAGGCGTTGATTGGCAGGGACTAGAAGAAATGATCGGCAAAGCGTCGCACAAGAGACTAGATATCGAAGGGCTTTGGGCAAAGTCAAGCCCATGGCACCCTCTTTGGAAACACCTCTTGGACGCCACAGCTGTTTGCATGGCCCTTCCGAACCCCCTTGCACGATGGGGCTGGTCGCGAGAGCAGGGAGCTCTGATAGTTGGGTTGCACGATGTAGGGAAGGCCGATGCTTTTTTTCAGCATCAGGTTCCTGAGTTTTCTCCTAAGCTCACAGAAGCAGGCTTTCCTGTACCTTGTGATGCCCGGTGCCGACACGAGCGACTTTCGGCCAAGTTCATTCGAGATAGTCGCGAGGCCCTTGGTCTGAGCGAACGTGATGCCGATACGGTTGGACGTGCTGTTATCGCTCACCACGGATATTGGGATGAAGGGGAGAGGCCTGTCGGCCCGGAATATCGGGAGGCACAGAGTTATCTTTTCGAAATCCTTATCTCCGCCTTGAGGCTCAGCGGAGCCAAAGTGCCGCCGGTTAGCGAATACAGCGCCTTTGGAATGCGGCTGGCAGGAAATATCGTGCTGTGCGACTGGATTGCCAGTGATACAGAATTCTTTACCGATTCTAGGCTCAGCGGCATCAATGAACCCATCGCATACCTGGAGGCAGCAAGGCTTGTGGCTTCCAAGCGGATCGAGCGGCTAGGCTTTGTACGCGACACTCAACCAGGCCTACCTGCCGCCGTTGTCCCAACTCCTAGGCCGCTCCAAAAGGCGCTGCTTGAGAACCAGATCGCCCCGGGGCTCGCGATCATCGAGGCCCCGATGGGAGAGGGCAAGACGGAAGCCGCGTGGATTCTGGCTGAGAAGTGGCGGGACTATGGTTACCACGGCATGTACATGGCGCTGCCGACGATGGCGACCAGCGACTCCCTGCATGGCCGATACCGCGACACGTACCTGAAGAAGTTGGGTCGCGATGAGGATACGAAGCTCGTGCACGGCATGGCATGGTTGCGCGACGACAAGGAATCGGAGTCACCTCCAGAAGTCGGCGAGAAAGGCGATGACCGGTACGGGGCCGCCGCTTGGTTCCGCCCGACCCGCAGGGCGATGCTCGCCGCCCATGGAGTTGGCACAGTGGACCAGGCGATGCTCGCGGGGATGCACGTCAAGTTTGGTTTCCTGCGCCTCTTCGGTCTTGCCGACCGGGTGCTGGTGATCGACGAAGTGCATGCCTATGACGCCTACATGAGCGCGATCATCTGCCGACTTCTGCAGTGGTGCGCGTGCCTCAGGATTCCTGTAGTTCTGTTGTCCGCGACTCTGTCCGCGAGGCAGCGGGCGGCAATGATTGAAGCCTACGGCGCTGTGGGCGGCGACGCGGGACCGGCGGCCCCTTACCCACTGATCACAGTGGCAGAGGCCGGAAAAGAGGCGCGGGGTATCAGGGCCGTCGCTTCATCCTCTCGTGAGCTAAAGCTTGAGACCCACATCGGGCTTCTCGGGGACGCGGCAGGGACAGCGAAGAAGGCACTGGAACTGGTGACGAAGGGAGGATGCTGCTGCGTGATCTTGAACACGGTGAAGCAAGCCCAAGCCGTGTACCAGGCACTGGGGAACGATTGCCCCAAACTCCTCTTCCACGCTCGGTTCACCGCCGCCGACCGCGAGGTCCTAACGAACCGAGTGCTTGATCTCTTTGGCAAAGACACCGCCAAACGCCCCGAGAAGTTCATCCTCGTGGCCACACAGGTAGTTGAGCAAAGCCTGGACGTCGACTTCGATCACATGGTCAGCGAGGTCGCCCCGATGGACCTGCTACTCCAAAGAAGCGGGCGATTGCATCGACACCGAGCACGGGTGCAGGACCCGGTGCTCCATATCCTCACTCCGGCAAAAGGAGAAGTGAAGTTCGGCGGGACGGGCTATGTCTATGCCGACAAACCGCTGTTGAGGACTGTCGCTCTCTTATCCAACCGTGAATCGGCAAGGCTCCCCGACGACTTTCGGATTTTGATTGAGCGAACTTATGGGGAAGACAGGTGGGATGTTCCTGACATCAACTGGGAGACCATCAAGCGAGCTGACGAGGAGTGGGTTCATGAAACCGCTCTTGAAAGTGCTCAAGGCACCCACGTGGTGCTGAGTGAGCCCAGTCGGCGAGTCTTTCGGCCCGTAAACAACTCCCCAGCCGGTGACGACAGCGACGATGGAAACGGATGGCGCGCCAAGACGAGACTGGGTGCCAATGACCGAACGACCGTTCTCGTCACTGTTGCAGAGCAGGCGACGCTCAGCAGGGGCGAACTCTCGAAAAAGGCGATCAAGGACCTCTATCGTCGCTCGCTCAAGATCGCGCGCTACTTGCCGGTCTTTGCCCCAGCTGAGGGCTACGAGGCAGCAGTCGAAGCGGAGGGTCGGCTCAAAGGCTTACTCCTGTTGCCAGTGTCGGATAATGGGCTTTGGAGAGGACAGGATGAGAGGATGAACACCTACGAAATCCGCTACGACCAAGAGTTGGGCCTTTTGGCGAGGAAAGCCTCATGAGCAGGCCGACCTTTGATGTCCTGACCGAGCCCTGGATTCCCGTGATCCGCCTTGACGGAACGCGCGAAGAGCTTGGCATCCTGCCTTGCTTGCAGAACGCGCACAAGGTTCGGGAGATAAGAGACCCATCCCCCATTATCGAATTCGGGCTGTATCGGCTCCTGGTGGCATTCGTCTTGGACGCCTTGATCGTCGCTGATTCTAGGCCAGAGGATCCGATTGACCTGAGGGAACTGATCCAAAGGGGAAGCTTTGACGAGAAGTCGATCCAAAAGTATGTACAGATCTGTGGTGATGTCTTTGACCTCTTTCACCCTGACAGGCCCTTTCTGCAGACGGTATTCAGCTCGAAAGAAACTGAGAGCATTGCGAAGCTCAATCCAATTCTCCCGACAGCTGGAGCTGTCCACTGGCATCACTTTAGCCACGACTCTATCGGCAGCGACACTAAAGCTGCCGCGAGAGAGCTAACCTCTATTGCCCCTTTCAGCCCCCAAGGTGGTCGTGGATACGGGACATCTCCGGGAGGCGCTAGCTCGTACTACGTGGTGCCGCTTGGCAACTCACTATTTGAAACACTGAGCATGAATCTTCCTCTCGTTGTACCGTCCGAAGTCAATAAACTCGACACGCATGGCGTGCCTTGGAGAAGGACGGACGACCCGGTAGGCAGAAGGCCGTGCGCTACAACCCTAGAGGGCCTGACTTGGAGGGCACGCCGAGTGCACTTGCGGACTGAAGATGGGTCGCTCTCTAAAGTCGTTGACTACTCATTCGCACAGATTTTGACAGGCGAGTGGCGTGACCCTGCAGTTGCCTACAAGTTTCTAAGTGCCAAAGAGCTTGAGGGAAGGCAGAAGAATGCGGTCAAGGCAGGTCGCGCTTCCTCGGAGGCAAGAAGCTTCGATCCAATCCAGGCAACCCTTGGAAGAGCGGTCTGGCGAGACTTTGCACCGCTAGCCTTGCTGAGCACAAAGCATACGAACGAAGCCTCACTAACCGGCCAAATCAGAAGACCTGACGTGATTGATGTTGCTTCCCAAGTCACACAGATTCAGCGCATCCTCGTAGTAGCTCTCGTTACCGATCAGGCGAACTGCGATCAGTGGCTAAGGAGCTGCTTACCAACACCCTTGAACCTTGCTGATTCCGAGTCCTATGCATTCGAGATGCATGCCGAAATGCAGGTTGCTGAGGACATGGCGAAGTTGCTTCTCAGATCGATACAGCGTCTTCAGCCCCGATCGGCAAAGAAGAAGGACAAGGACTTGCAGAAGATGCTGAAACAGGCCAGCCAAAGAGCCGCAGCCGCGTTCTGGATAGCAATGGAGGGCAGGTACTGGGATCTCGTTTCCTACTACTCGAAGCGAGGCTCAGCTGATCAAGCCCGCGAAACTGAGCGAAATCGAACCCATTGGCGAAATGCCGCCGCTAGAGTAGCAAGCGAACAGTTTGATGATATTGCCAACGGATTCGATTCCGACGCGGACGCATTTGAGAGACAAGTGAAGGCCCGCGTCTGGCTCTCTAGCGGGCTAAGGAAGTACCTCTTATGACAACGACGGAACCGACCAAGGAACAAGCCTTCATTGACCGCATCGAGCGACTCAACCCTGGCGAACTCGCCGCACTGAGGAGGGGATGCGGCGAGCGAAATCCTGTGGAGGGGCGATGCCCGTGGCTACATGGGTTGATCTATGGCGTTGCGAGTGAACCCACCGCGTTCCTGACTGCAAGCCTCTTGGCCCAATACAAGACGTCGGTGATCAGTAGCAAGAGCCATTCCCTGGAAGGCAACTTTGGCATCACGTGGAAACGCGCGATCCAAGGAACGGACAGTGATTCCATAAGGCGCAGATTTCACATTCTGCTCGACTCCGAGTTCGACCCTCGCACTGGCGATGGCGACCTCCCGTATCGGCTTCGCCAAATGGTGCGCTACGCCGCCTCAGAGAATGTCGGAGTCGATTGGCCCGAACTCCTGAAGCACCTCCGATCTTGGAACTCACCGGACAAGTGGGTTCAAAAAGCGTGGGCCCGATCTTACTTTGCCAATGAGCGTCCCGGAGACGCCACGACCAACCCCGAGCGAGAGAACTAACCATGCTTATCGAAGTACACATCCTACAGAACCATGCCCCGAGCAACCTCAATCGGGACGATACCGGCAGCCCGAAAGAAGCCGTCTTCGGCGGCTACAAGCGAGCCCGCATTTCGAGCCAATGCATAAAGAGAAGCATCCGTCGTTCGGCGATCTTTGCTGACCTGCTTGAGGGGCAACTTGCGAGGCGTACACGTAGCTTGCCGGAGCTCGTGCGAACCAAACTGAAGGAGCTTGGCCTTTCGGATGAGCTAGCGGAAATCGGTGCCAAGAAGGCAAGCGGATTCGGAACCGATGAGGGCAAGGAGACAAAGCCAAACGCGAGCGGGCACTACCGTACCGCTCAGACAATGTTTCTCAGTGACGACGATGTGTCAGCCGTGACCGAGGTAGTCCTGGCAGCAGCTCGCAAGGCCAAGGATGCCGCAGCTTTCGAGAAGGTCGCAGCCAAGGATCTGCAGAAGGAGGCTGAAGACAAAGGCGGAAGGCCCTTTGCTGTAGATATCTCGCTCTTCGGTCGAATGGTGACGAGTGAAGCGTTTTTGAACGTGGAGGCTTCCAGCCAATTTGCGCATGCCATCAGCACCCACAAAATCGACCATGAATTCGACTACTACACCGCCGTCGATGACCTCGAGCGTTCCTCTGATGACGAAGCGGGTGGTGGTGCCGACATGATTGGCGACGTCGAGTTCAACTCTGCCTGCTACTACAAGTACTTCAACATTCACGTCGACGGTCTCGTGGACAATCTCACCGGCAAAGCCTTCAAGAAGAAGCCGACGGACGAAGACGTGGCAAACGCCCGCGAAACGGCGGCAAAGACCGTGCGTGCTCTCATCGAGTCGGCGTGCCGAGTGACGCCAAGCGGAAAGCAGAATTCGTTTGCTGCCCACCAACCTCCAAGTTTGGTTTGGATTGAGGTGCGCGACCGCAACCTACCTGTGAGCTACGCGAATGCCTTTTCAGTCCCGATCGATCCGAAGAAGGGCAACGGATTGGAAAGAAACTCCGCCGACAAGCTAAAGGAAGAAGCCGAGACCTTGTCCCAGATGTACGGTTTGGACGCAAGAGGCCGCTGGCTGCTATCTAAGCACGACCTCGAAATCCTTCAGACAACGTCGGCCACGTCTCTGAGTTCCATCCTTGACGAAATCGAGAAGGTGGTGGTCGGTGCCGAATGAAGTCCTTTTGCTTTGGCTGGAGGGACCGATGCAGTCGTGGGGAACGCGCTCGCGCTGGGACGTTCGGGATACCGGATTGGAACCAACAAAGTCGGGCGTAATCGGACTCTTGGGCGCAGCTCGTGGATTAGAACGGGATGATGCTCGCTTGGTCGAGATGGACGAACAACTCAGGTTTGGCGTCAGGGTTGATCGGGCAGGCATTGTGGCCACCGACTATCACACCGTGACCGGCTACCATCGAACCGCAGCGGGCGGATTCAAGCACAGTGGCGGCACCGCAACAACCCTCAAGACCGCGCTCGAGCATGGGCCACATACCATTGTCTCTCCTCGGGACTACCTTCACGACGCAGTCTTCCTGGTGGCCCTTGGCGGTCCTGCCGACCTGATCGGAGAGTGTAGAGCTCGGCTAAGCGATCCCGTTTGGCCACTATACTTAGGTCGCAAGAACTGTCCTGCGACTCGGCCCTTTCTCGTACGGAAAGCGCCAAGCTATGTGGAGATTGAAGCAGCTCTATCCGAACTGCCCCGACACAAGAGTGCCCTCGCCGGGCGACTTGCCGCCTTTGTCGAGGATCCGCAAGGCAACTTTGAGCGTCAAGATGCGCTAAGAGTCAACCCTCTTCGCATGTATGAGTTTCGTTCGTGCCGCTACCTGGAGGTGGATCCACCGTGTACCTCTCCCGAATAGTCCTCAACGCAAAGCATCCACAGGCGCGGAGCGAGGCGGAGCATCCCTATGAGCTCCACCGAACGATCTGCAAGGCATTCGCGGAACCGGATGAGGCGCGGATCCTGTTTCGTGCCGATGGCGACCGGCCGGGCGAGCTTAACGTCATCGTGCAGAGCCTCGTTGCGCCGGATTGGAGCCGTCTTGAAACCCACGAGGGTTACGTCAGGCAGCTAGACGAACCGAAGTTGATCGAGCTTGGCGCCCTCCGTGTTGGACTCCTCCTCAGGTTTCGCCTGCGTTGCCGACCCAGCAAGCGCATCGGCGAAACCGGCCATCCAGACGAGGGCAAGCGAAAGTCGTTGAAGACGAAGGACGAGATCTTCGATTGGCTTAGGCGCAAGGCTGACGAGAACGGCTTTGAAGTCCAAGACGTCGCCTTTGACCGCATCTACTGGTTCGAATCCAAGGGTGGGAAGGACGAAAAACCCCTCGGGGCCGTGCAGTTCAACGGCATCCTCGTTGTCACCGACCCTGAGAAACTTCGTGAAGCCGTGCGGAACGGCATCGGGCCGCAGAAGGCGTATGGATTTGGATTGCTAAGCTTGGCTCCGATTGTGTGAAAGACATGGGATTCATCTTTTGGCTGAAGATAGTTGCCGGAGTCATCGGCTTAGTCTTTGTTGTGCTTGTCGCTAGGGTCGAATCAAGGCAGACCAAGAAGAAAGCTGACGAAGGCGAGAAGGAAGCACCTCCGAGGATCTTCTCTGTGAAGGGCTGGCTGACTGTTCTGTCTGTAATGATCGCATTCGCACTTTCCACTTGGCAGGAGGTGGTTACCGCCAAGGATCAAGCAATAAAGGACGAAGCGCAAGGCGAAAAGGAGAAAGAACTGAAGGAGCAGCAAGAGAAGCTGGATGCCACCTTAACTGCCATTCTCAACGAGTCGAAGAACTTGGTGAAAGGTGTCGAAGAGGTAAAGGGAACGGCCACCGTCATCAAGGGGGACGTTGAAAGGGCAAATGAGAAACTGATTGGAACGATTTCTTCCCTCAAGGGTGTCGCCCGGGGTCAAAAGCAGTCGCTCGACAAGCTCGATGTGACGGCCTTCAACGTGCGCCGGGGAAGCAAGCCCTTCCGCCCCACAGGAATGACCGCACTCTTCAGATTCACCGGGAAAGAGAGCCAGGAGTTTGGTCGAGAAGCCGTCCGCTTAGCCGTCGAATTGGAACGAGATTGGCAGGAGCGGATACGACGAGCTGCGCCCCGTGAGAGGAATGCTGTTGTTCAGAGCCAAGACAAGAGTTGGGCACTAACACCCCAGCGGTTACTCATCTATCAACCTTCAAAAATCACGGAAATCGATGCCGCCGCACCAAATCTCATTCGATTTGGACTATTCAGCGAAGCATTGCTTGTGGAATTGAGTGGAGTCTCGGGCACGCCTCCACTTCCTCGAAGTGTCGCTCTGAAGGGAGATGCTCCATTCGCAGTTGTGGACTCGACGGCTCGAACGGGCAACCGGCTAATCTCCACTGGCTTGCGTTCCCATCTGGTGATTTCTATCGACCGAAAGACCTTTGAGATCGAGAAGCGAATGTATGTTGAAGAGATAAAGCTCATCGGTGCTGCCTACGGTATAGAGAGCCTTCTCGACCTTCCGGGCCTAGACCTGAACATCACCATGCTTGGGCTGGAAAACAGCACCGATGTAGAGATTACGCGGTTTGAGCTGAATAACGACACGTACATCACTGGTGGAAAGTTCCCCGAGCGTTTGTTGTTCATTGGCGAGCCAGCACCGCAAGAGTCATCTGCTAAGAAGAAGGGATGGCAGCACCGAGTTAGCGAAGCTGACTTAGGTCGTGCTCAGGGACAATAGGTCCGCTCATCATGGCCACTGACCTCCACTACTTGCCCAAGTTCCGTGACCGGCTTAGCTACCTCTATGTCGAGCATGCGGTGGTGGAGCGGGATACCAACAGCATCATCCTCCACCAAGAAAGTGGATCGGTCGCTATTCCTGTCGCACAGATTGTTCTCCTTATGCTTGGCCCGGGAACCACGCTCACCCATGCCGCCGTCGATATCCTGAGCCGCAACAACTGCCTGATCGCTTGGGTTGGCGAAGAGTGCGTTCGGCTCTATGCGTTCGGTACCGGCGGTTCCCACTCCAGCGAAAGGCTCCTTCGCCAAGCCGCACTCGTCAGCGACCCCGTCAAAAGACTCGCGGTGGTGCGTCAGCTCTACCAGATGCGGTTCGACGAACCCATCAGCCCGGAAATGTCGATAGAGCAGCTTCGGGGCAAAGAGGGATACCGAGTGCGAACGGCGTATGCCCAAATGGCTGATCGATGCGGGATCAAGTGGGAAGGGCGAAACTATGACCGCAACGTTTGGCAAGGGGCGGACCCTGCCAACCGGGCCCTCTCTGCTGCGACCGCATGTCTGTATGGCGTCTGCCATGCGGCCATCCTCTCGCTGGGCTTCAGTGCCGCGCTTGGTTTCATCCACACCGGCAAACAGCTCTCCTTCGTCTATGACCTTGCCGACCTCTACAAGCTTGAGATCGCCGTGCCAGTTGCCTTCACCGAGGCAGCATCGGAAGCCGAGCAGCTGGACCGCCGGGTCCGCCTCAAAATGAGGGACCGATTTCGCGAAACCAACTTTATGGAGCGTGTGGCAAACGATCTGATGCTCATCTTCGGCAAAGATCCCGACCCTATCGAGCCCATGATCTATGACGATGACCCCGCTTTGCCAGCACCCCTATGGGATGGAGAAGCCTAGATGGTCGTCTTGGTAACAACATCTCTGAAGCCTGGAGTTCGCGGAGAACTTACGCGTTGGATGATCGAACCTAAGGCGGGGGTCTTCGTGGGAAATCTGCCAGCCCGAGTGCGCGACCTGCTTTGGGAGAAGTTAGAGCAGAAAGCTGGTAGTGCCAGTGGACTCATGATCTTCACCACCAGAACCGAACAGGGCTTCTCGATCCGATCCTTCGGCGACCCTATTCGCTACCCCATCGATTTTGACGGTCTGACCCTGATCGCCAAGCACCCCAAGTCGTGAAGGTGCGTCCCTTGACAACCGAATAGTGTAAGATTCACCCGATTCGTAGTAACCGCCCCACACCCGTGGGGATGAACCGATGGCGACATCGTGGCCATGGCCGACGACAACAACCGCCCCACACCCGTGGGGATGAACCGTCTGCGCGCATCTGGTCGGCAGTTCTTGCCGATAACCGCCCCACACCCGTGGGGATGAACCGGCCAAAGAGCGCAAGGCGACGACCATTCAGGAAACCGCCCCACACCCGTGGGGATGAACCGTGGGCTTCTGACGAACAACG